>CACNUO010000042.1 GCA_902623585.1 uncultured Alphaproteobacteria bacterium | reverse complement strand
ACTATCAGGTGAATTAATGTTTACAGGTATTATTCAAGATTTAGGAACAATAAAAAACAAAGATGTGGGACTTTACCAAATATCTACGCATCTTGATTTGAGTAATTGTAAGGAAGGTTCTTCAATTTCTTGTAATGGAGTGTGTCTTACAGCAAAGAATATAACTCCATCAAACAACAATTCATTTAGCTTTGATGTGAACATAGGAGAAGAAACCTTGCAAAGAACAAATCTAGCTAATTCTATTTTAAAAAATGAAAAAATTAATTTAGAAAAATCTCTTTTGATAGGTGATGAAATCAGTGGTCACTTTGTTTATGGTCATGTTGACACCACAACTGTCGTTAGTGAAATTTTAGAACTTGAAAATAGTTGGGAATATCATTTTGAAAAAAAATTTAATAAAAATAATAGATTTATTGTTGAAAAAGGATCTATTTCAATAAATGGTATTTCTTTAACAGTAGCAAAAGTAGAAAATAATACTTTTATGATTTCTGTAATAGACCATACATTTAATCATACTAATTTAAAATATTTACAAAAAAGTGATCAAGTAAATATTGAATTTGATTATCTTGCACGCTTTATCCTTAAAAATGAATAAAGATAACATTGAAGAAAGTTTATCTTCTATTGAAGAAATCATAAAAGATGCAAGAAATGGTAAAATGTATATTCTTGTTGATGATCCTGATAGAGAAAATGAAGGTGATTTAATTATTCCAGCTCAATATGCTAGCCCTCAAACTATTAATTTTATGGCAAAGCATGGCAGGGGATTAATTTGTTTAGCATTAACTAAGGATAGAATAGAAGATTTGGAACTTCCCTTAATGAACCCAAGTAATATAAAAAATGATTTAACTGCTTTTACTGTTTCGATTGAAGCAAAAGAAGGAGTTACAACTGGAATATCTGCAGCTGATAGAGCTCATACAATATCAGTAGCTGTAGATAATAATAGAAACAAGAATGATCTTGTTTATCCTGGACACGTTTTTCCTCTTATGGCTTGGGATGGGGGTGTTTTAGTACGTGCTGGTCATACAGAGGCAGCAGTTGATATTTCAAAACTTGCAGATTTAAATCCTTCTGGCGTTATTTGTGAGATTATGAGCGAAGATGGATCTATGGCAAGATTACCAGAAATTATCAAGTTTGCAAAATTACATAATTTAAAAGTAGGAACGGTTAGTGATTTAATTAAGTTTAGACTTAAAAAAACTAAAATTGTCGAACAGATCTCCGAAAGGCCATTTGAAAGTGAGATGGGGTCACAATTTACTCTTAAAATATTTCAAAATACTATTTCTGGTGAAAAGCATTACGCTCTAGTAAAAAATTTAAGTGATGTAAAGCAACCTGTGC
Source organism: uncultured Alphaproteobacteria bacterium (assembly GCA_902623585.1). Taxonomy (GTDB): domain Bacteria; phylum Pseudomonadota; class Alphaproteobacteria; order HIMB59; genus CACPNW01. The sequence continues at coordinate 770 of CACNUO010000042.1, read as the reverse complement.
TTGTTAGAATGCACAGATTAGATGTCACAAAGGATATATTTGAAGAAAAAAATATTTTTGGAAGTGAAATTAAGTCTGCTTTTCAGCTTATAGAGAAGAATGGATCAGGAGCTATAGTTTTAATAAATAGTGACATGTCACCAAATATACTCAAAACTTTTAATAAAAGGAAAAGATCAAAAAATAAATTAGAATTAAGAGAATATGGTGTAGGTGCTCAGATTTTATCATTACTTCAAATAAATAAAATTATATTATTAACAAATACTAAGAAAAGAATTATTGCCTTGGATGGATTTAATATTGAAATAGTTGATCAGAGAAAAATATGAATAATAAAATTCTAATAGTTTCCGCAAATTATTATAAAGAAATATCGAAAAACCTTGAATTGGGTGCAAGCAAAACACTTAAAGAAAATGGTTATGAGTATGAAATTATTAATGCACCAGGTTGTTTTGAAATTCCCTATTTAATAAAAAAAAATATAGACAATTTTAAAGGATTTATTTCTTTAGGATGTATCATAAAAGGTGACACATATCATTTCGAAGTTATTGCTAATGAAACTTCTAGAAAAATTATGGATCTTTCTGTTGAGTTTAATGTTCCAATTGGTTTTGGTATCTTAACATGTTATGATTTAGAACAAGGAATAATAAGAAGTGATGTTAATCAAAAAAATAAAGGTCAAGAAGCTGCATTAGCTTGCATAGAGTTACTAAAATAAAAAATGCAAAATTACATCAAGTCACAAACAAGACTTGCAT
>CACNUO010000041.1 GCA_902623585.1 uncultured Alphaproteobacteria bacterium | reverse complement strand
ATCGCTTTAACTTATATTTTTGGCATAGGAAGAAAATTTGCCTTAGATATATGTAAAAATGCTTCAATAAATATATCTAAGAGAGTTAGTGAATTAAATGAAGATGAGGTAAATAAAATTAGAGATTTAATTGATAAAGATTATTCTGTTGAAGGCGACTTGAGAAGAAAAATATCTTTAGACATTAAAAGATTAAATGATTTAGGCTGCTATAGAGGTCTGAGACACAGAAAAAAATTACCTGTTAGAGGTCAAAGAACACATACAAATGCTAGAACTAGAAAAGGTAAAGCAGTCGCAATAGCTGGAAAGAAAAAAGTTACTAAAGGATAAAATGGCTGAGAAAAAAAAATCTAAAGTTAAAAAAAAAATATCTTCTGGTGTTGCTCACATCGTCTCATCATTTAACAATACAATAATTACTATTTCAGATGAAAAAGGAAATGCATTAGCTTGGTCATCATCCGGGCATAAAGGTTTTAAAGGTTCTAGGAAATCTACACCTTACGCAGCTCAAATCGCTGCTGAAGATGTTGGTAACAAAGCAAAAGAATATGGTTTAAAAAATCTCAAAGTAGAGGTCTCTGGCCCTGGTTCTGGAAGAGAATCTGCTCTTAGATCATTGCAATCCATAGGATATGTGATTACTTCAATTAAAGATGTAACACCAATACCTCATAATGGATGCAGACCAAGAAAAAGAAGAAGAGTTTAAAAAAGGAGCATTTAAGTGTTACAAAAAAATTGGAGTGAATTAATTAAACCTACAAAGATGGAAGTAAATGTAGATGAAACAAATGGTAGAATAGGTAAGCTTACAGCTGAACCACTTGAACGTGGTTTTGGTTTAACTTTAGGCAACTCTATAAGGAGAATTCTACTTTCATCATTACAAGGAGCTGCAATAACATCAGTAAAAATCAAAGGTGTTGTTCACGAGTTTTCTACTATTCCTGGTGTAAAAGAAGACTTAACAGAAATATTATTAAATTTAAAATCAATAGCTGTTAAAGTTCATTCACCTGGACTAAAAAAAATGTATCTGAAATCTACTGGTTCTGGTGAACTAAGAGCTGGAAATTTTGAAGCAGACTCTGAGACAGAAATCATGAATCCTGATCAGCTAATAATGACATTAGATTCTAATGCAGATGTTGAAATCGAGGCCAATGTTGAAACAGGCAAAGGTTATGTATCAGCTGAAGTGGCTGAGGATGAAAACAAGCTAATTGGTGAGATTAAATTAGATGCAATGTTCAGTCCAGTTATTAAAGCTACTTACAAAGTTGAAAATAGTAGGGTGGGGCAAGTAACAGATTTTGATAAATTAGTTTTCGAAGTTGAAACAAATGGAGCGATGGCTCCAGATGATGCTATTGCTTTAGCTGCAAGGATTTTGCAAGACCAATTGCAACCATTCATTAATTTTGATGAACCTGAGGTAATGCCAGATCAATCTAAAATTGAAACCTTATCATTTAATTCTAACTTACTTAAAAAAGTTGAGGAATTAGAGTTGTCCGTTAGATCTGCTAATTGTCTTAAAAACGACAATATAATTTATATTGGTGATTTAGTTCAAAAATCTGAATCAGAAATGCTAAGAACTCCAAATTTTGGTAGAAAATCTCTCAATGAAATTAAAGAAGTTCTTCAACAAATGGAATTAAATCTTGGAATGTCTGTTCCTGATTGGCCCCCAGAAAATATTGATGAGCTTGCAAAAAAATATGAGGATCCATTTAATAAATAAATTATATGAAACATAATATCAAAAATAAAAAACTAAATAGAACAAGTTCTCACAGGAAAGCTATGTTTATGAATATGTCAAATGCTCTCATTAAACATGAACAAATAACAACTACTTTGGCAAAAGCAAAAGAACTTAGAAGATTTGTCGAAAAAGTAATAACTCTTGGTAAAAAGGGTGATTTGTTATCAAGAAGAAAAGCTGTTTCTATTTTGCAAGATCAAAAGATGTCTAAAAAAGTTTTTGATATTTTAGCTGACAGATACAAAAACAGAAGTGGTGGATACTCTCGTATTATAAAACTTGGGAATAGATTTGGTGATAATGCTCCAACTGCAGTTATCGAGCTTGTTGACAGAGATGAAAATGCAAAAGGACTAGATAGCGGACCAGTTATTGAAAAAAAATCTTCGGAAGAAGAAGTAGAGCAACAACCACAAATATAGAAGCTTTTGTTTAATATAATCCTTGTAGCTA
>CACNUO010000040.1 GCA_902623585.1 uncultured Alphaproteobacteria bacterium | reverse complement strand
AATTTTTTGCTACATTTTTCAATTTTTATTTTTGTCTTAACCTTTCCTTTTGAGTAATCTTGTCTATACGCTTTTCCATCTTTGAATACCTGAACTTGTAATAAAGAACTTAATGCATTTACAACAGAAATCCCAACCCCGTGTAATCCACCAGAAGTTTTGTAAGCATTACTGTTAAATTTACCACCTGCGTGAAGTGTAGTTAAAACTACTTCAAGTGCTCTTTTATTTTTATATTTTGGATGAAAATCAATAGGAATACCTCTTCCATTATCTTTTATTTTTATCGAACCATCTTTTTTATATTGAAAACTTATATCGGTCGCGTGACCAGCTAAAACTTCATCTATACTATTATCTAGTACTTCGTTAACTAAATGATGAAGACCATCTTGATTTGTGCTTCCAATATACATACCCGGTCTTTTACGAACTGGCTCAAGACCCTCAAGTACTTCAATATCTTTGGCATTATAAGTAGATTTTTTAGCCACAAATATTTCTTATCAAAAGTGTTGTTCTAAAAACATAAAAAAACCGCCCTAAGGCGGTTTTCTTTATAGAGAAAAGTATAATTCTACACGTCGTAGTATAGTTTAAACTCGTGAGGGTGAGGTCTAATATTAATAGGGTCAACCTCACTCTCTTTTTTATAGCTAATATAAGTTTCAATTACGTCTTTGGTGAATACATCACCCTCTAATAAAAATGCATGATCTTTTTCAAGAGCTTCAAGAGATTCAGCTAAAGATCCAGGCGTAGATTGAATTTTAGACAAAACTTCATCGCTAGCAGCATAGAGATTTATATCTGTTGGGTCACCAGGATTAATTTTATTTTTAATTCCATCTAATCCTGCCATTAACATTGCTGAGAATGCTAAGTATGGATTTGCACTTGGATCTGGACATCTAAATTCCATTCTTTTTGCTTTAGGGCTTTGAGAATAAGCAGGAATTCTAACTGATGCAGTTCTATTTCTTTGAGAGTAAACAATGTTCACTGGAGCCTCAAAGCCTGGGACTAATCTTTTATAAGAATTAGTAGTAGGAGCACAAAAAGCTAAAAGAGCAGGTGCATGTTTAAGTATACCGCCAATATAATTTAGAGCTAAATCACTTAGGTTAGCATAGTTACCCTCTTTATACATTAATGTGTCACCGTCTTTCCAAACACTTTGATGAACGTGCATACCTGAACCATTATCTTCGAATAAAGGTTTAGGCATAAATGTAGCTGTCATTCCATGTTGTCTAGCAACATTTTTAACAACGTACTTATATTTCATCATATCATCAGCCATTTTTAGTAAAGGTGAAAATTCTAAATCAATTTCACATTGTCCACCTGTTGCAACTTCATGGTGATGTGCTTCAACTGTAAGACCAATGTCTTGCATTGTCATTACCATTTCAGTTCTTACATCTTGAAGTGTATCAACTGGCGGTAAAGGAAAATAACCTTCTTTATGTCTAGGCTTATGACCTAAGTTTGGGTTTTCATCAGCACCACTATTCCAAGTACCTTCAACAGAATCAACTTCATGAAATGCAAAATTTGATCCTGAGTCAAACTGAACGTTATTAAACACAAAAAATTCTGCTTCTGGACCAAAAAATGCTGTGTCACCTATACCAGATGATTTCAAATAGGCTTCAGCTTTTTTAGCAATATTTCTTGGGTCACGACTATAGTCAACCAAAGTTACAGGATCTTTAATATTACAGTGTAATGCCAAAGTTTTTTCTGAAAAAAATGGATCAATATAGGCTGTTGTTGCATCTGGCAAAACAATCATATCACTGTCTTGAATTTCTTGGAAACCTCTTACTGAAGATCCATCAAAACCAAGTCCGTCAGAAAATATATCTTCATCTAAAAATTTAATTGGTATTGTAAAATGTTGAGTTGTTCCTGGTATATCAGTAAAGCGCATATCAACCATCTTAATGTCCATATCTTTAATTTCAGACATTAAATCTTTTGGAGTCGAGCTTTTTAATTTCATATCTATCTCCTTACTTCAACAAAAGGGTATGCTATCCAGCGTTACCCGGTTAAATCATGCTCTAGTTATGAAATCTGCTTTTGATGCGCGTTCCTTCAGCTTTTGGCTTACTTCCGACCTATAATAATAGGTTGAACGATTTATAACTTTTGCATGCGTTCCTTCGGCACAATGCCTACTTCCGACTCTAAAAGAGTTGAACGATTGTAGTTTAATTACTAGGTTTTATATAAAAGTAAAGAAAAATTAGACAGCATCACTGTCTTTTTCACCAGTCCTTATTCTAATTACCTGCTCAATATTCGATACAAAAATCTTACCATCGCCGATTTTTCCAGAATAAGCGCTATTTTTTATTGATTCAATAACATCATTTACTTGATTGTCATCGACGATCACTTCAAGTTTCATTTTTGCTAAAAATTCATCATCATACCCATCATTAGGATCAATTCCACCAGTTGATCCTCTTTGTCTACCAAAACCTTTTACATCTACTAATGTCATT
>CACNUO010000039.1 GCA_902623585.1 uncultured Alphaproteobacteria bacterium | reverse complement strand
ATACATTGCTTCAGACCATGCTGGATTTGATCTCAAAACCAAATTGTTGAAGAATTTTCCAAAAATTAATGATTTAGGAACAAAGACAGAGGAGAGTGTTGATTATCCTGATTTTGCACACAAATTAACTAAAGAGGTTCTTAAGAATAAGAAAAACGTTGGTATTCTAATCTGTGGAACTGGTGTTGGTATGAGTATTGCAGCTAATAGAAAAAAAGGAATAAGGGCTGGTCTTGCTAATAATTCAAAAATAGCAAGATTGATAAGAAAGCACAATGATGCTAATGTACTTGTTTTACCAGGTAGATTTATAAATACTAGCGAGGCAAAAAAAAGTGTTCAGGCTTTTCTTTCTACAAAGTTTGAGTCAGGACGACATAAAAGAAGGATTAAAAAACTATGATTTCAGATTTGTTTACTAAAGGAATTAAAGAAGCAGACCCAGAGGTTTATGGGACTTTAAGCCGTGAACTAGAAAGACAGCAAAACCAAATAGAGTTGATAGCATCTGAAAATATTGCTTCAAGATCAATTTTAAATGCTCAAGGCTCTGTCATGACAAATAAATATGCAGAAGGTTATCCTGGTAAACGATATTATGGTGGGTGTGAATTTGTTGATCAAGCTGAGGAGATTGCTTTAGAAAGAGTTAAAAAACTCTTTAATTGTAAATTTGCAAATCTACAACCGCATAGTGGAGCTCAGGCAAACCAAGCGGTTTTTCTAGCGTTACTTCAACCACATGATACTATTTTAGGTATGTCTCTTGCATCAGGCGGTCACTTAACTCATGGAGCAAAACCTAATCTATCTGGTAAATGGTTTAATGCTGTTCAATACGGTGTAAAAAAAGATGGCAATGATAAAGATTTAATTGATTATGATGAAGTTGAAGCTTTAGCTTTAGAGCATAAACCAAAAATGATAATAGCGGGAGCTTCCGCTTATCCTAGAACAATAGATTGGAAAAGATTTAGAGAAATAGCTGATAAAGTAGGAGCATATTTTTTAGTTGATATGGCTCACTATTCAGGTTTGGTTGCTGGTAAACAATATCCAAATCCGATTGAGCATGCCCATGTAGTAACTTCAACAACTCACAAAACTTTAAGAGGCGCAAGAAGTGCAATGATTTTAACTAATCATGAAGATTTATATAAAAAAATTAATTCTGCTGTTTTCCCAGGATTACAAGGCGGCCCACTAATGCATGTAATTGCAGCTAGAGCTGTTTGCTTTGGTGAAGCACTTAAACCTGAATTCGAAGAATATATTAAAAATGTAATTGCTAGTGCTAAAGTTATGGCAAAAACTTTAGTTGATAGAGGATTTAGAATTGTTACAGGAGGTACAGATTCACATATAGTTTGGTTAGACTTGACACCAAAAGGTTTAACTGGTGACAAAGCTGAAAAAATTTTAGAAGAAGTTGGATTGGCATGTAACAAAAATGCAATTCCATATGATCCTAATCCACCAAAAATAACTAGTGGACTTAGATTTGGTACAGCAGCTGCTACGACCAGAGGTTTTAATCAGAAAGATTTTGAACAAGTCGGAAATATGATTGCTGATATTTTGGATAGTCTTTTACTTGAAGAAAATGAGAGAAATGTAGTTTTTAATAAAACAAGAAAAGATGTAATTGAGCTTTGCAAAAAATATCCAATTTATAGTGAGGCATTTTAAATGAGATGCCCCTTCTGTAGTAATGAAGATACACAAGTAAAAGACTCAAGACCTACAGAAGATAATACAGCAATAAGAAGAAGAAGAGTTTGTGATGCTTGCGGCTCTAGATTTACAACTTTTGAGAGAATTCAGTTAAGAGATTTGGTCGTAATGAAAAGTAACGGTCAAAAAGAAAATTTTGATAGAGATAAAATGTATAGATCTCTCTCTTTAGCTTTAAGAAAAAGAAATGTTGATAATGAAAAAATTGAAAAAATTGTTAATGCTATTGTAAGAAAATTAGAAAACTCAGGTGAAACTGATATAAAATCTAATATTATCGGTCAGTACATTATGGAAGCTTTAATGCATTTAGATCAGGTAGCATACGTCAGATTTGCATCTGTTTACAAAAATTTTAGAGAAGCAAAAGATTTTGAAGATTTCTTAGGTAATTTAGAAGATAAATAATTTTTAGTGTCTCAACAAAATGTAAAGATGATTAATTTAGCGCATGATATTGCTAAAAAAAAATTTGGAAAAACTTTCCCTAATCCCACAGTGGGCTGTGTAATTGCAAAAAATTCAAAAATAATTTCTAAAGCTGTAACGAATAAATCTGGAAGGCCTCATGCCGAAGAAATAGCTCTAGCTAAAGCTGGTCATAAAGCTAAAGGAGCTTCAATGTATGTTACTTTAGAACCATGTTTTCATAGTTCAAAAGATGGATCATGCACAGATCAAATATTAAGATCAGGAATTAAAGAAATATTTATATCTGCGGCTGATCCAGACGTTAGAACTAATTATAAAAGTATTAAAAAGTTAAAAAAAAATAATGTAATTGTAAATGTAGGTTTAGAAAAAAATAGAACATATAATTTAAATAAATTTTTTTTTAAAAGTGTTTTAAAGAAAAAACCATTTACAAAAGTCAAAATTGCAACTTCTACAGATGAAAAAATTGCATGGCATGATTATAAAAGTAAATGGATATC
>CACNUO010000038.1 GCA_902623585.1 uncultured Alphaproteobacteria bacterium | reverse complement strand
AATTTTTTGTAAGTTAATTTATAGTTAATTAGTAATTCTGCACCTAATAAATAAAATAAAACCAAACCCTGAAATATAAAACCTACCGCTGAAGGTATTTGTAAAAACAATTGTGCATCTTCAGCACCAAGATAAGTAAGAGCGATAACTAAAGAAGCAAAAATAATACCAATTGGGTGAAGTCTACCTAAAAAAGCAACAATAATTGCAGTAAATCCATAATTTGGAGAAATATCTCTATATAATAATCCAATTGGGCCAGACACTTCAGCTAAACCTGCAATACCTGCAAAAGCGCCACAAATTGCAAAAGCAAAAAAAACTAAAGTTGTTTGATTAAAACCAGCATATCTAGCAGCTTTGGGGCTATAACCAGATACTTTTAATTGAAAGCCAAAAATAGTTTTTGAAAATATAAACCAAGATACAAAAATTAAAAATAGCGTTATAATTAGTCCAAAGTGCACCCTCAAACCATCAAATAATAGAGGCATTCTTCCAGATTCACTAAATGGTCTTGATTTAGGAAAACTATAACCAAATGGATCTTTCCAAGGTCCCACTACTAAATAATCTAAAATAAATAAAGCAACATAAACTAACATTAAACTTGTTAAAATTTCATTTGTATTAAATTTTGTTTTTAAAATAGCAGGTATTAAACCCCACAATGCCCCTCCGATTGCTCCTGCAAAAATCATTAATGGCAACAACCAGAAAGCATTTGTATCGTGAAATAATATTCCAATACCTCCACCAAAAATTGCACCCATGGTAAGTTGTCCTTCAGCTCCAATATTATAAATATTATTCTTAAAACAATATGAGAGACCAATTGCAATTAAGGCTAAAGGAGTTGCTTTTACAAACAATTCAGAAATACCGTATGTTGAAGAAATAGGTGAAATAAAAAATGTATACAATGCATAAACTGGATCAAAACCAAGAAGAACAAAAATAATTGAACCTGTAATTAAAGTTAAAACTATTGATATTATAGGAACAAAAAAATTCATTAAACCCGAACTCTGTGAGCGAGAAACTATAGATGGAAATAAACTATTCATTTTTTCCACCCATCAATAATCCTAATTTTTCTATTTCTATTTCACTAGTTTTAAAAGGTTTGGATAAATTACCATCATAAATAACGGATATTTTATGAGTAATTTCAATCAATTCATCTAAATCTTGAGAAATAACAATTATAGACGTTCCATTTTGAGATAATTCTATCAAAGACTCTCTTATAGAATGCTCAGCACCAGCATCTATCCCCCAAGTTGGATGTGAAATAATTAATATTTTTGGCTTAGATGATATTTCTCTACCAATGACATATTTTTGTAAATTTCCTCCGGACAAGCTTGAAGCTTTAGCATCATTACCAGGAGTAATAACTTTAAATTCATTAATTACATTATTCGCAAAATCATCAACGTTATTTTTCAATATTATGCCATTTCTAATAAAATTATTTTTTGGAAATTGACTCAAAAGAATATTTTCAGACAAACTTAACTCAGGTACCGCACTATGACCCAATCTATTCTCCGGAACAAAAGAAATAGATAAATCTCTTCTTTTTTGTGGCCCATACTTTTCAATTTTTTTATTATCAAAAGTAATTGATCCAGATTTAATATTTATATTTTCTCCTGTCAAAATATCCATTAATTCTGATTGTCCATTACCAGCAACTCCAGCAATGCCATAAATTTCACCCACTCTAACTTGAAAAGAAATATTTTTAAGATCTGTTAAAAATGGATCATTAAAGTCACATGAAATATTTTTTACTTCAAAGTTAACTTCGTCTTTTATATGTCCATAATTAGTTTTTAAGTCATCTAATTTTTGTCCTAGCATTTTTGTTGCAAGTGTTTTTGCAGTTTGATTTGCAGTACTTGAAGTGTCTATAATTTCACCACTTCTCATTATAGTAACTGTATCACATATTGATATTACTTCTTCGAGTTTATGAGTGATATATAATATTGTACGACCTTCTTTGACGAGTGCATTTAATGTTACAAATAAACTTTCAACTTCTTGTGGTGTTAAGACTGAAGTTGGCTCATCCATAATAAGTATCTGAGGATCTTGTAATAAAATTCTTACAATTTCTACTCGCTGCTTTTCTCCAGCTGATAAAGCAGTAATTGGAGCATCTAAATCTAAGGGAAGATTATATCTTGAGCTTATATTTTCTAGCTTATTTTCTAAATCTGAATAAGACATCTTTTCATCAATTCCTAAAATTAAATTTTCTTTTACTGATAAAGAATCAAATAAAGAAAAATGCTGAAATACCATTCCTATTCCTTGTTTCCTTGCTTCTGCTGGGGAATTAACTTTGAAATCCTTATTATTTAATTTAATATTTCCTTCATCTGGTTCTAAGAGACCATATAGAATTTTTACCAACGTAGATTTCCCTGCTCCATTTTCTCCTAAAATTGCATGAACTGCATTTTTTTTAATATCAAAAGTAACCTTTTTATTTGCAATTACTCTTGGAAAAGATTTTGTAATATTTTCTATATTTAATATTGTATCACTCATAATTTAATTCAAATATTTCTGATTGTTCAAAATTATAAATCTCAATATTATTATCCGCATCTTTTTTATCAATTGTAATATATTTTTCATTCTCAAGAGATATTAGAGGAAAATGCCATACT
>CACNUO010000037.1 GCA_902623585.1 uncultured Alphaproteobacteria bacterium | reverse complement strand
AATATTGCTAATAAAAATAATATTAAAATTTCGTGTGTGGGGAAAATTATAAATGAAAAAGGAATTCATTTCGATTCACATTTAGGTATGAAGAACATGAAGAAATTTGATCATTTCTTCTAAAAACTTGATTTTTTCTATAGTTTCTGACATATCACCCAAAATTTTAAGGAGTTTTCAATGACAACACTGCAGGTATTAATTGTTTTATGCGGTCTAGCAGCCGTACTATATGGTCTAGTTACATCTAGGCAAATTTTATCACTTGGTTCTGGAAATGATAAAATGCAAGAAATTGCTGGCGCAATTCAAGAGGGAGCTAGAGCTTATTTAAACAGACAGTACATGACAATCGCAATAGTAGGTGTTGTTATTTTTGCGCTAATATGGATTGTTTTTGATTTAGCATCAGGAATTGGTTTTTTAATTGGTGCTTTTTTTTCTGGTGCAGCGGGTTATGTTGGAATGAATATATCGGTTAGATCTAATGTTCGCACAACACATGCTGCAAGTAATAGCTTAGCTGAAGGCTTATCAGTATCATTTAAAGCAGGTGCTGTAACTGGAATGCTTGTTGCAGGATTTGCTCTACTTTCTATTGCAGTTTTTTATTTTGTTTTGCACAACTCCGGTTCATTCCCTGGTAGAGAAATTGTTGCTCCTTTAGTCTCTTTAGGATTTGGAGCTTCTTTAATTTCAATATTTGCAAGACTAGGAGGTGGTATTTTTACCAAAGGTGCTGATGTAGGTGCAGATTTAGTTGGTAAAGTAGAAGCAGGTATCCCAGAAGATGACCCACGAAACCCAGCTGTTATTGCAGACAACGTTGGCGATAACGTTGGTGATTGTGCAGGTATGGCTGCAGATCTTTTTGAAACTTACGTTGTTACAGTTGTGGCAACAATGGTTTTAGCATCTATTTTTTTTATAGAAAATTCTTATACAATGATGATTTTTCCTTTAGCTATTGCGGGAGTTTGTGCTTTAACTAGTATAATTGGTACTTATTTTGTTAAGCTTGGAAAAAATAATAATATTATGGCAGCTCTTTACAGAGGTTTTGCCGTTTCAGCTATTTTATCAGCAATATTATTATATTTTGTGACTGATTATATAGTTGGCTTAAATAGTATCTTAGTTGTTGAGGGTACATCTACACAATTTACTGGAATGTCACTTTTTATATGTGGTTTACTAGGTCTTATCATAACAGGCTTAATCATATGGGTAACAGAATACTATACAGGAACAAATTACAGACCAGTTCAAAGTATTGCTCAATCATCTACAACTGGCCATGGAACTAATGTAATACAAGGTCTTGCAATAAGCTTGGAAGCAACTGCTTTACCAGCTTTGATTATTGTTGCTGGTATTATATCCACATATTCACTAGCTGGTTTATTTGGCATAGCTATTGCTGTTACAACTATGTTAGCTTTAGCTGGTATGGTAGTTGCACTAGACGCATACGGACCTGTAACAGATAATGCTGGTGGTATTGCAGAAATGTCAAACTTAGATGAGAATGTAAGAAAGACAACTGATGCACTTGATGCAGTTGGTAACACAACTAAAGCTGTTACCAAGGGTTATGCAATAGGATCAGCTGGATTAGGTGCGTTAGTTTTATTTGCAGCTTATACAGAGGACCTTGATCATTTTGCTAAAGATCCAGCAAGTCCTCTTTATGGAATAGAAGTTTCTTTTGATTTATCCAATCCTTACGTAGTTGTTGGTTTATTATTAGGAGGACTGTTACCTTTCTTATTTGGTGCTTTAAGTATGACTGCAGTTGGAAGAGCAGCTGGCTCAGTAGTTTTAGAGGTAAGAAGACAGTTTAAAGAAATTCCTGGTATTATGGAAGGTAAGGGTAAGCCAGAATATGGTACGTGCGTTGATATACTTACTAAGTCTGCAATTAAAGAGATGATTGTACCATCAATGTTACCTGTATTATCACCTATTGTCGTCTATTTCGTTATATTATTTATAGCTGGTCAGGCAGCAGCTTTATCATGTTTAGGAGCACTATTGCTGGGTGTGATTATAACAGGTTTATTTGTTGCTATAAGTATGACTGCAGGTGGTGGGGCATGGGATAATGCAAAAAAATATATTGAAGATGGTAATCATGGAGGTAAAGGTAGTGAAGCTCATAAAGCAGCCGTAACAGGTGATACTGTTGGTGATCCTTATAAAGATACAGCTGGACCAGCAGTTAATCCAATGATTAAAATTACAAATATTGTTGCATTATTACTTTTAGCCGCAATATCATTATAAAATTAAGGAGTAGTTGGTAATTCTTGCTGAGTTCCAACTCCTCCAAATACTCTCTCTAATAATCCTCTTCTTACAATTTCATTTGTTGTTTTATCCTCAGATAATTTAATATCTTTAATATCTCTAATATTAAATACTTGTGAATTAATGATTTGATCATTCTCATCAATTTTGAATACAAAAACATAACTATATTTTACTTCTTTATTGAAAATTGATTTTTTTTCACTTTTTTCAGAAAAATAAAAAAATTTATTTTCTATCGGATCAATATAGCTAGGGTTGCCCAATTTATTAATTAATCTTTCTTTATTTGTAAAATTAATTTCTTCTAACTCTTCATTATTTAAAATTTTACCAGAATATGTGGTTTTATTGGAGCAATTTGATAAAATAAAAAAAA
>CACNUO010000036.1 GCA_902623585.1 uncultured Alphaproteobacteria bacterium | reverse complement strand
CAGCAATCACTTAAAAATAATGTAGAATTTTATATTGAATATTTTGTTTTAGATTTAATTTCTGATGATCAAGGTAATTGCATTGGTGTGGTAACATGGTGCTTAGAGGATGGATCAATCCATCGATTTTTATCTCATCAAACAATTCTAGCTACCGGTGGATATGGAAGAGCTTACTTCTCTTCCACGAGTGCTCACATTTGTACTGGTGACGGTAGTGCAATGGCTTTAAGACAAAACCTACCTCTTTCTGATATGGAATTTATTCAGTTCCATCCAACAGGAGTTTACGGTGCAGGAGTGTTAATAACAGAGGGAGCAAGAGGAGAAGGTGGATATTTAACTAATAGTGATGGTGAAAGATTTATGGAAAGATATGCTCCAAATGCAAAAGATCTAGCATCAAGGGATGTAGTAAGTCGAGCAATGACTATTGAAATTAGTGAAAATAGAGGTTGTGGAGATAATGCCGATCATGTGCTACTTCATCTTGAGCACATTGATGCTGATACATTACATAAAAGATTGCCTGGTATTTCAGAAACTGCAAAAATATTTGCCGGAGTTGATCTTACTAAAGATCCAATACCAGTTCTTCCAACGGTTCATTATAATATGGGTGGTATACCGACAAATTATAGAACAGAAGTTCTAAGGCCAACAAATGAAAATCCAGATAATGTATGTGAAGGTTTAATGGCTGTTGGTGAGGCTGCATGTGTTTCTGTACACGGTGCAAATAGATTAGGCACAAATTCATTAATCGATCTTGTTGTTTTTGGCAAAGCAGCTAGTCTAATATGTAAAGAAAAAGTAAAACCAAATTCTAAAAAAATTGAAATTACTAAATCAAAAACAGATAATATTATTGAGCGATTTGATAAGATTAGAAACAGCAAAGGAAACTCTACAACTGGAGAACTTCGTACTTCCATGCAACATATAATGCAGCAAAAATGCGCAGTATTTAGAACACATGATCTCATATCAAAAGGTATTGAAGAATATTCAAAAGTTGAGAGCTCAATGGATGACATAGATATTAAAGACAAATCATTAATCTTTAATACAGACTTGGTCGAAGCTTTAGAGTTACACAATTTAATGGCACAATCAAAAGTTACTCTTCATTCTGCGTTAAATCGAACTGAAAGTAGAGGCGCACATGCAAGAGAAGATTATAAAGAAAGAGATGATAATAATTGGTTAGTTCACTCTTTAGCCTGGTTAAACGATAAGGGAGATGTGAGTATGGGTTCCAGAGGTGTTCATATGAATACTCTAACTAATCATGTTCAACCAATACCACCGAAAAGAAGAGTTTACTAATGGCTCAGTTTACACTTCCTGCAAATTCAAAAATAACTAAAGGGAAAACCCACCAACTAAAAGAACCTGCAAACGATCCAAAAAAACTTGCAATCTATAGATGGGATCCCGAAGATGATAAAAATCCTAGGATAGATAATTATGAGATAGATCAAGAAAAGTGTGGCCCAATGGTATTAGACGCACTTATGAAAATAAAAAACGAAATTGATCCAACTTTAACATTTAGAAGATCTTGCAGAGAAGGAGTTTGTGGTTCCTGCGCTATGAATATTGATGGTGTTAACACATTAGCATGTTTGAAAAGTATGTCTGATGTTAAGAATGAAATAAAAATTTACCCTCTTCCACATATGCGCGTAGTAAAAGATCTAGTTCCAGATCTTAGTAAGGCTTATGAGCAACTGGCTTCCATTAAACCTTGGTTGCAACGTGAAAAAACAAATGAAGAAAAAAACTCAGGAGACGAAAAAAAACAATCACCAAAAGATAGAGAAAAACTAGATGGTAAATGGGAGTGTGTATTATGTTTTTGCTGCACTACTTCTTGTCCAAGTTATTGGTGGAATGGAGATGAATATCTAGGACCTGCAGTCCTTTTACAAGCAGCAAGATGGGTAAGTGACTCTAGAGACTCAGAAAGAAAAGAGAGATTAAAAGCAATAAATGATTCATTAAAACTTTATAGATGTCACTCAATAATGAATTGTACTAGGTCTTGTCCTAAAGGTCTAAATCCAGCCAAAGAAATTGCTGGACTTAAAAAGGCTATTGTTACAGAATTGTAATTAAAGTATAAAACTTAAATGAGAAAAAAAATTGCTCTTATTGGAGCAGGTAATATCGGTGGGACTTTAGCACAACTTGTTAGTTTAAAAGAATTAGGTGATGTAGTTTTATTAGATATTTTTGAAGGGATGCCTAAGGGCAAATCTTTAGATCTTGCTCAGTCATCTTCCATAGAGGGATTTCATACAGATTTCAAAGGTACTTCAAGTTTTAGAGATATCAAAAATTCTGATGTAGTAATAGTTACTGCAGGTTTTCCAAGAAAACCAGGCATGTCCCGAGATGATCTTGTAGAAAAAAATTCTATTATCATTCAAAATGTAGGGAAAAATATTAAAAAATATTGTCCAAAAGCATTTGTTATATGCATTACTAATCCACTCGATGCAATGGTAAGTGTCCTTCAGAAATCATCAGGCCTTAAAACAAATATGTGTATTGGTATGGCAGGTGTTTTGGATAGTGCAAGATTAAAATACTTTTTATCCAAGGAGTTTAATGTGTCAATTAATGATATCAGCGCTTTTGTCTTAGGCGGTCATGGAGACACGATGGTTCCACTTATGCGATACTCAACAGTATCAGGTATTCCTGTACCTGAATTAATAAAGATGAAGTGGACAACAAAAAAAAATA
>CACNUO010000035.1 GCA_902623585.1 uncultured Alphaproteobacteria bacterium | reverse complement strand
TATCAAACAAAGCTTCCAATTTGTACAATACACGATAATCCAAAATTTCAATGGAGAGGAATGCATCTCGATTGTGCAAGACAATTCTATACTATTGACGAAATCAAACGTTTATTTAATTACATGGCATTATTTAAGCTTAATAGATTTCACTGGCATTTAACAGATAACGAAGCATGGAGAATTGAAATTAAAAAATATCCAGATCTAGCATTAAATGGAGGATACAGAGGATATAATTTTAAAATACCACCATTGTATGGAAGTGGTTATGATAAATACGGCGGATATTACTCACAGGAAGATATCAAAGATTTAATTATATATGCAAAAAAATTAAATATCGAGATTATGCCTGAAATTGATTTACCAGCACATTCTTGGGCATTACTAGAAATCATGCCAGAACTCAGAGAACAGTCTTCAAATATAGTTAGTGAAGATGTTGGTTTGTATAAGAATAATACAATAAATCCTTCCTTAGAAAAAACTGTAACTTTTTTAAAAGATATGTTGAATGAAGTAAGTGATATTTTCTCTTATGATGTAATTCATGTTGGTGTTGATGAAAGACCAAGTAATGCGTGGGAAGGTTCTCCAGCAATTATCGAGTTTATGAAAAAAAATAATATTAAATCACAAGAAGAATATCAAGATTACTATATGAATTTTTTAATAGATTTTCTAAAATCAAAAAATAAAAGAACAGCTGCATGGAATGAGGCGGCAGTTTCTCCTCATATCGATCATGGTGTGGGTGGAAGTGCTGGAAAAATTGATAAATCATGTTTAATCTTTTCATGGGAGCATTCAGATGTTGCAAAAGAAACTACAAATAAGGGATTTGAAACAATACTTTGTCCCGGTCAAAAAACATATTTTGATATGGCTTATAATAATTCAACTGAAGAAAGAGGTATTTGTTGGGCTGCAACTATAGAAGTAAAAGATATTTATGAATGGGACCCAATAAAAGATATAAATAAATCAGAATTGATAAAAGGGTTACAAGGTCAACTGTGGTCAGAGACAATTACAGATAAAAAATTTTTTGATCAAATGATCAACCCAAGATTAACAACTTTATCAGAAGTTGCATGGAAAGGAAAAATTTCGAGAAAATGGATAGAATTTCGTTCAGCCCTTCTAAATTCAGTGGATTTATTAAAAAAATTAGGCTGGCGATATCACAATTTTTAATGTTAAAGTAAAATAAATATGAAAATAGGTGCAGTTGGATTTGGGAGTAGGACAGCAGGTGTTTATAATGAATTTTCAAAAGTTAATCCAAATTTTGAAATGGTTGCTTATGTAGATCCTCAGCCAATAGGTAAAGATTTTGCTGAGAAAAATAATTTTTTTCCAAATAAGTCATATTCAAGTTTAAACGAAATGTTGGATCAAGAGAAACTAGATATGTTAATGATTGGTTCCCCTAATCATTTACATTTAGATCATATCAAGCTTGGATTAAGAGCAGGATTACAAATATTTGCTGAGAAACCTATAGTAATAAGCGAACAAGAAACTTTTGAGTTAGCAAAATTAATAAAAGAATATGGCAAAGAAAGAATTATAGTTGGCTTAGTTCTAAGATATTCGCAACAGGCAAGATCTGTGAGAAAATTATTAGATCAAAATGCTATTGGAAATATAATATCGATTGAAGCTTCAGAACATATCGTACCTTCGCACGGTGCTTTTTTTATGAGAAACTGGAGAAGAAAACAAAAATATTCTGGAGGCTTTATGTTGGAAAAATGTTGCCATGATATTGACTTCTATTCAATGATTACGAAGAGTAGACCTATTAAAGTTGCTAGTTTTGGTTCAAGAAGATCTTTTATACCAGATAATCTTCCAGAGGGTTCTCATGAACAATATACAAAAGACAGACTGAAAGGTTGGGAGTCAAAATCAAATGTTTTTGATAGTGATGCTGATATCGTCGATCATCAAGTAGCAATAATAGAATATGAAAATAAAGCAGTACTATCTTTTCACACTAATATGAAAGTTCCAGACGAATTTCGAAGATTTGCAGTCATAGGATCTGCAGGAATGATTGAAGGAGATTTTGTTAAGGGATTTATGAAAGCTCATGATGAAAATAATAATGTACTTATTGATGAAGATTATGGAGCAGCTTTTGGAAATGAAATTAAAGGTCATTATGGCGCAGATAGCATGATGGCTCAAGACATTAACAATTATTTATTAAAAAATAATACAGAATTACCAGTTGGTGTAATAGAGTGTATGGAAGCAGGAATTGTTGCTATGAAAATTGACGAAGCTAGAAATACAGGTAAAGTAATTGACTTAACAAGCACTTGGGATAAATTCGACTCCCTATTAAATTAGTAATTATGAATAAAAAATTAAAATCATATACCGCTCAAACATATATAGCGTATGCACTAATTGCTCCTGCTGCTCTTTATATAATTCTTATTGTTGCTTGGCCATTATTAGAAACAATTAGATTATCTTTTACAAATTCTAGCTTAGCAGGAGAAGATTATGTCGGTTTAGAAAATTATCAAAAAATGTTTTCTAGTAAAAAATTTAATGGAATAGTGACCAGAACATTTGTTTGGATGTTTTTTTCAGTCTCTTTAAAACTTATTATTGGTTTAATTGGAGCTGTTTTACTAAATGCTAATTTAAAAGGAAGATCAATTTTCAGGGTGCTTGTAATGCCTCCATGGGTAGTTCCAATTGCAATTGGAATGCTTGGCTGGTTGTGGTTATAT
>CACNUO010000034.1 GCA_902623585.1 uncultured Alphaproteobacteria bacterium | reverse complement strand
TAATAGGTATGGAGGATGATTCTATCGAAGGTATTTTTAATACTATTAAAGATTGCGCACTAATATCCAAAACTGCAGGTGGTATTGGTATGCACGCTCACAATATTAGAGGTAGTGGAAGTAGAATAAAATCAACAAATGGCAAATCTAATGGCCTCATACCATTTTTGAAAATTTTTAATGAAACTGCTAAATCAGTTGATCAAGGCGGCGGTAAAAGAAAAGGTTCATTTGCAGTTTACTTAGAACCTTGGCACGCTGATAGAATAGATGATCGGGACAAGCACTCAGGTCTTGGTCTATCAATATCCTACGAGATAATCAATTCATTCAATGGTTCAATTGAATTAACAGAAAGTGACAAATTAGACTTTAGAGGCGCTTGTTTTCTGATTAAATTACCATTAAAAAGTTAAAATAATCATTAAAGGATACAATCATGAGTGAAGATTTTAAGGTTAAAGACATAAGTTTAGCTGATTTCGGAGATAAAGAAATTGCAATAGCTGAAACAGAAATGCCTGGTTTAATGGCATTAAGAGAAGAGTATGGTGACTCTAAACCCCTAGATGGGGCAAGAATTGTAGGTTGTTTACATATGACAATACAAACTGCTGTTTTGATTGAGACTCTGGTATTCTTAGGTGCTACTGTTAGATGGAGCTCATGTAATATTTTTTCTACTCAAGATCACGCTGCTGCAGCAATAGCTGCCAAAGGCATTCCAGTATTTGCTTGGAAAGGAATGACAGAGGAAGAATTTTGGTGGTGTATTGAGAAAACATTAGAAGGCCCAGATGGTTGGAAGCCAAATATGATTTTAGATGATGGCGGAGATGCTACAAAAATAATTCATGAAAAGTATCCAAAAATGTTGGAAGAAATCTTAGGTTTATCGGAAGAAACAACTACAGGTGTTCACCGTTTAAAAGAAATGGAAAAAAATGGAACATTAAAGGTGCCAGCAATAAATGTTAATGACTCAGTTACTAAGTCTAAATTTGACAACTTATATGGTTGTAAGGAAAGTTTAGTAGATGGAATAAGAAGAGGTACTGATGTAATGATGGCAGGTAAAATAGCCATTGTAGCTGGGTATGGAGATGTTGGTAAAGGTTCAGCAGCTAGCTTAAGAGGTGCAGGCGCACGTGTTTGTGTGACTGAAATAGATCCAATTAATGCACTTCAAGCGGCAATGGAAGGTTACGAAGTTGTCACAATGGACGATGCTTGTAAATATGGCGATATATTTGTTACTGCCACTGGTAATCTTGATGTTATTACGCAAGATCATATGAGACAAATGAGAGATCGTGCTATCGTTTGTAATATTGGACATTTTGATAACGAAATACAAACAGAGGCTCTTCAAAATTACAAGTCTGATGAGATTAAACCACAAGTAAGAGAAGTTGAATTTCCAGATGGTAAGAAAATACTATTACTATCAGAGGGAAGACTTGTTAACCTAGGAAATGCTACTGGTCATCCAAGTTTTGTTATGAGCGCATCATTTACCAATCAGGTCTTAGCACAACTCGAACTTTGGAAAAATTCTAAAAATTATGAAAATAAAGTTTATGTTTTACCAAAACATTTAGATGAAAAAGTTGCATCATTACACTTAAAGAAGGTTGGAGCAAAACTTACAGAATTAACTGATAAACAAGCAGAATATATTGGTGTTAGTAAGCAGGGTCCATTTAAAGATAATACATATAGATATTAGGAGTTAATATGAAAAGATCTTATTTATTTACTAGTGAATCAGTTTCTGAAGGCCATCCAGATAAAGTTTGTGATAGAATTTCAGATATGGTTGTTGATACTTATCTATCATCTGGTGACCCACAAACACGTGTAGCTTGTGAGACTTTGACTACTACTAATAAAGTAGTTCTAGCAGGAGAAGTAAGGGGCCCATCAGTTTCTAAAGATCAGATTATATCTCAAGTGAGAGATTGTATTAAAGATATTGGTTATGAACAAGATGGCTTTCATTGGCAGAATTGTGATATTGAAAGTTTTCTTCATGAGCAATCGGCAGATATTGCTATGGGTGTTGATTCTGGAAGCAATAAAGATGAGGGTGCAGGTGATCAAGGCATCATGTTTGGTTTTGCTTGTAAGGACACTGAATCATTAATGCCAGCCCCGATACATTATTCTCACCAAATTTTATATAAAATGGCACAAGCCCGTAAAGATGGATCTGCATCTGGTCTAGAACCTGATTCAAAAAGCCAAGTTACAATGCTTTATGAAAACGGGAAACCAAGCAAAGTTACATCCTTAGTAATTTCTTCACAACATAAGGAAGGTTTATCTCCCGAGGACGTAAAAGAAATTGTTAAACCTTATGTATATGAGTGTATACCTAATAACTTGTTAGAAGGTCTTAAAGATGAAGAATTCTATGTCAACCCTACAGGAAACTTTGTAATTGGAGGTCCTGATGGTGACTCTGGTCTAACAGGTAGAAAAATAATTGTTGATACATATGGTGGAGCAGCACCTCATGGTGGAGGGGCATTCTCTGGTAAGGACCCATCTAAAGTTGATAGATCTGCAGCATATGCAGCTAGGTACTTAGCAAAAAATGTTGTTGCAGCTGATCTTGCTGATGAGTGTACTATACAGTTATCTTATGCAATAGGTGTATCAAAACCTTTATCAGTATATGTTAATACTAATGGAACAAACAAAGTCGATGAACAGAAAATTGAAAAATCTGTGCAAGATTTATTTGATCTAAGTCCAAGAGGAATAAGAGAACATTTGAAACTAACAAATGCAATTTATGTTCCAACTTCTGCTTATGGTCATTTTGGTAGAGAGCCAAGTGACAAGGGCCATTTTACTTGGGAAAAAACAGATTTAGTTGAAGCTTTAAAAGGTATTGCATAACAAAATTTGCAAAAATTAAGTAATCAAATTTTAGATCTTCATGAACTTGAAAATCTCTCAACTAAT
>CACNUO010000033.1 GCA_902623585.1 uncultured Alphaproteobacteria bacterium | reverse complement strand
CGATTATAGGAGCAATTATTATTGTTTCATCTGGAATATTTATATTTAGATATTCTTACAAGTAGTTTTAATTTCTTTGTATCAATTAAAAAATTAATGTTATAAATTTACTCTATGTTTATTGGAATTGATCTTGGAACTTCATCAATCAAAATGATTTTAATTGATCACAATCAAAGCATCCTTGCATCCGCTAATTCAAGTCTTACTGTACAATCCCCTAAAGATGGTTTTAGTGAACAAAATCCACAAGAATGGATTGACTCAACAATGGAATGCTTGGAGGCTTTAAAGTCAAAAAAACCAAAAGAATTTTCACAAACTATTTCAATAGGAATATCCGGTCATATGCATGGAGCTACGTTAATAGATAAGGATGGAAATGTTATTAGGCCATGTATTCTTTGGAACGATACAAGATCATATCAAGAGTGTGAAGAATTTGAAAAACAAAATTTTGATGTACGATCAATCTCAGGAAATATTACTATGCCTGGTTTTACTGCACCAAAAATAAATTGGATAAAAAATAATGAAATAGATAATTTCAAAAAAATTTTTAAAGTTTTACTCCCTAAAGATTATTTACGATTTGTTCTTACTGGTGAATTTTTTTCTGAAATGTCAGATGCATCTGGAACATTATGGCTAGATATCCAAAAAAGAAAATGGTCCAATCAGCTTTTATCTTGCTCATTTTTAGAAGATAAACACATGCCAGATCTAGTGGAAGGCAATGAGCAGACAGGATTTTTAAAAAAAGATTTAAAAGAGAAATTTAATTTTAATAATAATGTTAAAGTTGTGGGTGGAGCAGGGGATAATGCTGCCGCAGCAACTGGTATGGGTATAACAAATAAAAATCAATCATTTATATCTCTTGGTACTTCAGGCGTTTTTTTTACCCCCACTGAAAATTTTTTAAGTAATACTGGTGATGCAGTACATTCTTTTTGTCATTGTTTACCAAATAAATGGCACCTTATGTCTGTTATGTTAAGTGCAAGTAATTGTTTAGATTGGATTTGCGCTATTACCAATACTTCAATTGCTGATACACTTAATAATGTAGAGCAATTTTATAATGATAAAAATTCTATAAAAAATTCATCATATTTTTTACCTTATTTGTCTGGAGAAAGGACTCCACATAATGATCCGCATATTAGAGGTTCACTCCATTCTATAAAAACAACAACAAATGCAACAGATTTACAGTATGCAGTAATTGAAGGTGTCAGTTTTGGAATATTAGATGGAGTAAATTCTATTTTGAAAGTTAATAATAACTTTGATAAAATATTCATGGTTGGAGGTGGTTCAAAAAGTTCATTTTGGATTGAATTGCTTGCAGCACTTTTAAATAGAAAGTTAAGTGTTTGTGATCAAAGCGAATTTGGTGCCGCACTTGGCGTTGCAAGATTAGCTATGTATCAGGATGTTACTATTGATAATAAAGAAAATATTATTAGTGAAATAAAAATAAGTAAAACTTATGAACCTAATGAAGATAACAATGATCTTTTATTACAAAGGTATTCAATTTGGAAAGATTTATATAACAGTAATAATAAAATTGCTAAAAATTTTAATTTTTAGTAAATCTATCTTAAAAAAAATTATTCTTTAAAAAGAATAATATTTGCCTTTATCTTTATTTTATCTTTGAGGATTGTTGTATTTTTCCAATTACCAGTGCCTATTTTAAAGTCATTTCTAGAAAAAGATATTTCGCTTTTTACCTGAACCAACTCACTGGCCAATTTTATTACTTCAATATTAATAGGAATATTTTGACTTTTTCCTTTTATTGATAACTCACCTATTAAATTAATTTTATTGTCTTCATAATTAAATTTAAAATTATTTGTATCAATAAGACCTAAAGGATATTTTTTAGCATCAAAAAAAACATCACTAAGAACTAAATCTTTATATCGTTTGTAATTTATATCTAAACTATCAATTCTAACATTTATAAGAGCTTTATTATTATTTTGATTTGATAAATCTAAGGAAACAAAACCATCAAATTCATTAAATTTACCGATAACATTTTTCGTTAACAAAACTGGAACTTCAAATTCTATACTAGAAATATTTTTATCAATAGTCCATAAATCATTAGCTGCACTCTGCTTACAATACAGAAATATAAAAAATAAACTAAATATAACCTTCAATATATTTCCTTGCTAGTTCATCAGCTTTCTCATTAAATTCGAAACCAGCGTGTCCTTTAACCCATTTCCATGTTACATTATGTTTATTAATTAGATTATCTAATTGTATCCATAATTCTTTATTTTTCACTATTTTTTTTGTTGAAGTTTTCCATCCATTTTTTTTCCAATTTGTAATCCATGATTCAATACCATCCTTTACATATTTGCTATCGGTATAAATGATTAATTCTTTTTTTATCTCAAAATATTCCAGTGCTTTTATTGCTGCTGTAAGTTCCATTTTATTATTAGTTGTGTGTTGATCACCACCATTTAATAAAATTTCTTTATTATTATCTAATATCACGACACCCCATCCACCTATACCAGGATTCCCAGAACATGCGCCATCTGTATAAATATTAATCATTATTCAAAAATATCATTTTGTTGATGCCATCTTAAAATATTCAAATATTCAAATGGATCTTTTTTAACAACTACTGCATCAGGTGGATGAAAAATATAATCATGCACTCTAGTACATAATATTCTAACAGCAGCAGCTCTTAATAAAATATTTAATGATTTCTTTTCAATATCACTTAATTCTCTCAACTTTTGATATTCCCCAAGAATTATCAAGCAGTTTTCTTTGTTAAAGTATTGTCCATTTTCGCTAAAACACCAATCATTAATAACTATAGCTAAATCGTAAATATAAAAATAATAACATGCAAAATAGAAATCTATTACTCCAGAAATTTTTTCATCTTTAAAAAAAATATTATCTCTAAACAAATCAGCATGTATGACACCGCAAGGAATATTTGTTGGCCAATAATTTTCTAAATAGTCTAATTCATTTTTTAACAAATATATTGTTTCATTAAACTTTTCGGATTTATTATTAAGGCACTTTTTGTAAATTTCTTTCCAATCCTGTAGATCTAAACTGTTAGGTCTTTTTTCATCGAAATTTATGGTAAGATTGTGTAAATCAGCAACCATTTTTCCAACTTCTCTACACATTTCAGAGTTAGGTTCTTCAATACTTTTACCTTCTAGAAAAGATATTATTACAGCTGTTTTATTTTTTATTCTTTTTAAAATTTTTCCATTTTTATCTGAGATAGCTTTTGGACATTTAAAATTATTTTTATTTAAAAAGTTTTTTAAATTTATAAAAAAAGGTAATTCTTGCTCAGTTACTCTTTTTTCAAATATTGTTAAAATATATGGTTGATTATTACAAAAAATTTTAAAATTTGAGTTCTCTATCCCATCTA
>CACNUO010000032.1 GCA_902623585.1 uncultured Alphaproteobacteria bacterium | reverse complement strand
TTTTTTGTTAATGACATAAGCTTGCGTACCACTCGCTCTAGTAGTAGCCATCCAGCCTTTAGGTCCCATAATCGGCGCTCTTACATATTCCATACCAGGACAATTTGATACGACTTTAGGAACAATAATTGTAACACGTGAATACCATCCACTCCACATTGCCATATTACATGTTCTAAATACTTCAGACTCATCAAATTTTGACCAGTTATCAGGATACCAATAGCCCTTATTATGCCAATCATTCATAAAGTGAAGATAATCTTTGATACCATCAGCTAGTGGAACAGGCTTTACCCTTCCATCACTTGGATCAATGAATGCAGCATTACCTGACATAGCTCCAGTGAAAGCTGCGGCAAATCCCATTGCTGGTTCTTCCCATTTATTTCCTGACCAAGCTCTAGTACCTGCTTTAAAATCAGGATTTATCTTTTGAGCTGCAGCCATATAAGCTGTTAATTCTTCAACTGTTTTAGGAACATCGAGACCAGCTTGATCTAAAATGTCTTGTCTTACCCAAGTCATAAAAGGACTCGTTGCAGCTGTTCTTGGAATACCCATGATGTTGCCATCTGAATCAGTCATGTACTTCCATGAAGTTTCAGGAATCGATCTAAGTAGAGCATCACCATGCTTTGCTAAAAGATCATTCAATGGCATCAATGTTGATTTATATACATCCCAATTTGCTTGAAACAAATCAGGAGGATTACTTCCAGCAAGTAATAAGTTTAATTGCTCAGTAGTATCCTGCATATTAGGTACTATAACCTTAGGTGTTACACCTGATAATTTTTTAACGTGTGCAGCAACTTTGGCTAAAACTTCTGGATCACTTCCACCGCCGTCAAATTGTAGCATTCCAGAGTTATTAAAAATTGTAAAATCATGACCATCAGCTTTCAAAGAAGTTGTAAATAAACTTACAACTAAAGAAAGGAAGATAGTTGATAATAATTTTTTCATAATTCCTCCTTATTAATAGAATTAATGAACCACATTTTTATTAAAAATTCTATTATTTTAGGACGACAAATATTAAGAGAAAACATAGGTTTTTTAAACCAGTGGAAAAATAAAAATATAGATTTTTATTAATTTAATGATTTAATACAACACTGTAACAAAAATGAAAAAAAAATATAAAAGAGTATTTTCAATTAATAATGATTTAGTTTTAAGAAATTATACAGTTAGAGATATTATTAATTTAAAAGGTAAGCAAAAATTAACACAAGTAAGAGTTACAACAGTAGAAGAAGCAGCTGCTGCTGAAGAAGCTGGCATTGATTTATTATTAACTGGACCAGGAAAAGATTTTCCAAATATTAGAAAAGCTGCTTCAAAAACTTTTATGACTGTTGGTGTACCTTTTATTGAGAACCCATCAAAAAGAGAAGCAACAAAAAAAGCATTCGAAATAATTGAGGCTGGTGCTGATTCACTAATGTGTCAAAATTGGAATCTTGAATGGATGGCACATTTAAGTAAATTTAGAATTCCCTTTCAAAGTCATGTTGGATTTATTCCGAGAAGAACGACATGGATAGGTGGCATTAGATCTTTTGGAAAGACAGCAAATGAAGCTGCAGAATTATTTAGAGATATAAAAGATATTGAGAAAACTGGTGCATGGGGAATAGAAGTAGAACTCGTTCCAGAAAATATTTTAGAAGTAATTACAAAGCACACATCACTTGTTACTATTTCAATTGGTTCGGGAATAGCTGCGGATGCTCAATTTTTATTTGCTGAAGATATATTAGGACAGAGTAAAATAAGTTTTCCAAGACATGCAAAAAAATATAAAAATTTTGATAAAATATTAAGTGATATTCAAAAAGAAAGAATTGATGCTTTCAAAAAGTATAAAACAGAAGTTCAAAAAAATAAATTTCCTACAAAAAAACATACTATTTCAATTAAAAAAATAGAATTAAATAAATTTAGAAAGTTTCTCCAACAACATTAATTATGAAAAATAAATATAAAAAAGTTTACTCTCTTGCACATGAAGCTGGTTATAGAAACTATACCGTTAAAGATTTAATAAATTTAAAAGGAAAGAAAAAATTAACACAGATAAATGTTGTATCTCCTGAAGAAGCTGCAGCTGCGGAAGCTGCGGGTATAGATATGATTATTTGTGGGGTAGATCAGTTAAAAGAAATACGAGAAGCTGCACCCAATACATTTTTAACGTGTGGAATAAA
This sequence comes from uncultured Alphaproteobacteria bacterium, assembly GCA_902623585.1. Classification (GTDB taxonomy): domain Bacteria; phylum Pseudomonadota; class Alphaproteobacteria; order HIMB59; genus CACPNW01. The sequence continues at coordinate 2,876 of CACNUO010000032.1, read as the reverse complement.
ATATACTGAGCATGCTTCTAAAGAAAGTATGATAAAGAAGGTATTTGAATTAATAGAAATTGGTGTAGACTCTATACACACCAATTCTTGGAATATAAATTTTATTAAATATTTAAGTGATTTTAATATCCCTTTTCAAGGGCACGTAGGTTTTGTTCCAATGAAATCAACGTGGACAGGGGGTGTGAAACCAGTCGGGAAAAGTTCAGCTGAGGCTATTAAAGTTTACCATGATATAAAAGAATTAGAAAAAATTGGTGCTTGGGCTGTAGAGGTCGAATGTGTGCCGGAGGATGTTTTAAAAGAAATAACAAAGGACACCAAAGCTTTGACTATTTCAATAGGATCAGGCAGATATGCAGATATTCAATTTTTGTTCGGTGAAGATATTTTGGGATATCACTTCAATTCAACTAAAACACCAAGACATGCAAAAAAATATAAAGATTTTAATAAGACATATGAAAAGTTACAAAAGGATAGGATAGATGCTTTTAAGGAATATCAGAAGGATGTGGTAAATAAGAAATTTCCATCAAAAAATAATGTTGTTTTTGCCGAAAAAAAAGAGCTAGAAAAATTTAAGAAATTAATAAAAAAAATCTAAATGGAAATTAGTAAATTAGTTAGAAGATTAAATGATAATGAAATATCGCAGTATGAAGATAAGGGTTATATAAAAGGCCTGCCTGTATTTTCTCAAGGTGGTGTTAAAGATCTTCAAAAACTTTTTTTAGATTTAAGTAATAGACTGCCCGCAGGCGTTAACATAAATAAAACTAATATGTGGCATAAAGCGAGTAAAAAGTTTTATGATTTAGCACATACGCCGGCTATTCTTGATTATGTGGAGGATCTTTTAGGGCCAAATTTCTTCCTTTGGGGTGGACAATTTTTTTACAAAGCAGCTAAAAGTAAAGGTGTTGTTCCTTGGCATCAAGATTCTCAATATTGGCCTTTAAATCCATCAAACTCTGTTACAGTTTGGTTAGCTGTATATGATACAGATAAATCTAATTCAGCAATGAAAATAGTATCAGAAAGCCACAAAACAAAAAGATTTTTACATAAAATTAATGATGATAAAAATTATGATTTAAACCAAGAAGTATCTAATGATCAAATTGATAAAGAAAAAATAGTATATATGAATTTAAAAGCTGGTGAGATTTCTCTTCATTCAGATGCTCTTTTACATGGTTCTGATGCAAACCATTCAAATAATCCTAGATGTGGAATTACTCTAAGATATTCTCCTTCAAATGTTAAAGCAGATTTATCAGAGTGGCCTTTTTTTTCTGTTCAAATAGCTAGAGGTGAAACAAATCACTCTTTAAATCCTATTGCTCCCATGCCGAGAGGTGAAGCAACCCCTATTAAGGGCTTTCAATTTCATCATGAATTTGAAAGTGAGTGGTGAAGAAATAAAATTTTAACTAGTATAAAATAAATGAAAATAATTGATGAAATAATTCTATACGAAAACCCTGATCCTTTACTCATTAGTAAACAAGGTATTTTCCCAGGTATAGTAAAATTACAGGATAATTCCTTACTTGCATTATTTACTATTGGGCAAGCTTTTGATTCTGCTGATCAAAGAACATTTGTTTCAAAAAGTTTTGATAATGGAAGAAGTTGGTCTAAACCAAAACCTTTACATAATCATAAATATTTAAATAAGGAAGAATCAGAATCTCTTAAACCACTATTATTACAAAATAATAAATTACTGGCAATAGGTTATGCTTTTGTAAGACCAGATAGTTTAACACCAATTGTTAATCCTAATACATTTGAAATACTACCGCTCAATAATAAAATAAGTATTTCTAATGATAATGGTGAAAGTTGGTCTATGCCAAAAAATTTTAACGTCAATGAAACACCACTTGAAATATCAGGGCCTTGTATTCAATTAAAATCAGGTAGAATATTAGGAGCAGCGCCACCTTTCCATTTAAAAGAGTCAGATCATTCAGGATGGATAATTTATAGTGATGATGAAGGAGAAAATTGGAGTAAACTATCTGAATTTTATAAATCCAAGGAAGGACATGTTTCAACTTGGGAATGTCGATTATGTGAAACGAACAGCAAAATTATTGTTATTTTTTGGGCTTATGACAATAAAAATAAAAAAAATCTTAGCAACCATGTTGTAATTTCTGATGATGCTGGAAAAACATTTAATACTGTAATTGATACTAAAATTAGAGGACAAGCGTCTAATGTAATGTTTTATAAAGATGATATAATTTTTACCATTCATTGTCACAGAGAAAACCCGACAGGATTAATTCTAAGAAAAGTTGATGTCAGAGATAATAAGTTTTCAATTTTAGATGAAATCAATTTGTTTTCTAAAGATGGTTTATCAAGTGATGATACTAACATAAGTAAACAGTTTGGCTCGCTTAAGTTTGGTCAACCATCAATCCTTCTTTTAAATAACAATGAATTACTAATTTGTTTTTGGTGCATTCATGATAACCAACATATTATTAAAACGTATATCGTAAATATATAGTCATCAGTATGTTCAATCTAATATCTAAAGAAAAAGAAAAAATGAAAGTAATTAATTATTATCATTTTTCAACTGCACTACAAATGTGTGCTGTTATAGGAACAGTTGCTGCCCCTTTAACATTATATTCTGTAGAATTAGGATTAGATCCAGATAGAATTGGTATTTTAGGTAGTCTTATGGCTTTTTGCCAAGTTTTAGCTTTAATTAGTATTCCTCTAACTCTTTATTTTGGTAGTAAGATTTTATCTATTTGGACATTATTTAGCAGGTATATTTTTCTTTTAATTTTTTTAATTGTTCCGTTTTATCAAGATAATTTAACACTTGTTTTCTACTTGTTATT
>CACNUO010000031.1 GCA_902623585.1 uncultured Alphaproteobacteria bacterium | reverse complement strand
TATGAAACAAACTAAGAAAAAACAAATAGATAAAGATGACATAGAATTTGTTAAGCAAAACGTTAAAGAATTTCAAAATTCCGATTTAAAAAAATCACTATTAAATTTAGGTAATAAAATTACAACTGAGGACAAATAATGAAAATTAAAATTTTATTTATTTCTATTATATTATCACTACTTTTTATTAATGCCAAAGCAGCTGAAAACTCAATACTAGAGGTTAAAGATAATGATTTTTATATTGGGGAAGACAATGCCCCAATCACAATTATAGAATATGCTTCAATGTCTTGTAGTCACTGTGCAGATTTTCATAATGATACCCTAGAAGAATTAAAAAAAGAGTTTATTGATACTGGTACAGTAAAGTTTATCTTTCGAGATTTCCCATTTAATTATCCAGCTCTTGCTGGAAGTATGATTTTAAGATGCGTCCCAGAAGATGTAAGATACGATTATATGAACGGGCTTTATAAACTTCAAAATAATTGGGTTAATAGAGATCATTCTAAAACAAAATCTGAGTTATACAAAATAATGCAAAGTGGCGGTATGCAGCAAGAGGACTTTGATGCATGTTTAAGTAATGTTGAATTAGAGAATCAATTACTTGAGGGTGTAATGGAAGCTCAGAGAGAATATAAAATAGGTTCTACTCCTTCATTCATTATTAATGGAGTACTTTATTCTGGGAATAAAAACATAAAAGAGTTTAGACAAATCATCGATAAAATATTATCACAATAGTTGATGATTAATTTTAGGACCCTTAAAGTCAAAGGCTTTAAGTCTTTTGTTGAACCCACAGAAATTTTAATTGAAAATGGTTTGACAGGTATTGTGGGGCCAAATGGATGTGGTAAATCCAATCTCGTTGAAGCTTTTAGATTCGTTATGGGTGAGCTTTCGCCAAAACAAATGAGGGGAAGCGAATTAGACGATGTTATCTTTAATGGAACAGATGATAGACCGGCATGGGATATTGCCGAGGTTACTATAGATTTAGATAATAAAGCAAGAAAAGCACCAAGTATTTTCAATGAAAATGATACTATTGAAGTCACTAGAAGAATTTGGCGAGGTGAAGGCTCAGAATATAGAGTTAATGGCAAGGAGGTGCGATTAAAGGATGTGCAATTGCTATTTGCTGATGCAGCAACAGGTGCTCGTTCAACATCAATGGTTAGTCAAGGTAGAGTTGGTGCGATTATAGCCGCTAAACCTGAGCAAAGAAGAACGTTGCTTGAAGAAGCTGCAGGAATTACAGGTCTACATTCAAGACGACACGAAGCTGAATTACGATTAAATGCGACTGAAAATAATTTAGAGCGTGTAAAGGACGTATTGAAAGCACAAGACGAACAACTCACAATATTAAAGAAACAATCAAAACAAGCTGAAAGATATAAGTACATCCAAAAAGATATTACTAAAGCAAGAGCAAGATTATTTTATAAGAAATGGATTGATGAAAAAGATAAATTAAAAAATGCTAATGAAAAAATTCAATCTGAAACAAATGTAGTAAATGATCAAACTCAGGTAGTTGCGCAAATAAATATCGAATTTGAAAAAGTTCAAGAAAGCCTCCCAAACCTTAGACTTCAAGAAAGTAAGGTTGCAGCTGAGCTTCAGAAATATTCAATTAGTTTAGAAAACCAAGAAAAAGAAATTGAAAGAGCAAATATTGCAGTAGATGAAACAAAAGTTCGTATAGAGCAGATTAAAAATGACATTGAAAGAGAAAAATTTTTATTTGAAGATGCAAAACAAAATCTTGAAAGAGTACAGGAAGAAAAATCAATTCTGTTAAAACAGCAAGGTGATCTTTTTATTCAAACTGATGATGATCTAAATAATGAAAATGTTTCAAATAAAAAAAATAATAATCCAATAATTGATTATCTAGACTTTGAAGATGGTCTTGAACAAGCAATTGCTGCAGTTTTTTCAGATGAGTTAATTGCATCTATCGATGAAGAACAAAGTATTTTTTGGAGAAAATTAGATGTAGAAGATTCTTCCTTTAATTCAGAAATTACTAAATTTTCCTCTCTGATCAAAGCACCAGATAATTTGAAAAAGAAATTAGAGTTTGTTGGATTAATTGAAAATAAAGAGAATGTTTTAGAAATTCAAAAAACTTTAAAGCCAGGTCAGATATTAGTAAGCAAACTAGGAGAAATTTGGAGATGGGATGGGTATGTATCTAAAGGTAAACAAAATAATTCAACTAAAGCAATATTGGAGCAACTAAAAAATAGAAGAATAAAGCAATTAAGTGCAGAGGAAAAACAATGGAATGAAATTTCTGCAAAAGCAAATCAAAGAATAGAAGAACTGAATTCAAGGCAAAATACATTAATTAATGAATTATCTAATCTCCAATCCGTTCCTGATGATGTATCAAGTGAAAAATTAAAAATACAAAAGTTGATTGATGAGAATAAGAGTTCTTATGAGCAAATAGCTGAGCAGCTTCGTCAAACTGAACAAAATTCTAATGAGATCAATAAGAAGTTAAAACTAGAAGAAATTAAATTAAATGAACTAAGGGAAGAAAGAATTAGGACTGAAGGCCAAATTAATACAATTAATGAAGCAATTAAATTATTAGCTACTCAAGTAAAAGAAAGATTGAGTGTAGAATTAGAAGAACTTTACAATATTGGAGAAATCGATCCAAATAAAGTTTTAGGAGAGACTAATGATTTAGAAAAAAAATTAGAAAGACTAATTGCTGAGCAAGAACGTTTAGGTGGTGTTAATCTTCTTGCAGAGCAAGAATCCAAAGATTTAGAAGAAAAAGTAAATACGATAAAGAAAGATCAAAGTGACCTTTTAAGTGCAATTGCAAAACTAAGAGAAGCGATTGATTCACTTAATACAGAAGGTAGACAACGTTTACTTGCTGCATATGGAATAGTGAATGAAAATTTTCAAAAATTATTTACTAGGTTATTTGGTGGTGGCAAGGCTTATCTGAAGTTTACAGATGAATCAGATCCTCTTCAAGCTGGTTTAGAAATATTTGCTAGTCCTCCTGGAAAAAAATTACAAAATCTAAATTTACTTTCTGGTGGTGAGCAAGCTCTTACGGCATTATCATTATTATTTGCTGTATTTTTATCGAACCCAGCTCCAATTTGTGTACTTGATGAGGTTGATGCTCCATTAGATGATACTAATGTTGATAGATTTTGTTCATTAGTGGAGGAAATAGCTAAAACTTCTTCAACAAAATTCTTAGTAATAACTCACCATAGAATGACAATGGCAAGAGTAAATAGATTATTTGGTGTTACTATGCCTGAGAAAGGTGTATCACAATTAGTTTCCGTTGATCTTGAAAAAGCAATTGAGATAAAAGAGCAAGACGCTACAAATGAAATATAAAAATAAAAATTTAGAAGAATTAGGTAAAAAAATTGATGATTTAGATAATCAAAATAAAGAACCTAATATTAAAAAAAAAGAAAGTGGTGCAGGATTTGGTTTTAAAATTAGTACAGAAATTATAGCTGCACTAGTTGTTGGAGTTGGAATTGGGCTTATTGTGGATAATTACTTTAATACTAAACCAATAGGCTTAATTATTTTCTTCATATTTGGCGCATTAGCTGGATTTTTGAATGTTTATCGTGTAATGCGTCGCATTGAAAAGCAAAGGTAATTTTAATATTCAATATAAATTATGGCCGCAAAAGATAGTCCTCTAAAACAGTTCGAAATAGATCCAATATCTAATATTGAACTTGGAGGTTATAACATTTCTTTCACAAACTCATCTTTTGCAATGCTAATTACTGTTTTAGTGATTACTCTATTTTTAACTTTAACAGTGAACACAAGATCAATTATCCCTTCTAGGATGCAGCTTATCTCAGAGCTTATGTATAATTTTATTGCTCAGTTACTCTCCGATACAGTTGGAGATAATGGAAAAAGATATTTCCCATTTGTTTTCTCTTTATTCATGTTTGTACTAATTGGAAATATGGTTGGAATGATACCATATCAATTTACTTTCACGAGTCACATCATTGTTACATTTGCATTAGCAGCAGTTGTATTTATTGGCGTAACTATTCTTGGATTTATTAACCATGGTATTAAATTTTTTACTTTTTTCTATATACCAGGTGTACCGTTTTACATGCATCCACTGCTTATTCCCATTGAGGTAATTTCTTATTTATCAAGACCTATAAGTTTATCAGTTAGATTATTTGCAAACATGCTGGCTGGTCACACATTACTAAAAGTCTTTGCAGGCTTTGTTGTTTCCATGCCATTTTTTACAGGAGTTTTTCCTTTAGCTTTCATTGTAGCTTTAACAGGATTAGAAATTTTAATTGCTTTTTTGCAAGCATATGTGTTTGCAATACTGACGTGTTTATATATTAACGATGCTTATCATTTACATTAACTTAAAATAGGAGGACTTATGGAAATTGAAGCAGCAAAAGTAATCGGAGCGGGTTTAGCCGTTATCGGTGTTATTGGATCAGGGATTGGAATTGGGAATATTTTCTCATCTTTTATTCAAGCAGTTGGAAGAAATCCGGCAGCAAGAGGTGAGGTTTTTACAATGACAATGTTAGGTTTCGCATTAGTTGAAGCGATTGCACTTTTCGCACTAGTTATTGCGTTAGTTATTTTGTTTGGATAGAACTCAATAATTAATTAATGCCTCAATTAAATCCAGAGTTTTTTGTTTCACAGCTCTTTTGGTTAGCTGTATTTTTTACTTTTCTATTTGTATTTTTATGGAGGGTATCACTTCCAAGAATAGCTACAGTTTTAGAGAAAAGACAAAATAAAATAGATGAAAATTTATCTTCAGCAAAAGAGCTTCAAGAACAGGCAATGGAAATTGAAAAAAAAATTAATGATCAGATTAATAAGGCTAAACTAGAAACAGATGAGAAAATTAAAGAAACAATCAATGCTTTACAAGAAAATGTTTCTTCTCAACTTTCTTCACTTGATAAAGATTTAGAAAAAAAAGTTTCTGATGCAGAAAAAGAAATTTTAAAGAGTAAAGATGATCAAATGAAAAATATTAACAATGAAATAGTTGATATTACAAAACTGACTGTTGGAAAAATTACAGATATAGAAATGTCAGACAATGAACTTAATAAAGTTATTGAAACACATAAAGGTAATTTTAACTAATGTTTTCTGATCCTCAATTTTGGGTAGCGGTATCTTTTATATTATTTATTGCAGCTATTTTTAATCCAGTACGAAAAATTCTTACATCTAGTTTAGATGCACAAATAAAAGATATAAAAAATAAAATAGATGAAGTTGAGAATTTAAAAAACGAGGCTCAAAAAGCTTTGGATGAACTTAGGGAGAGAGAATCTAAAGTAGAGAAAGAAATACAAAATCTAAAGTTAGAATCTGAAAAAAGAATTGCTGAATTGAAAGATATATCCACCACTAAATTAACCGATCAAATTGAAAAAAGAAAAATATTGGCAGAAAATAAAATTGAACAATTAGTTCGAGATACTAATAATTCTATCAAAAGTTATATTTCAAGTGTTGCAATAGAGGCTACTAGAAATATTCTACTTCAAAATCTAAGTAAGGATAAAAAATCTGCTTTAATTGAAGAGTCAATTACCGAATTTAACTCTGTTCTAAAGAACTAGTAGTATATTTAGTTATTCCAAAATCTACTTATAATATTAATAATTTAATATTAAAAGATTTGCAAAATCTATAGTATTATTAAGTAACCAAAATTAATGGTAACAAATTTGGATGACAAAAAAACTTAATATATTTCTTGCAGGACCTCGGGGATTTTGTGCAGGTGTAGATAGGGCTATAGAAATGGTAAAGGGTGCTCTAAAAAAATATGGAGCGCCCGTATACGTTCGTCATGAAATAGTGCATAATAAATTTGTTGTTGAAAATCTCAAATCACAGGGAGCTATTTTTGTAGAAGAATTAAATGAGATTGAAGATAGAAGTAGGCCAGTTATCTTTTC
>CACNUO010000030.1 GCA_902623585.1 uncultured Alphaproteobacteria bacterium | reverse complement strand
ATTAATATTGTTCCTCCAGGAGTTTCATAAATACCTCTTGATTTCATTCCAACAAATCTATTTTCCACAAGGTCGACTCTTCCGACTCCATGCTTGCCGGCTATAGAATTCAATTTTGCTAAAAACTCGTGTGGCTTTAAATTATCATTATTTATTGAGACAGGATCGCCATTTTTAAATTCAATTATTAGTTCTTCTGGTTTATCTGGAGAATCTTCGATACTACAAGTTCTTGAAAAAACATACTCGGGTGGCTCAATCCAAGGATCCTCAAGAAGCTTACCCTCCGAGGAGGTATGTAAAAGATTTGCATCTGTACTGAATGGAGGTTCTCCCATCTTATCTTTCGGAACTGTGATCTGATTTTTTTCTGCATATTCAATTAGATCTTTTCTGCTTTGGAATTCCCAATTCCTCCACGGTGCTATAACTTCAATTTTAGGATTATTTGCATAATAACCTAATTCAAACCTAACTTGATCGTTACCTTTGCCAGTAGCGCCATGAGCTACAGCATCAGCTCCAACGATTTTTGCAATTTCAATTTGTCTTTTTGCTATCAAGGGTCTTGCTATAGCTGTACCCAATAAATATGTTCCTTCATAAAGAGTATTAGCCCTGAACATTGGAAAAACATAATCCTTAACGAATTCTTCTTGTAGATCTTCAATGAATATTTCTTCTACACCTAAATTTTTTGCTTTAGCCTCAATTGGTGAAAGTTCATCTCCTTGACCTATATCAGCTGTAAATGTAACTACTGGGCATGCATATTTATTTTGAAGCCACTTAAGAATTACACTAGTATCTAATCCACCAGAATATGCTAAAACAATTTTTTTAGGCATTTAGCACTCTTCAGTTAATTTATTATAAGCTGCAGTAAATCCATTAAGTGTGTATGTGTCATTTGTTATAGTGCCTCTAGAAGATTCACCGCTAACTATAAGCTCAAGTCCTTTTTTCATTGCAAAAATAACTTTATTATCTTCTTCTGTCCAAGCTGCAGTGGGCACATCTTCAGTTGTATAAAATTTGTATTCTCCATTATCAATATTTACAATTATATCAGATGGAATTTTATAATTATAACCTGCTTCTATCTGCACTACGGTTTCTGGGTTGCCAATGTTTTTATAAACCAAAACGTAGAAGTTTCCTCTCTTCTTATCACTGGGTAAATCTGTCTCTGTTGCTAGGCTGCCAATATAACAATACTCGTCAGCTTTCTCAAAAGACCATTTAGCAACTTCTAGCGCCATTAAAGTAGTGGGAAGTGCTACATATAGCGCTATTAAAAACTTAAGAATAATTTTCATCAATTTCTTCTTTTAGTATATCTTATGCAATTAGTTAAGAGTGTTTAGTCAATGTTAGAGCCTTTTTAAATTATGAAAAAATCAAACTTAAATGACTTGATGAAACGGATTCAAAAAGACCGCGACGAAATGGCTTTTTCACAAATTTTTGATTTTTTTGCCTCTAAAGTTAACGCCTATTTTATTCAAAATAGGATCAGGCTTGAGAGTGCTGAAGAGCTCACACAAGAGGTTTTAAGTACTGTTTGGGTAAAATCGCACCTATATGACTCATCAAAATCAGCGCTTTCAACATGGATATTTACTATTGCGAGAAACAAAAAAATAGACTTTTTAAGGAAAAATTCAAAAATAAACTTTAAAGAAGAAGATATAAGAGAATTTTTGTACCAAGATAGAGAAATTGACCTCATTGAAGAAAATGAGGCAAAAAAACAAATAGAAAGAATAAATAATGAGCTCGATGAACAGCAAAAAATAATGATAAAAATGAATTTTTTTGAAAACAAAAGTCATAAAAAAATTTCAGATGAGCTTGAAATTCCATTAGGGACAGTTAAATCAAGGATAAGGCATATTTTAACGAAAATGCAGGAATTTTTAAGATGAACGGAACAGTAGTAAAAAACCAACTAATATTTGATTTTGCTTCTGGAATATTAGGTCCAGCAAAGTCCCTATTTGCTTCAACATATTTAGAATTAAACTCAGATGCCTCTAAAATTGGTAATATATTTGAAAATATGTTGGGTGAAAACTTAATGGATAACGAAAATATTCATCCTAAAAATCTGAAATATACAGACTGCATGAATAATAAAAATATTAAATCTGATTCAAATCTTAAAGACCCAGTATCTAGCTTTTTTGGCAACCTAAATAATTTAAATTGGAAACAAGTTTATAAAGGTTTCAAAGAGTATACCGCATCTATCGATGATAAAGACGAATTAAAATTAATAAAAATGGACCCTGGAGTTTCTGTGCCGCTGCACTCACATGGTGGAAAAGAGTATATATTAGTCTTAGAAGGTAGTTTCTGCGATGAATATGGTAAGTACTCTAGAGGTGATATTCAGATAAATGACCAAAAAATAAAACATACGCCTATAGCATCAAAAGACACAGGCTGTGTATGCATGAGTATTACCGAAAAAGATGTAATATTCTTTGGTAAGTTTGGATCTTTCTTAAACTTATTTACATTTATCAAATCTTTTTTTAAGCAAAAATAAACTCATTATTGTATAACTTCATACGTGTCTAAGATTCACGTAGATTTTGTTAGAGGTAAAAAAGTTGAAAGCACCCATCAAGTTAAAGCTTTAGTAACAACTGTTGATGGTAAAGTTTTATTATCTACAAATAATGATAATGAATATTTTTTCCCTCGATCATCAATCAAAATATTTCAAGCAATTCCTTTTGCAATGTCTAATGCAATCAAAAATTATAAATTAAATAATAAACATATAGCTTTAGCTTGTGCTTCACACAAAGGAGAAAAATTTCATATAAAAGAGTTAAAAAAATGGATTTCAAAAATAAACTTAAAAACAAAAAATTTACAATGTGGTATTCATTCACCATTAGATAAAAAGGCATCTGAAAAAATAATATATTCTAGAAAAAAATTTAACGAACTACATAACAATTGTGCAGGTAAACACTTAGGGATGTTAACAAGCTGTTTGGTCAATAATCAGAGCATTACAAACTATCTTGATTATAATCACGTGCATCAAAAAAATATTAGAAAAATTTTTAATAAATTTACAGAAAGCAAATTGTCAAAGAAAAATTTCTCTCTAGATGGTTGTAGTGCGCCACAATACTCATTCAAAATTAAATCAATATCAAAAGCATTAAATAATTTGATTAAAAGTTATAAAAATAATTATGATTATAGTGATCAAGTCAGAACTTTAGTTAATTCAATTTTAGAAAATCCCGAATTTATTGGAGGAACTGTGAGTTTTGATACAAAAGTAATAAAAGCTTCAAAAGGAAGAATATTTTGTAAAAGTGGGGCTGAAGGTGTTTTTTTATTTGTTGATATTCAAAAAGAAATTAGCGGGGTAATTAAAATTACAGACGGAAATGAAAGAGCTATTCCAATTGCTATACTAAATATTTTTAAAAAATTTAAAGTTATGAGTAAAGTAGAATTAAAAAATTTGGAAAAAAAAGAAAAGTTTGAGTTAAAAAATCATGCAGGTAGAAATATTGGTTTTATCAGCCTTACAATGAAATAAGAAGTAAAAATAGGATAATCAAAATCGTTAAAGGTAGCCTGAGATAGTAAAATGCCTGTTTATTTGTTTCGTTTGCAAATAATATAATATAGTCAAAAAATAACTGAGTTAACAAAAGTAAAATTATTAAAATAAAAATTATTAAAATATTAATGTTAAGAAGGCTTAATATAATAATTATAACAGCAAATAAGCTAGGCAAAAAACCGTAAATAACTATGTGAGTGGGTGGATTGTTTTTTAAATTCCAATTTATTGATCCAATAAAAACAATAATAATAAGACTATAGTAAGTAACGAAATTAAGTAGATCTTCTTCCTCAACTATTAAAAAATAGTATTTATCTAAAAAAGTTAAAACATATGGTATTAATCCGAAATATGAAATTAGAAATTGAAAATTAATATTTTTAAACATTTTGTATGATTGAGCAAAGTATCATTTTAGAAATTGAAAAACTTTTAGATAATAAGAAAATTATAGATAGCAAGTTATTATCAGACTCTTTTGGAATTAATTGTTTAAAAATAGTCACGAGTGATAGTAAAGAGTTTATTGTCAAATATTATTACAATAATAATGATGAATTTAATGCTATAAAATCTGAAACAGATAATCTTATTTTTTTTAATAAACAAAAATTTAATTATTTTCCAAATATTATTAAATACAATGATAAATTTCTAATAATGTCATTCATAAATAATAATAATGATCAACCTAAACAAACAAATAATGATTTCTTAAATGCTATAATTTCTATTCATTCAATAAAGAGTGAGGATTATGGTTTTGGTTTTGACACACAGATTGGAGGTTTAAAACAGATTAATTCTAAGTCAAAAAATTGGAAAGAATTTTATACAGTTAAAAGACTGTATTACATATTTGATTTAGTTAATAAAAATAAGCCAATGGATAAAGCAATTAATAATAAAATTGATTTATTAATTAATAAAATAGATAATTTTATTCCAAGCAATCCAAGATCATCTCTATTACATGGCGACTTATGGGAAGGTAATATACTTTTCAAAAATAAAAAATTTGTAGGATTAATTGACCCAGGATCTTTTTATGGGCATAATGAGCTAGAAGTATCTTATTTGAGATGGTTTAACCCAAAATTTATTGATGAAAATTTTTTAGATAAATACAGCGATCGCATAAAGATTGATAAATATTACTTAGAATATGAACCAATTTATCAATTATATTATTCACTATTAAATGTTTATTTATGGGATAGAAGCTATATTGATGATGTACGAAAACTGCTGGAAAAAATTAAAATATAATGTGTAGAATTAATGGAATAATATTTAAAACATCCAAGACTGATGTTTCAAAAATAGATATGATTCTATTGATATCGATTTGAAAGCTACAGAAAAAAGTAATTTATTAAATTCTTAAACACACGGGTTCGGATCTGACAAATGAATATCTTCAATCTCTTTTAAGATATCATTTGATAATGTGACATCAATACTATCTATATTTTCTTTAAGTTGCTCCATTGTTGTAGCTCCAATTATATTGCTTGTAACAAATGGACGATCATTTACAAATGCATTAGCAAAGGTTGAGGGTGCTATTTCGTATTTTTGAGCAAGTTCAAAATATTTTTCTATTGCACTTTCTCCTCTTTCAGTATGGTGTCTGGAAAATCGTCTTGGCCAAAGAGTATACCTTGCTTTTTCGGGATTTTTTCCCCCAATATATTTTCCACTTAGTCTCCCGCCTGCTAAAGGGGAGTAAGCGAGTAAACCGCAATTTTCTCTTATTGAAACTTCAGAGTTATGAATATCAAATACTCGGTTAACTAAACTATACACATTCTGTATTGACATCATGCGTGGAAGATTTTTTTCTTTTGAAATTTGAAGGTATTTCATTACACCCCATGGTGTTTCATTAGATAAACCGGCGTATCTAATTTTGCCTGCTTTAACAAGTTGGTCTAAATTATATAAAACTTCTTCAACAGTAGTCCAATCATTATCACTAGCATCATATTCAAAATCTAAAATTCCAAATTTTGGAACCTTTCTTTCAGGCCAGTGTAATTGATATAGATCAATATAATCAGTCTTTAATCTTTTAAGGCTCTCATCTATTGCAGCATTCATATTTTTTTTATCAAAACCTAAACTTTTTGATCCTTCTCTAATCCACTCAAGGCCGTCTGATTTTGAGGCTATTTTTGAAGCTAAAATAATTTTGTCTCTATTTTTTCTTTCATGAAACCAATTGCCAACTATTTCTTCTGTTTTGCCATAAGTTTCTTTTCTCGGCATGACAGCATATAGCTCAGCTGTGTCAAAAAAATTGACACCTCTTTCAACTGCATAATCCATTTGATCAAAACCTTCTTGTTGACTATTTTGCTCACCAAAAGTCATTGTGCCTAAACAAATGACACTTACATCAATATCTGTATTACCTAATTTTCTATATTTCAT
>CACNUO010000029.1 GCA_902623585.1 uncultured Alphaproteobacteria bacterium | reverse complement strand
GGAATAGTCCACCAAGTATTGATGACATTCCTATTCTGAGAAAATTTTTATAAAAAGCAAATCCTTCCCGAAAAAATAAATATATAAGAAGTATAATTGAAATAGTTAAACCTCTATAAAATAAATATTGAAAAACATATTGATGGCCATCTACCATATATCTAACAGTCAACGCACCAAAACTCCAAAAAATTCCAGCAAGAAAAACTACACTAAAGGCATATAGATAAGAATTTTGACTCATTGTTTAAAGGTCAAATCATTAAATTTGATAAAAGTAAATTAATATTTTAATTATTTATTTGAATACCCGTTTCTTTACTTCCTGTGATTCTAAAATTGACTTTGTTATCATCATTTTTTTTTATTTCAGATACGTTTGACATTTTACAACTGGCAATAAAAAGAAATAATAAAATTATTGGCAACTGCCTATAGAACCAAGAGCACATTTTTTACCATCTATCCATATAGCATTTGATAAATTTGCTTCATCAAAAATTGCACCGGAGATATTAGCACCAAGTAGATTTGCCTCATATAGATTTGCACCTTTAAAAGTCGCTCCAAAGAGATTAGATCCCTCAAAGTTTACTTTTGCAAGGTTTGCATTATCAAAGTTAGCATTATTACAATTAGCTCCCTGTAAATTTGAAGCATATAAATTAGAATTACTGAAATTTGAGAAGATAAAATTACCAATAGATAAATTTGAATTATTTAGTTGAGATTTTTCAAAATTAGATAAAGATAAATTAACTCCTGACATTTGAGAATTTGCCAAACCAGTACCAGAAAGATCGAGGTTTTCTACAAAATTACAATTAGTCCAATCAACCTCATTTGCTGGTTGATCACTGCATGCAGCAAATACAGAATATGAGCTAAAGAAACTTAAGACAAATATAATTAAAAATCTCATATTGAATTTTTATGATCAGTTTATGTTAAATTTAAGGCAAATTAGCGTGAAGTGAGTTTTAATTCAATCCTTCTATTCTGTTGAAGATCACTATCAGTTTCTCCATTACTGATAGGATAAAACTCTCCATATCCTGCAGATGCTAATCTATTTGGTGGAAAACCAAGATCAAGAAGAAGTTTTAAAACTGTATTAGCTCTAGCTGAAGATAATTCCCAGTTAGAAGGATATCTAATTGTTTGAATAGGTTTTTTGTCAGTGTGTCCTTCTACCATGATAATCCAGTCAATATCTGAAGGAATATCATTAGTAGTCTCTTTTAAAGTAAGGCCAATTTCACTTAACTTTTCTTTACCAGATAGTTGTAAATCTGCTGAAGCAGAATCAAATAATAGCTCTGATTCAAAAATAAATCTATCTCCTACAATTTTAATATCTTTTCTATCACCTAAAATAGATTGTAGTTTTCCAAAAAACTCAGATCTATATTTTTGAAGTTCAAATACTTTTGATGTAAGGGCTTTATTTAACTTTTCACCTAACACCTCTATTTCTAAATCTTTAATCAAAGCCTGACTTTCACTAGCTTCTAGAGCACTATTAAGCAAAGCAATTTCTTTTTGCAGAGTGTCAATCTGATTAGATAGAATTTCTACCTGTTCTAATGTTTTTGAAGCTTGTATTTCCATATTTTTAATTTCTTCAAGCGATGTTTCTTTTTGTGTTTGACTTTCTTGTTCTAGTGAAACAATTTGACTTTGAAGTAACTCAAGTTTTTCTAGTTGTTGTTTTTGTTTATCTTCTGACAAAGAAAGAACATTATTCAGTTCAGATATTTTTCCTCGTAAATTAAAAATAGTGCTATCTTTCTGAATTAAATCTTTATTTAATCTTGCTAATTCTTCATTTTTAAACCTAATTGCATCAAGTTGTTCATTAAGTGATGCATCTTTTAAACCAAGACTATCATTAATTTCTAAAAGATCATTCATTAGTTCTTGATATTGGGATATTTGACTTTGTAATTCTTCATCTCTTAATGATAGTTCAGTGTTTGTCTTTTCTAATTCATCATTTAAACTTAGAAGCTTTTCATTTTTATTTTTAATTGCAAGTAACTGCTCTTCAATTCCTCCTTCCTCTAAACCCAGACTTTCGTTAATGGCCATTAAATTTTCATTCTTCTCATTTAATTCTGCTATTGTAGATTTGAGAGATTTTTCACTTTCAAGTAGTTTAAAATTAGCATTATCTAATTCTTGATTAAGTATTTTTAGTTGATCAATTCTTGTTGCAAGTGCTTTGTTAATTCGTTCTCCAAGCCCCTCAGTTTCAAGTAAAGTAATTTCTTGTCCTTCGTATGTTTCTAATGCATTTGCAACTATTCTCAATTCTTTTAAAAGACTACTAATTTGCTCGGATAATGCTATTATATTTTGTTCCTGAACAAATATTTCTGATCGTTTTTTTGCAACATCAGTTTGTAATTGCTCACTTAATAATTGCTCACTTTTCAAATTTAATTCTGTATCTTCAAGTTTTTTCTCAGTTTCAGAAAGAGTTGAAAGAGCTTCTTCTTTATCTTTAGTTTCAATAACAAGTATTTTAGATAATTCATTTATTTGTGTTCTTAAATCTTGCAGCGCCTTATCTCGGCCGGATATAGCATCACTCAGATATATTTGCGAAACAGTAAAAACCATTAGCACAAATATGATTACTATTAAAAGAGTAGCGAGAACATCGACAAAACCGGGCCAAATATTTGTTGTATCAGCAAGTCTATTTCTTAAAGACCTAGTAGACATTATTATTTTTTAATTTTCTTTAGTTCTTTTTCAATTTTCTGAAAATATTCTTTAACTTTTTTTGCTTCTAATATTCCATTTTTGCTTAAAGCTTCTGTAAGGTTCATTAGTGAAGATTGTGTGTTTAATTGTGAAGATAAGAAATTTGATAATTGCTTATCAAGATTTGAAGAGTTGGAATTGATTTTGTTAAGTATTTCATTAAACTTCTCTAAATTGTTTGAAATTTTAGTTTGATTGTCAGATGATTTTTTAAAAGCATTTAGGAGGTTTTCTAAGTTGTCATAGATTTTTTGAATTGCTTCTCCTGTAGGCTTATCTTCTACTTTAGAAAAATCTGGAGAAGAATTGCTATTAAGTATTTTTTCAAAGTATTGACTAAATTTATTTTGAGCTTGTCCAAGATTTAAATCAAGTAATCCTAATATTAAAGAGCCAGCTAAACCTAATAAAGAACTGCTAAATGCAATACTCATTCCTTCAAGTGGAGCATTTAATCCATCTTTAAGAGAATTAAAAAAACCTGCAACATTTGTATCATCTATACCTAGGCCGCTGATAACATTGCCAACAGATCCAATGGTTTTTAGAAGTCCCCAGAAAGTTCCAAGGAGTCCTAAAAAAACTAGTAAGCCTACCAGGTAACGAGAAGTTTCTCTTATGCTTATCAAAGTCATATCAGAATTCTCTATCAATCTATTTATTGATGAACTTTTAAAAACAAATTTTCCGTCAAGATTTTTTAATTCAAGAGAAATATTTTTGTCTTGCCCTCTTAAAGTAGAGAATGCTTCTATAGAATTTGTAATATTAAAGTTCGAGAAAGATATATATTTATAATTTAAGTTAATGAGATGAAAAAAATTAAATACAATTCCAGTTAACAGGGCTAATAAAATTATAATGTTAATAAAAATATTTGATAAAAAAGCATTTTGTAAAACTGGGTATAATAAAACAACAATAACGAAGACAGCGACTAAGAAAATTGATGCTCTAATTATATAATTATTTAGGGATAGCGCCATAAAAGAAAGATTATATTACCTGTCTTGGAAATTCAATAATATAAACTGTTTAGTTGTAGATATAATTTCTTGTGAGAGGCAAATTGTTAATATTTTTTGCGATTTGTATTTGGAAAACAACATTACCCATATTTACAAAGGAATACTTACTTGCCAATAGATAAAACTCCCACATTCTAAAAAAACGCTGATCAAACATATTTATAATTTTATCTTTATTTTCAATAACATTTTGATACCATTTGGAAAGTGTGTGAGCGTAATGTAATCTTAATACTTCAACATCTGTTACATTTATATTAAGTTTTTGTGTTGCATTCATTACTTCAGATAATGATGGAATATAACCACCAGGAAAAATGTATTTTCTTATCCAAGGACTTGTAGCAGTTGGTTTACCCCTTTGACCAATTGTATGCAAAAGAAAAACACCATTTTCTTTCAGAATATCATTAGCTTTACTTAAATAAGTTTTAAAATATTTAACACCAACATGCTCAAACATACCAACTGATACTATGCGATCATATTTTTCGCTCTCATTTCTATAATCTTGAAGTGCAAATGAAACTTTATCACTCAAACCTTCTTTTTGTGCTCGCTCAGATGCAGTTTTAAATTGATTTTCTGAAAGTGTAATTCCTTTTACTTTGGCTCCAGTAGATTTAGCTATTTCAATTGCCATTCCTCCCCAACCACATCCAATATCAAGAACATCCATATTTTCTGTAATTTGAAGTTTTTTAATTATATGTTGTTTTTTATCTTTCTGGGCTTGATCCAAACTCATATTCGGATTGTGAAAATATGCACACGAATATTGCATATCCTGATCAAGAAATAATTTATATAAATCCTCATTTATATCGTAGTGGTGTGCTACATTTTTTTTTGAATTTACAAGCTGATTAATCTGCTGAAATGGCATGAAAATGGAAGATAAATATTCATAAAATTTATAAAACTTATTGTTAGAAATAAAGTCATCGTAACAATTAGTTATTAAATTAAGAAAGTCTTCTATAGTGCCTTTTTCTACAACTAACTCTTCATTCATATATGCTTCACCTATATGCAGATTAGGGTTTAAGAATAGTTTTCTTTGAATAGATTTGTTTTTCAGTCTTATACAAACGTTAGGGTTTGAATTTCCAAATTTATGGGTCTTGCCATTAGAATCTATGATTTCTAATGTTCCATCAAAGTTAAGTTTTTTCAGTACACTGAATAACATGTTTTTTTATTTTAAGAAAAACGTCTCTTATGTCAATAACTCTAAATTATTAACATTTGATGAGAAAATAATTTGTAGAGATTGACTTAAGCAGCAATGCGACGATTTTTTTGAGCTTCTTTTTCTTTTTTAAGCTCTTTTTCGTCAATATATGCAACATCACAGTGACTCTGACAATAAGGCTTCCCTGCAACGGTATCAGATTCACAAAAATGAAAATCTTTCTCTTGTGGATCTCCAATTGGCCATTGGCAACTTGAGAAACTGTGCATCACACTGTTTTGTTTAAAATAGTTTTTTAATATAGACATAATAATTTTATTAATTTCGAGGTAGTTTATATTTATGAAAAAACCAGTATTCAACATTAAATATAAAAAAGTTGTTAATTATCAATATGTTAGTATCTTAATCTTTTTGACCTACTATATGTTGATACATAATTTATAAGAAAAACGAATCGGTTTATCGAAAAAATAAAATTATAAATAATAGTGCCAAAAAAAACAGATAAGATTTGATTATAAAACTTTTAGTTAATTTGGATTTAGGAGGTTTTCTCAGATATATGAAGAAAATAATAGTACTCCAAAATAATAAAAGTATTACCCAGCCTGTTAAAAATGCATAATAAAAATCGACAGACATTAGTTCCCTAGAGAATTAATCTATATAGCGCAGTGTAAACCTGTTTTTTGGATATATTTTTGATGATATTCTTCAGCTTTATAGAATTCCTTAGCTTCTGATATTTCAGTAACAATATTTAATCCAGCACTTTTAGCATATTCATTTTTAGAATGAATAGATTTATTTTTTTGATCTTCGTTATAATAATATATCGCTGATCTATATTGTGTTCCAATGTCGGGACCTTGTCTATTTAAAGTGGTAGGATCATGACACTTCCAGAAAACCATCAAAAGATCTTCATAAGATATTTTAGAATTATCAAATTCAACTAAAACAACCTCAGTATGATTTGTATTTCCTTGGCAAACACTTTCATAAGAAGGGTTAATAGTATCGCCTCCAGAATAACCAACTAAGGTATTTATTACGCCTGGAGTTTTACAAAATGTTTCTTCCACACCCCAGAAACAACCTGCACCAAATAATGCTTTTTCCATATTTACAAATATATATGTAATATAAAATATATCAATTTTTATGAGCCCAAAATTTAAAATTTTAGATAAAAAGAATATTCACGACGGTTTCTTTAAAATGAATGAAGTTACTCTTAAATACAAAAAATATGATGGAAATTGGAGTAATGAAATAAAAAGGGAGTTATTTGGGGGCGCACAAGTATCAGCGGTCTTACCATATGACCCTATAAATAAAAAAATTGTTTTAATTCAACAGTTCAGACCAGGGACAATTTCTAAAGATAATCAAAATTATCTAGATGAAATAGTTGCCGGAATAATTGACTCTGGTGAAACTCCAGAAGATACTGCAAAGAGAGAATGTTTTGAAGAAACTGGATGTGAAGTAAATAATCTTAAATCTATACAAGGTTACTTTCCTGCCCCAGGATCATCTGAATCTTTTTATAATCTTTTTTTAGGCGAGGTAATTGCTCCAGATAAAGAAATTATAAGAGGTCTAGAGAATGAAAATGAGGATATATTAGTTAAAAGTTATAGTTTTGATGAGGTAAAAACAAAAATGAATAAAAAACAAATTTTAAATGGGCTTACACTAATAGCATTACAGTGGTTTTTTTTAAATATTGAACGAACCTAAGTTCCTATACCTCTTTCATAAGGTTGAACTAATTCTTTACATATTAAGTTCATATCTAAAGTCTCAACATTTTTATCTATAGTTTGATATTCCTGACACTCATATACTTCGTTATCTTTTTGGAGAACTGTAACAAATAAGATTATTGTTAATTCATTTACAACCTCTATGTCACTTATAGCGTAGCTTTTAACTTCAAATCCCTCATTAATAAGATCTTTATAAGATTTCTCTGACTCTAGCCATTGATCTATATTTGGATTAGCTGTTGAAAGGTTAGAAAAAAACAAAAATACTGAAAATAAAAAAATAGTTAGTTTTCTTTTAGCCATTGTAGAACTTCATTTATATGTTTGTTAGGAGGAAAAATAGGGTAGAATACTTTTTTAACAATATTTTTTTCCACAATAAGAGTTGATCTTTTAAAATAAATTTTGTTTTCAATTTCAAAATAAGGCATTTTTAATGAATTGAGCAAAATATTTTCTGAATCACTTAAAACATCATAGGGAATTGCTAATCTATCTGTCATTTCCTTAATATAATCTATTGTTTGAGTTGATATTCCTATAGGCAGCGCATTTAGTTTGATTAATTCTTCATAATTATCTCTAAAACTACAGGTCTCCACAGTACAGCCAATGGCTCCTGGAGTTTGATTCCAATTTTTAGGTAAACTTTCATTTGGATTACCTGTCATAGAATAAAAATATAAAATTAAACGGAAAGTGTCAGATCTTTTTATTTTTAATAGATTTCCCTGTTGATTTTTAAGAGAAATATCCGGCAAAAACTTATTTAAAAGATGATCAGCTTTTCCATCATTTTGTGGTTTAGGAAATTTACTATAATCCATACTAATTTGTCTTGTATAATCCAATTCTATATATCATAAGATAGTTTTATGACTCAAATTAAACCTCTATCTAGTATGGAAACTCCTCGCTTTGCTGATGTTGCTACTTTTTTTCGTTTACCTGTTGTGAAAGATTTAAATAAATTAGACTACTGTGTTGCAGGCGTACCATGGGATGGAGGAACTACTAATAGACCTGGCGCTAGAC
>CACNUO010000028.1 GCA_902623585.1 uncultured Alphaproteobacteria bacterium | reverse complement strand
GATCAGGAAATGTACCTATGTCAAATAGTTTATTAATTTCTTGTTCATTATTTAGGTTAATATTTGAACAGTTCTCTTTAACTTTGTTAAGTACTTTTTTTATTTCATCTTTGAAACCATAGTTAAAGGCAATATTCAAATTTAATTTGTTATTATCTGAAGATAATTTTTCTATATTTTCAAAAATTCCTATAATTTTTTTTGGTAAGTTTTTTCTAGAACCAAATATTTTTATTCTAACACCTTTATCAATAACCAAATCATTAAAATATTTTTGAAAATTTTTGTAAATTATATCATATATTAAGTCTATTGAAGATCGATGAAAATTTTCTGATGATAAAGCATAAAGTGTAAGATTTTTTAATTTTATATTTAGAGAAAAATTTACTAAGTTTTTAATATTTTCAAAACCTTTTGAGTAACCAATAAAATTAGAAAATTTATTTTTTTTTGCCCATCTCTTATTTCCATCAAGTATAAATGCTATATGTTCTAAATTGTTCAATCTTAAACTTTCAAAATATCGATTTTTTTTGCTTCTAATATTTTGTCAATTTTGTCTATATTATTATCTGTAATTTTTTGTATTTCATTAATTTTTCTCTTTAGATCATCTTCAGAAAGGTTAGAATTTTTCTTTTCATTTTTAGCAGTTTCTATAAAATCTCTTCTTATATTTCTAATTGTAATTCTTGAATTCTCTGCAATTTCAGATGCAACTTTAATTATTTCTTTTCTTCTTTCTTCACTAAGTTTTGGTATTGGCAACCTGATTATTTGACCATCAACTTGAGGATTTATTCCTAGATTAGATTCTGTGATAACATTTTCTATTGATTTAATTAATGATGTGTCCCAAATTTGTATAATTATAGTAGATGCATCTTGTATAGAAATATTACCTAATTGATTTAAAGGCGTTTTTGAACCATATGCATCAACAAATATACTATCTAACATTGATGGATTGGCCCTTGATGTTCTTAATGTATTAAGTTCTTTTTCATAATGTAAAACAGCAGAACTCATTTTACTTTCAAAATCAATCATACTCAACTTATCTTACTATAGGAACCTCGACGATTCAAAACATTAATTAGAGAATTTTTATTAAATATATTTGTTATAAAAATTGGTATTTTTGTGTCTTTTGCCAAACTAATTGCAGTAAGATCCATAACTTGTAAGTTCTGATTTATGACCTCATTATAAGAAATATTTTTTATAAGTTTGGCATTTTTATGCTTTATTGGATCTTTATTATAAATGCCATTAACTTTTGTTGCTTTGATAATTAATTTACAATCCAACTCAGAAGCCCTTAAGGTCGCTGCAGTATCTGTAGAAAAAAATGGATTGCCTGTGCCAGCTGCAAATATAACTATTCTATTTCGTTCTAAATGCCTTAATGCTCTTCTTCTTATGTAAGGCTCTGCAATTTGAGACATTGTAATGGCAGATTGAACTCTCGTTGGGACACCAATTTTTTCTAAACTACTCTGAAGTGATAATGCATTCATTACTGTTGCTAACATGCCCATATAGTCGGATGTAGATCTATCTATTCCTTCTGATGCACCTTTAATTCCTCTAAAAATATTACCACCACCAATAATGAGGCATATTTGATATTTTTTTTTATAAACATTCTTTATTTCATTAGAAATTTTATTTATTGTTGAAACGTCTATTCCATAATTAGAAGAACCCATTAAAGATTCCCCAGAAATTTTAAGTAAAATTCTTTTACTCATACTACAAACTTATTATTTCAAAAGATTTTACTTTAAATTCATATTTAGAATGTTCTTCAATGACAGATTTTACTAATTTATCTTGATCTAAAATATAAAATTGGTTTAATAAAGTTACTTCACTGTAAAATTTTTTCATTTTCCCTTCTAAAATTTTATCAATAATATTTGAGGGTTTTCCGGAACTTAAGATTAATTCTCTTTGAATTTTTTCTTCTCTCTCAACTAGATTTTTATCCAAATCTTCAATATCTAAAGATTCAGGTTTCATCGCAGCAATATGCATGCACAAATTTTTAGATAAAATTTCAATTTCTTGTTCCTTGTTAGTAGATGTAAATTCTAACAATGATACAATTTTCCCAATATTGCCTCTGTAACTATTATGAATGTAATAAGAATAGTGAGAATCTTTATTTTCTTTAATTAGAAGATCACTTAAAATTAAATTTTCTCCTATTTTTGCAATCATTGAATCAAAATAATCTTTAATTGTTCCATCTTCATACTTTAGATTTAAAAGATTATTCTTATCTATTATTGTGTTATTTTCTAATACTAGTGCACCTAAGTTATCTAGAAAATCTAGGAATGTATCACTTTTTGCTGCAAAATCAGTTTCACTATTAACTTTAATTAAAACTGTAATATCTTTATTAGAATAAACACCTACAGCACCTTCGTTTGCTGCTCTATCACTTTTTTTAGATGCTTTAGCAAGACCCTTTTTTCTTAAAGCTTCTATAGAATTTTCAATATCATTATTGTTTTCTTCTAAAGTTTTTTTACAATCCAAAAAACCAGCACCTGTTTTATCTCTTAATTCTTTAATTAGATCTGTAATGCTTGACATTATTTTTCATCCTTTTTTAAATTATCTTCATTCTTATCATTATCTTTTTCATCAGATTGATTTTGAAAATTAGTTGCATCTTGAATAGTTTCAGAAAAATAATTTTTGTAAAGATTGATAGATCTAAGAGCATCATCGTTACCTGGAATAACATAATCGATATTTTCAGGGTCGGCATTAGAATCTACTATAGCAACAACAGGAATATTAAGCTTATTTGCTTCACGTACTGCAATTTTATCTTTTATTACATCAAAAACTACTAATAAATCTGGTTTACCATTTAAAGTTCTGATACCACCAATATTTAAATCAAGTTTTTGCTTCTCTCTTGAAATATCAAGTAATTCTTTTTTAGATAAATTTTTTGATTCCTCATTGTTCTTTAAAAATAATTCTATTTCTTCAAGTCTTTTAATTGAGTTTGATATCGTTTTCCAATTAGTGAGAGTTCCACCTAACCATCTTTTATTTACATAATAATTATTATTTATAATCGCCAATTCCTTAACAACATCACTGCACTGCTTTTTAGTGCCAACAAAAAGAATTGTTCCTGATTTTGATACAGTTTCATGTATTTTGGTAAGAGCTGTATTTAATAACTCCAAGGTAATTCTTAAATCAAAAATATGTATATTATTTCTGACACCATAAATATATTCTTTCATCTTAGGATTCCATCTTCTTACATTATGACCAAAATGTACACCTGACTCTAAGAGATCTTCAATTTTAACTTCTGGTAAATTCATATTTACTCCCGGTTTAACCTCCACAGAAACAAAAACACCGGTTTTTTCTGTGTGCTAGATTTAATTTGAATGATCTATTATTATAATGTGTTATTATTTCAAGATATTTCTAAAGAATAATCTAAAATTTTTGATTTATTTAAATCATCGAGTTTTTTGTAAGATTTTATTGAGTATTTGTTAAAGTTAAAATTAACTAACTTTTGATCCACATTAATAAAGAGATCAATATTATTATCAACTTTAGTATTTATTGATTTTTCAAATATATTATATTTTATCTCATCTATATTTTTAATGCTTGAATAAATATTAAATTTATATTTTTTATTAATAAAAGTTTTTTCAAGTGATGATATTTCTCTTACTATAAACCGAGTACCGGTATTATTTTTAACAATATCAACATTAAAAATTAATAAATTACCTTCTTTTAATAAAGGTCTGTATTTATATAAATTTTCACTAAATATAGCTAATTCAAACTGATAGTTAGTTTCTGATACAGTGATGAAAGCATATTTTTTTCCATCTTTATTTGACCTTTCTTTAATATCTAAAATAGCACCACAAACTTTAATTGAGTTTACATTGTTATTTTCAGAATAGTCTTTAAAAAGATTAATATTTTCTAATTCAAAAAACTTTTTTGGATAAAGATTTAAGGGATGATCTGAAAAATAAAATCCAATAACTTCTAATTCGTTAGATAAAATTACTGTATTATTCCATTTTTCATAATTTTGGTTGAACAGGTTTGTATCCTCAAAAGAAATCTCATCTTCTTCAAAAAGCATATCTTGATTGATATTTTTTTCTCCTCCAAAAAGTTCAACAAATTTTGGTACATTATTGAATAATTTTGATCTATTAGCTTCAATACTATCAAAAGCTCCAGCCTGAATAAGTTTTTCGAGCTGTCTTTTATTTATTACTTCCTTGGAAACTCTATTCATAAAATCAACGATACTTTTAAATTTACCGTTTTTATTTCTTTCATCAACCATGCTAGAAATTGATTTTAAACCAACACCTTTGATTGCTGCTAAACCAAATCTTATTGATTTTAATGTATCATTTGTTTCAATTGAGAACAAAGGATCAGAAAAATTTATATCTGGCTTTAAAAAATTAATATTTAATCTTTCTATTTCTTGTTTAAGTAAAATAATTTTGTCTGTTCTATCTATTGAATAGTTTAGAGTTGCTGTAAGAAATTCATGTGGGAAATTTGCTTTTAAATAAGCAGTTTGATAAGATATTAAAGCATATGCTGCTGCATGACTTTTATTAAAACCATACCCTGCAAATTTATCAACTAAATCAAATATTTTTGAAGCTTCTTTTTTATCAATATTATTTTGAACAGCACCTTCTATAAATCTTGTTTTTTGCATATCCATTTCTTTTTGAATTTTTTTTCCCATTGCTCTTCTTAGTAAATCTGCTTCACCTAAAGAATAATTTGATAAAACTTGTGCAATCTGCATTACTTGTTCTTGATAAACAATAATTCCATAAGTTTCTTTTAAAACATCTTCTAACATAGAATGAAGGTATTTGATTTCTTCTCGTCCATGTTTTCTATTACAAAAAGATGGTATATTGTCCATTGGTCCTGGTCTAAATAAGGCTACTACAGCAATTATTTCTTCAAATCTATCAGGTTGCAATTGGCGAAGGACGCTACCCATACCATTACTTTCTAATTGAAATATTCCCACTGTATCACCCTTACTTAACTGATCATAAGTTTTTGCATCATTAAGAGGAATTTTATTTATTAAAAAATTTTTATTTTCTTTAACTATTAATTTTATACAATCATCTATAATGGATAATGTAGTTAAGCCAAGAAAATCAAATTTTATTAAACCTGCTTCTTCAACATACTTCATTGAAAATTGTGTAGCATTCGTATTAGTATTTTGATCTTTGTATAAAGGGACTACTTTAGATAATTTTTCATGACCAATTACCACTCCAGCTGCATGGGTTGAAGCGTGTCTGTGAGTTCCTTCAATTTTTAAACTTACATCAATAATATTTGAAATTCTTTCATCACTGCTTATCCTTTCTTGCAAACTTCTTTCAGATTTAATAGACTCACTTAAGGTAAGTGGATTTGATGGATTAAAAGGTATTAGTTTAGCAAAAGAATCTACTTCTCCATAAGGAACTTCTAAGACCCTTCCGATATCTCTTACTGCTGCTCTTGATGCTAGAGTACCAAATGTAATTATATGAGCAACACATTCACTTCCATATTTATTATTTACATATGCAATTACTTCATCTCTTCTAGTTTGACAAAAATCTATGTCAAAATCTGGCATTGACACTCTTTCTGGATTTAAAAATCTTTCAAATAATAAATCATATTCTAATGGATCTAAATCTGTAATTCCTAAACACCAAGCTACTAAACTACCGGCACCTGATCCTCTCCCAGGGCCAACAGGAATGAATTTCTCTTTAGCCCAATTAACAAAATCTGCTACTATTAAAAAGTATCCTGCGAAACCCATTCTAATTATTATTTCATTTTCATATTTCAATCTATCACTATAAATTTGTATATTCTTAATATTTTTTTCTTTTATTTTTTTTTCAAGTCCCATTTCAGATGATTTTAGTAAAAAATTTTCTGCTGATAAATTTAAATCATTTTTAAATTCAGGTAATTGTGGTTTTGTTGATTCAGGAAAATAATTACAAGATAGAGAAATATTTAAATTATTTTGTATTATCTCAGGGATATCTTCAAAATTTGAATACATTTCTTCATTTGACTTAAAATAAATATTCTCATTTGAAGTATTTCTTTGAGAATTGTTAATTGTAGATTTTTGAGCAATACATAGTAATGCATCATGAGCTGAATAATCATCTTTATTAGCGTATTTAATATTATTTGAGCCAATAAGGGGTATGTCAAATTCTTTTGATAAATTAATAAATTCTTTTTCAAAAAAATCGATATTTTGGTCATTTATTCTTTGAATTTCAAAAAGAAAATTTTGCTTAAAAACTTTTTTAAAATTACTTATTAATTCAATGATATCTTTTTTTTTGTTTTCTTTGTTTAACAAAAGTAAAGGATTAAACTCACCACCTATATAACAAAATAAACCCTCAGAAAATTTCTCTAATTGCGAAAAGTATATACCAACATTATTTCCTTCATTAAGATGAGAAAGTGAGCTTAATTCTAATAGATTTCTATACCCAATTTCATTTTTAACTAAAAATGTAACTTGGGAAATTTGACTATTTACAACAACATCTAATAAATTTATTGAAGTTCCAATTATAGGTTGAATATTATTTTTTACACATTCTTTTGAAAACTCAAAGACTCCAAACATATTATTATTATCTGTAATGGCAATTGCAGGCATGTCATTTTTTTTTGCAAGATCTACTAAATTATTAATTTTTAGAGTACTTTCAGATAAAGAATATGAAGATAAAGATCGTAAATGAATAAAAGGATTATTCATTCTTTAATTGTATATTCTTGTTTTTAAAATAATAAATTTCATCAGCTAGTAAAGAATAAGTTTTGTTATGAGTAACATATACTAAAGTTTTTTTATTTTGTTCGATATATTTTATAAAAAATTTAAAAATGTTGTTAGCAGTATCTTCATCAAGATTTCCAGTCATCTCATCAGCTAAAATTAAATCTGGATTGTTAACTAATGATCTTGCAATAGCGACTCTTTGTTGTTCTCCTCCTGATAACTTTAAAGGTTTATAATTAATCCTTTCATTTAAACCAAATTCAAAAAGTAGTTTTTTAGATATTTCATAACTTTTCTTTTCATTTTTATTTATTAATAATGGAAGCATAACATTCTCGATAACAGTGAGTTCAGGAATCAGATGAAAAAATTGATGAATAAAACCAATTGATAATCCTCTAATTTTATTTTTTTCATCTTTAGAACATAAAGAAATATCTTTATTCTTAAAATAAACTTTCCCATCATATTCAGAGTCAAGTAAACCAATAATATTAAGAAAAGTAGTTTTGCCTGAACCTGAAGGCCCAACAATCGCAACTTTAGTGTTTTGCATTAATTTAAAATTCAGATTTTTAATTATCTCAATTTTTAAATTATTTTCATTAGAATAATGTTTACCCAAACTAGATATCTCTAATAAATATTTGTTATTCACTTCTTAAACTCTTAATAGGATCTATTCTGGCTGAACTTAAAGCTGGAAAAATAGTTGAGATAATTGATATGATTATAGCCACACAAAGTACGTAAACAACTTCATTTATACTAATCTTTGAAGGTAAAGATGATAAATAATAGACTTCTTCAGAAAATAGCTTTGTCCCAAGTAAATATTCTAAAAAACTTTGAATTGATTTAATATTTATTGTGAAAAGTATTCCAATTATTAATCCTATTAATGAGCCAATCAAGCCAATTGAGATTCCAATAGTAAAAAATATTTTTATAATACTTTTATTACTCATTCCAATAGTTTTTAAAATGCCAATATCCTTATTTTTTTCTTTTACAAAAATAATTAAACCTGAAATAATATTTAACGATGCAACTAAAATGATTAAAGAAAGGATAATAAACATAACATTTTTTTCTACTTTAAGTGCATTTATTAAAGTTTTGTTTTGATCCTTCCAAGATATTGAATAAAAATTTAATAAAAGATTAGAGGTTTCTAATTCTACTTTATTTTTAAATAATTCAATTTCACTAGGAGATGATGTAAAGAATTCAATTTTGTTATATATATCTTCATCATATAAGAGTAATTTTCTAACAAGTTCTGAAGATAAAAAAATTAAATTTGAATCATATTCATATAAACCTAGATCAAATACACCTACTACCTCCAATGTTTTAAATCTTGGAATATTTCCTAATATTGTTTTATCAGTCTTTGGAATTGCAATTTTAACCTTATCTCCCACGCTTAGATTCATTTCGTTCGCTAAGGAATCTCCAATTAATATTTCACTTTTTGGATTTTGAATTAATGCACCCATATTAATTGAATTAAACAAATAATGATTTTTATCATATGCATCATAGCCTTTGATCATCACACCTTTTGAGTTATTTGATTTTATAATTAATCCATTTGTTTCAATAGATTTGTAGTGTTGGTAAAAAAAAGAATTATCAATATTCAATATAAGTTCATCAGCTTGCTTATTTGTTATCTCATTATCAAAACTATAAATATTAAGGTGCGAATTAAGTCCAATTATTCTGTTAGTTAGATCAATTCTAAAACCATTCATAACAGACATTACTATAATAATTGCTGCTACTCCTAAACTAATACCTATTATTGAAAACCAAGCAAAAATAGACACATAGCCATCGGATTTCTTAGAAAATAAAAACCTAAAAATCAGTAATCGTTCTGATTTAGAAATCATCTATTTTTTTAACTTATTATTAATAAAATCAATTACACTACTGGACGAAATTTTTTCACTTTCATTATTTTGGCGATTTTTTATTTCTACTAAATT
>CACNUO010000027.1 GCA_902623585.1 uncultured Alphaproteobacteria bacterium | reverse complement strand
CATAATAAAAAATGACTTAGATAACTTTAAAGTTAGAATTACGCCTCTCTTAAAGGATGTCGATAAAATTATTAATAGTGGTGCAGATATAATAGCATATGATGCCACAAATAGGAAAAGGCCTTTTCCAACAAAAGAAATTATTTTAAAAATTAAAAAAGCAAATCGTTTAGCTATGGCAGATTGCTCAAATCTAGATGATGCTAAAAATGCAATTTTAGAGGGTGCGGATATTATTGGAACAACACTTGCTGGCTATGTTGGTAAACAAGTGAAAGATACGGATAAACCAAATATAAAATTAATTAAAGAATTTAAAAAACTTAATTGCTTTGTAATGGCTGAAGGTCGTTACAACACTCCAGAGCTTGCAAAGCAAGCTATACAAGCAGGAGCAGATGCAGTTACAATTGGAAGTGCTATTACGCGTATTGATAATATTACGAGTTGGTTTGTAAAAAAAATTAAAAATTAAAATGAATAAAAAAATATTTAACAAATCAGGTATCGCAATTGATTTTGGAGCAACTAAGATATCAGTATCTCAAATAATTAAAGGAAAGTTTAAAAAAACTATTACTGAGCCAACTTCAATACATAAAATAGCAAATAATTACATTCAACAAATTGAAAAAAATATTAAAAACTTAAATATATCTAAATCTAAAAAAATAGGTATTGCTATTACAGGAAGGGTTGACCAATACGGAAATTGGTACCCAGTAAATAAAGAAAATTTAGGAAATTTCAAAATACCCCTTAAAAAACTTATAGAAAAAAAATTTAATACAGCTTCTACAATAATAAATGATGCAACAGCTGCAGCTTTGGGAGAAGCAAATTATGGAAAAGGTTTTAAATACAAACGTGTGGGATATATTACAATTTCAAGTGGTATAGGAGTTGGTGTAATTTTAAACAATAAACCTCTTCTCTCAGAAAATGGATTGGCAGGACATTTAGGATTTACAACTTCAACGTTAGCAAAAACAAAATGTGGGAGTGGTAGAATTGGAACTTTTGAAAGTATCGCTTCTGGTAAAGCAATGAGTAAAATTGCTAAACAAAAAGGTCATAAAAATATTAGTGCTAAAGAAATTTTTAAGCTTAGTTTTCAAAATAAAAAATGGGCAAAAGAAATAATTGATCTATCTGCCACATCTGTCTCAGAACTGTGTGCAAATTTGAAAGCTATATTTGATATAGACATAATTATTCTTGGTGGAAGTATTGGAATGGCACAAGGTTATGTAGAACTCGTAAAAAAAAATTTGAAAAAAGAACCTAAATTGTTTCACGTAAAAGTAGTAAAGTCATCTCTTGGGGTAAAAGCATCAAAAATGGGTGTTTTGCTATAAACACAAGAAACTGATTGTGCTTTTAATGAAAATTGCATAGTTTATTAAAATGGGAAAAGGACAAAAATTATATTCTAAAGCAAAGCAAATTGTTGCTGGTGGAAATATGCTTTTATCAAAAAGACCTGAAATGTTTTTACCTGAACATTGGCCTGCTTATTTTACTAAAACAAGAGGTTGTGAAGTATGGGATCTCGATGGAAATAAATACATAGATACCTTGATGATGCCAGGAACTAATTCACTTGGCTATAGTCATCCAGAAGTCGATGAAGCTGTCAAAGAAACAGTCGGGAATGGAAATATGTCTTCCCTAAATGCCCCGGAAGAAGTTGAGCTCACGGAAAGATTAGTTGAACTACATCCATGGGCTGATATGGCAAGATTTGCAAGATCAGGAGGTGAAGCTAATTCAGTCGCTATTCGTCTTTCAAGAGCTGCGTCCGGAAGAGATAATGTAGCATTTTGTGGATATCATGGCTGGCACGACTGGTACTTAGCTTCAAATTTATCTGACTCAAAAGGATTAGATGGTCACCTTCTACCAGGTTTAGATCCTCATGGTGTACCACAAAATCTCAAAGGAAGTGTATATCCATTTGAATATAATAATTTTGATAAACTAGAAAACTTAGTCAAAACTAAAAATATAGGCGTTATCAAAATGGAAGTTTACCGAAACAAAGAACCAGAAAATAATTTTTTACAAAGAGTTAGAAAATTAGCAAACGATAATAATATTGTTTTAGTATTTGATGAATGTACATCAGGATTTAGAAAAAATTATGGTGGCTTGCATATGCTTTATGATGTTGAGCCTGACGTTGCAATGTTTGGAAAAGCTCTTGGAAATGGGTATGCTGTAACTGCAGTCCTTGGTAAAAGAGAGGTAATGCAAGCAGCAGAAAAATCTTTTATAAGTAGCACCTTTTGGACTGAACGAATTGGATCTAGTGCTGGTCTTGCGACACTAAAAGTTATGGATAAAGAAAAATCATGGGAAAAAATTACAAAAATTGGTGAATACGTAAATAGTGAGTGGATGAAGTTGTCTAAAGAATTTGATCTTCCAATTACTATTAGTGGATTAGCGGCACTGACAACATTTTCATTTAAAAGTGAAAATGCATTGGCCTATAAAACATTCATTACTCAAGAAATGCTTAAAAAAGGTTATCTTGCTGCAACTGCAGTCTATGTTTGTACTGCACACACAAAAGATATCATTGATGGTTACATTGAAAATATACGCCCTATTTTTCAAACGATAAAAGAGTGTGAGGATGGAAGAAATATTATGGATTTATTAGAGGGCCCTATTGCACATAATGGTTTTAAACGATTAAACTAATCTAAAGATGTAATTTTATTTCCAATTTTTTTAAAAGGCAATCTTTTTAAATTACTTGTACAAAGACCTTGGCTATCAATATAAAAACTCTGAGATGCAATTGGATCATAAGCATCTTTATGAGACACAGCTGCTTTAATTATTATTAATTTTGCATCTCTAGGATTAATACCTTGTGAAGTTAGTTGACCTAAATCCATTGGTGGTGTTTTAATTGATGTTAACAATAAGGTTAATTGATCATTTTTTAAAACAGCTGAAGGGCCCATATTAATTTTTGTTCCCATCATTGAAGCTAAGTGAGATTGTTTATTTTCAAGTTCAAATCTTCCATCAGAAATTCTTTCTAAATTTGCTTTAATAAAAATAGGTTTACCATGAAATGCATCAAATTTTGCACCTATATGTAGCTGAACTTCATTATTAATATGAGCTTTATGACAAGCATCTGCAGCTTCAGGATCATTAATGATAGCAACGATCCCGTTATGATTAGTTTGTAATAATCGATCTAATAAATCAGTAGCATCTCCAGGTGTTCCTCCACCAATATTATCAGCTGGTTCAATTAGTAAAATAGGTTTTTTAATTTCTGTAATATTATCAATCACATTTAGAGCCTCATCCAGAGGATTTTCTTTTGGATAACCATCTTTAATTTTTGCTTCTAGTATATTGACCAATTTATCTAGGTAATTTTTTGCATCACTAATTTTTCCTCTGGTACAACAATTTATACTAAAACCACAATCTGGAATATCGGCGTATGAATATCCTGCCATAACATTAATGCATATGATCTCTGGATCTTTCTTCTCAATTTTTAATGCTTCTTCTAAAATTGTTTTCATTGGATCATTTGCTGTACCAACACCTGTTGGAGGTAAAATATATTTTGTATCCAGATGTACTTGTTTTACATTAGGATCTAGAAAAAGGTCATTTAAAATTGATGCAGCTTTAACTGCTGTTTCTCTAGAATCACTGTGAGGGTTTTTTCTATATGCATAAACACATGTACTATACTTAATCATATTTTCTGAAACATTGGCGTGTAAATCTAAAACAGCAACAATAGGAATAGATATATTTTCTTTTGATAAAAAACTATGAATATCTCTGAGAAAATCTCCCTCAAAATCATCATGGTTAGTGCTTACCATAGCCCCATGTAAAACTAAGAAAATAGCATCTATGTTGTGACAAGAAACTTTTAATTTTTCAAAGAAATTTTTTTTAAAATAGTTTTCTGATTCTTCATCAACAGTACCTGAAGGTCTGGCTGACATTTGAATTCCTGGAATTATATTCCAATTTTGACCAGAAGCATATTCTATAAAACCATCTGTTGGAGATCCATTACCAGTGTTTTCATTAATTATTTCTTCATCATGAAAAATAATAAAATCTTTTAAAGTAGTTGGTTCACCTAAAAATGTATGGGTTTCATGATATATACCTGAGAGAAAAATATTTTTAGACATTTAGTATTTCTTCTAATTCATTATTTGCATGTATTTTTATTTTTTTTACATCTGCTGCAGTTGCTCCATCATAAGGCCAGAGAACTTTTTCAGATACTGGTCCCCATCCACCAACAGAAGCGAGTAATTTATCTAAACCCGTGTTTGATAATTTATTAGCAAAAGGTAAAATATGTTGTTTCATAAAGTTTAGGACTTTTGCTTCTAGTTGTTTTGCTTTTTCATAATCTTTCTCGATTAAATCCCAAATTTTAACAGCACCATTTGGGCTTAAACATGCAACATTGGAATAAGATCCATTTGCTCCTAAAGGTTTTCCATATACAACTGTATGTCCAGGCACAAATACCGAAAAATCATCTAATAATTCTCTTCTTTGTGAGTACCATTGCTCATCACCCCCTGCACATTTAATTCCTACAAGATTTTGAACAGATTGTTTTAATAATCTAATCTCTTCAAGAGAAAGCAGGACTTTTGCATGAGGAGGATTGTATAAAATCATATAAATATCCGCAACCACCTCTTGCATACCTAAAATAAAATTCTTTGACTCATTAAAAGTTGGAGGCCACCAATCTGGTAAAGTAATTTGAAATCCATTTGGTTTTAAACTTACCATTCGCTTTGCTCTTTCTTGGCAAACTCTTGGATTAGTATGACTTAAACCAAGTTGAAATTTTTTATTCTTTTTTAATGCAATTGTTGAAACTATTTCCGATAATTTATCAAATTCTTGTTCTGTTTGATTATGACATTCCGCAGCTGTACCATTAGTATAGATACCAGAAACTTTGGAGTCACATAAAATATGAATCTGTTCTTCAAATGCAACCCAGTCAATTTGATTATTATTAATTGGCAAAAGAATAGTTCCCCAAATTCCATTTGGTTTCTCTAGTGTTTTCATTTTAATGTTTATGTAATTGATCTTCCGCTTGCTTAATAATATCTACGCCCACTCTATCGCTCCATCCTTGAATCAATTTCTTAGTTACTGGACCAACATTTCCATCAGCAATTGGCATTCCATTAAACTTTGTTGCAGGCATTATTGAATATGGAGTACTAGTAATAAACATTTCATCAGAAGTTGCTAAATCATAAGATTGAATAACAGCTTCAATCACTTCAATGTCTAAAGATCGGGCTATTTCCATTGTTGAATTTCTTGTAAGACCCTCCAAACAATTAGCAGTTGTTGGTGTAATTAACTTTCCATCTTTAATCATAAATATATTACCACCTTTATTTTCTGCGACATTTCCATGAATATCAAGAATGACACTTTGCGCATCAGGATCAACTAACTTAGCTTCAATTTCAGCTAACGTGTAAAATAGGCGGCTTCTATTTTTAATTCTTGCATCTAAGGATTGTGAGGGCACCATTCTGGTAGGAGGAGTTACTGCATGACAACCTTTGCTATAAAAAGGTGCCCATGAAACAAGGTTCATAGGTTGAGTGTAAATCATAACAGTTGGCTTAGAGACTTGCAAAGCTGGATTACCTCCAGTGATTGAATGTCCTCGAGAAATATTGTGCACAAGCCAACAATCCTCATTAGCCTTGTAATTATCTTTATTAATTTCTAATAATTCAAGACTAACCTTTTTCATTTCCTCTATTGTCATTTGAGGGTCGATACGTGTTAATTTAAATGATTTATATAATCTTTCTAAATGTTCATCTAATTTGAATGGTTTGAAATTAAATGTTCTAGTAGATTCAGTAACTGTATCACCTAAAAGTACAGCGCTATCAAATATTGAAATTTTAGCATCTACTTCTGGTACAATATCACCAGAAATATAAACTTTTCTATTGTTCATTTTATAATTTGTTTTTTGATTTTAATTCTGCTTTTAATTGTTCTTGTTCCATTTTCTCTTTCTGCTTGTCGTGTTTTGCAGAAACACCATGATAAACAAAACCAAAAGCTCTTCGTGATCGAGTTTTAGATTTATTGGGATCAGCAAAATGAATAATTTTAGCATGGTGCATTAAAAACATTCCAGCTTTACCTTCAAACTTTACAGTATTTTTTTTATCCTCTTCAGTTCCAAAATCTGTGACACCTTTTGAAAAACCTAAAATTTCTGATTTGCCATGTGGCCTATATCCTTCATATTTATGTGAACCTTTAACATAATGGATACATCCATTTTCATCATCAACATCTTCAAGGGCAAGCCAACCAGTAACAGCTTTATCATTATCTAAATTAAAATAATAACCATCTTGATGAGGTGGAGTAGGATTGCTTTTACCAGGAGGTTTATTAAAGTATTCCATTGCTCTAGGTATAACATCCTCACCTAAAGCGTTCGCAGCTAATTCTTTTATTTTACTATTGTGAAATAGATCATGAAAGAAAGAATCGTATTCTTCTAATTTTTGCATTTGCATTAAAGTATCTTTGTTTTCTTTATCAACGTAATACACTTCTCCTTCCTTCATTTTAGGCACACAATCTTTAATATATCTATCAAACTCATTATTTATAAGCTCCATATCAGACTTCGAAAAAAGTTCAGGAATATGATTATAACCATTCTCATCATAAATTTTTTTTAAATCACTTAATTCAGGAGTGTTGGTATTAAAATTCATATTAAATTTTTCTCCTTCATTTCTTTTCGAAGTTTTTCTTGATAAGCATCATGTGCTTCTTGATTTATTTCTGCACTTTCTCCATAATAAATAAATCCCAGTGCTTTTCTAGTTCTTGTTTGAGATTTATTTCCTTCAGCCCAGTGTATTGTTTTAGCATTGTGAATTAAAAAAGTTCCTGGCTCTCCAGGAAAAGAGACTGTATTTTTTTTATCTTCCTCATTTCCAAAGTCAGTAATACCTTGAGAAAAACCTAACACATTTGATCTACCATGTGGCCTATATTCAGATTTATGAGAACCTTTAACATAATGAATACATCCATTCTCTTCATCTACTTTTTCTAGTGCTAACCAACAAGTAACGGCATTGTGTTTTTTTAACATAAAGTAATAACCGTCTTGATGTGGTGGTGTTGGCTTTCCAATTCCTGGTGGTTTATTAAAAAATTGTAAATTTTTTGGCTCAGCTTTTTCTCGTAAAACTATTTCTGCTACCTCTCGTATAGATGAGTTTTCTATTAATTCTTTAAAGTAATCATCGTACGTAAACATTTGCTGAAGTTGTTTTATAGAAGTTTTATCATCTTTATTTTCATAAAAAATATGATGATCAGGAACATTAGGAGCAACCTCTTTAATATATCGAATTAGTTCATTTTTAATTTCTTCAACTTTTTCGACAGAAAATAATGGACTAATAGAAATATAACCATCTCTATCAAAGCTAGTCTGTAAATTCTGATTATTTAAAGTTACCATAATTTTATTTTATTATGGTAACTTAAATTAAGAAGATATCTAGTAAAAATTTATTCCTTAGCTTGTAAGCCAGTTTTTATCAAATTTTGTAACTCTGATATATTTATCATCACAGATTCTTTCTACAATCTCACATTCATAAATACATAAAAATTCACCTGATCTTAATTGAGCGACATCACTATATCCAGATGGTCCCTCTTCAATAACTTTATTTACGGGCCATGTCTTTGCATCATCAAAACTTAACTTTGCAGATAATCTTTTTCTATCGTGGCGCAAGTTGTGTCCTTCAGGTATCATTGTATTTTCTAAATTATCAGGATTTATAAAAATTATATCCTTGAATTCATTTTCTGATGGTTGATTGCTTTTTAAAATACTAGCCATACAGACTGGTTCTAATAAAGCATTATCAAATCCTCTAATTTTCCAATTTGAAGATCCATCAGGACTTATAGCAATCAAGCGTCTATCAATTTCTGATTCACTTCTTATGTTTAACATCACTGAGGAATCTTCTAATTGAACAGGGATAGTTTCACTTGGATTGATAAGAATAGTACCATCAATATTATCATCATGGCGACAAACAATATCTCCTCTTTCCCAAGTAATACCATTATCGTCGCTATGAATAGAAGTGATAATAGAAGGTCTATGACCTAAATGACCTTTACCCATTTCAGTTCCAGAGCCATCAGATAACCATACAGGTATTATCATTCTACCATTATTTAATTGTATTCCATGTCCTGGACCAGTAGCACAAACTTTCCAATCATAATCATTGTGGAATCTATTAAATGTCTCTGTAATTTCTTCTGGATCACTCCAGGTTGCCCCATCGTCATCACTATACTTTCGAAATACTCTTGAATACTTCCAACAAAAAACAGCAATAATTCTTCCAGTATTCATATCTGGTATCATTACGAAATTACTTATAGGGCCATCACCTATATCTTTATGATTAGCTACAAGCTGTCTCTCAAGAAAAGTTTCAGCTTGATCTAAACTCCTTCTCATAAATACATCATTGAAATCCCAATCACCTCCTGAAATAGGTCTGCTTTCAGCAGTTGCTAAAACTACATCATTTTTTGAAACTGTTATCCCGGGTACTCTGTATGTTTTGTAACCCTCTTTTCTAGCTTCAAAAATATCAACACTTTTAAACATGTTTCCTCCTCACGTTGATTAACCTTTGACTCCACCAATCATAATTCCTTTTACAAAATATCTTTGTATAAATGGATAAACGACTAAAATTGGAACTGTACTAAAAATAATTAAAGCCGCTCTTAAAGAAGCGCCTGGTGGTGGCTGTTCCATAAAAGAAATATTTTCCATTCCTTCCATAGTAGCTTGATTGAGTAAACCGCGTAAAATAATTTGCATTGGTTTTAGCTCATTATCCGTAATATATATTGAAGCATAAAACCATTCATTCCAATGATAGACTGCATAAAATAACCCGATTGTCGCCATGACAGGCATAGAAAGTGGTAGTACAACACTTATTAAAATTCTCACTGGTGAAGCGCCATCAATTATAGCCGCATCAATTAAATCTTTTGGAATATTCATAAAAAAGTTTCGCATAATTAAAAAATACCAACCATTAATTAAAGTTGGAACGAACAAGGCAAAAATTGTATTTCGCAAGTTTAAAAAATCAACAAGTAAAAATTGTGGGATTAAACCTCCATTGAAAACCATTGTGAAAAAAACAAAAAAAGTAAGTGGTATTCTATAGGGTAAATCTCTTTGAGCTAAAGCATATGCTAAAGTTGTCGTAAATAATAAATTACAAAATGTACCAAGCGTCACTCTTAAAAAAGTAATTTGATAGGCATTAAATAAAACATAACTTTTGCCAAATAGAATATCATAAGCAACAAAACTTATTTTTTTTGGATACAAAACATGACCACCTCTCGCCGCCCATTCAGCTTCACTTATTAGTGATGTTGATAAAACTACAATAAAAGGCAGTAGAAACGAAAGAGTTAAAATTAATAGTATGCCTATAATTATATAGTTATAAAATATTTCTGTTTTATACTGACTCTTCATACTTTTATTACCATAATCCTGTTTGACCGAGTCTATTAGCTAATCTATTTGCTGTATAAAGAAGAACGAAAGCTATCACTGCTTTAAATAAACCAACAGCAGCAGCAAAAGAATATTTCAATGCAAGTAAACCCTCTCGGTAAACAAATGTATCTATGATATCAGCAACTTTATAAACAGATGGAGAATATAACAAAAGGATTTGTTCAAAACCTGCTTCCAACAAATTACCAATTTCAAGAAGAAACATAATAACTATTACAAACATAATACTTGGAAGTGTAATGTGCCATGCCATTTGCAATCTGTTAGCACCATCAATTCTCGCTGACTCATAAAGTGCTGGATCAATAGAGCTCATAGCAGCTAAATAAATTATACTACTCCACCCAATTGTTTTCCAAACATGAGATGTTACCAGTATTCCAACAAAATAATCTTTGTTCCCTAAAAAATTTATATTTGAGCCAGTAAAATCATTTATCGTTTCAGTTAATAATCCACCACTTGTCGCTAAAAGAGCAGTAATCATCCCTGCTGTAACCACCCATGAAATAAAATGAGGTAAATAAGAAATTGTTTGCATTATTCTTTTCAAACTCATTCGTAAAACTTCGTTCAAGAGTAATGCTAATATAATTGGTGCAGGGAAACCAAATAAAATTTTTAATCCACTTATTATAAGTGTATTTTCAATTACATCTAAAAAATATACAGAGGAGGTAAAACGTTCAAAGTGTTTAAAGCCGACCCATGGTGCATCAAAAAAACCTCTTAACCCATCAAAAGGAGAAATATCTTTAAAGGCAATTAAAGCTCCTCCCATTGGAACATAATGAAAAATAATAAAATAAATTAGACCTGGTAGTGCTAAGTAATAATAAAAACGATATTTCCAGATTTTTTTCATTTATATTTTTTTATGAAGACGGGAGTTATCCCGTCTTCATTTTTAGATAAATTTAATTAGCCCAAGATTCTTGCATTTGAGCAGTCATAGCATTAATCCAATCTTGCATTCCCGCATCATCTAGTTCTGCTAAGAAATCATCGTATTCATCAATTGATCTTTCACCAGTGTAAAAAGCTGTGAAATTTTCAGCGATCATTCGATGAATATCTCCAAGAGTTGGAGTTTCATCAGCAATTCTTCCCTTATCCCAAGCCATATACAAATCGATAGGTTGGTGAGAATCATCAAGCTTAGTTAAACCACTTCCAAGATAATTGAAGTGTGTTGCCCATAAACTATCATTTGGTTGCATATTTCCTTCA
>CACNUO010000026.1 GCA_902623585.1 uncultured Alphaproteobacteria bacterium | reverse complement strand
TAATGCCAAATTTACAAAAAGAAATTGAAACAAAAACACAACAAGAATTTTTATTATGGTTAAATGCTAATAAGAAAAATTCAAAAATACTTTTAGATAATTTAATTGAAAGAGCTCTTCAAAGAACTGATTTATCAAAAATTAAAGAGTTAGATAGAAAAAGTATTAAAGAAAGAAATCGTCTTCCAGGTAAACTAGTAGATTGTTCGAGTAAATCAATAAAAGATTCTGAAATATTTATTGTTGAAGGCGACAGTGCTGGGGGTTCTGCTAAGCAAGCAAGAAATAGAGAATTTCAAGCAATACTTCCTTTAAGGGGGAAAATATTAAATGTTTATAATGTTGGGCTATCTAAAATTGCTGATAACAATGAAATACAAAATCTTATTCAATCATTAGGTTGCGGTATTGGAAAAAATTTTGAAATTTCAAAACTGCGTTATGAGAAAATAATACTAATGACTGATGCTGATGTTGATGGTTCACATATTGCAACTCTACTTATTACTTTTTTTTATAAATATATGAAAAGTTTAATTGATGAAAATAAACTTTATCTAGCAATGCCTCCTCTATTTAAAATTTATAACAAGAATAAATCTTTTTATGCATATGATGAAAAAGAGAAAGATAAATTAATTGAAAAAGAATTCAAGTCTGACAATTATAATATTACAAGATTTAAAGGTTTGGGTGAAATGCCAGCAGATCAGTTGAAAGAGACAACAATGGATAAAAGCAAAAGAAACCTGATATTAATTAACTCTGAAAAAGCAAAGAAAGATTTAAAAAATACAGAAAATTTATTTGAAACGTTAATGGGAAAGCAAGCAGAGTTACGTTTTAAATTTATTCAAAATAATGCTAATTTCATTAAAAATTTAGATGTCTAATTTATGAAAAAATATTTTTTAGTAATAGATCAGGGGACAACAAGTTCAAGAATTGTACTATATGATCAAAAATTTGAAATATTTGATTTTGTCCAAAAAGAATTTAAACAATATTTTCCTGATGAAGGATGGGTAGAGCATAATGCAACAGAAATTTGGAACGATGTTAGAAATTTAATTTCAAAAATAC
Source organism: uncultured Alphaproteobacteria bacterium (assembly GCA_902623585.1). Classification (GTDB taxonomy): domain Bacteria; phylum Pseudomonadota; class Alphaproteobacteria; order HIMB59; genus CACPNW01. The sequence goes on along the minus strand of CACNUO010000026.1, from coordinate 12,148 downwards.
TAAAAAAAAATAAATTAAGTGCAAAAAATATTATTTCGATTGGAATTACGAATCAACGAGAAACAACAGTTTTATGGAATAAAAAAACTGGGAAACCAATTTATAAAGCAATAGTCTGGCAAGATAGAAGAACAGCTAATCTTTGTGAAAAGTTAAAAAGAAAAGGAATTGATAAAAAAATTCAAAAAATAACTGGTTTAGAGCTTGATCCTTATTTTTCAGCTACTAAAATTAAATGGATTATTGATAACGTTAAGGAAGTAAATGAGAATTTAAAAAATAATAATTTACTTTTTGGAACTATAGATACATGGCTATTATGGAATTTAACCAAAGGAAAATCTCACCTAACAGATATATCAAATGCCTCAAGAACCATGATTTTTGATTCTCAAAAAGAGAATTGGTCTGATAAAATTTTAAAAATATTTAATATTCCAAAAAAGATCTTACCAACTGTAGTTGAAAATGCATATGATTTTGGCTCTACTAAATTATTTGGTGATGCAATACCAATTGGCGGCATGGCTGGAGATCAACAGTCAGCAACAATTGGTCAGGCGTGTTTCAAAAAAGGGCAATCAAAAAGTACGTATGGTACAGGCTGTTTTCTTCTTATGAATATTGGAGAAAAATTTAAATTATCTAAGAATAGATTACTAACAACTGTTGCTTTTAAAATAAATGGTAAAAAAATGTTTTGCTATGAAGGAAGTATTTTTGTAGCAGGCTCTGCCATACAATGGCTTCGCGATAATTTAAAATTTATAAAAGATTCTAGTGAAACTGATAAATTGTATAAAAAAGCTAATAAAGATGAAAGTTTATTTTTTGTCCCAGCCTTAACTGGACTTGGCGCCCCATATTGGAACCCTAATGCAAGAGGAACATTTTTTGGCATCACTAGAAATACGTCTACAGAAGATATCATCAAAGCAACTTTGGACAGCCTATCTTTTCAAACTTATGAATTAATTGAGTGTATGGAAAAAGATTCTAAGACAAAAATTAGTGAAATAAGGGTTGATGGAGGTATGGTTAAAAATAATAGCTTTCTACAAAGTTTAGCAAATATTTCTCAAATTAAAATTATTAGACCAAGTAATGTTGAGACTACTTCACTTGGCGCAGCATATCTTGCAGCAATTCAATCTGGATATTTAAAAAATACAAGCCAAATAAGTAAACTTTGGAAAAAAGATAAAACAGTAAAAGCAAATATTAACAAATCCATTTCAACTTCTAGTATTAGTAAGTGGAAATCAGTTATAGATTTAGTCAATAATTTTTATTAAGATTTAACCAATTTGAAAGTTCTAAAGAATGGATTTCTTCATCAACTACATCATCATATATATGTAATTCTTTTTTCTCAAGATTATCAGGGTTTTGTAAAATCATTTTTTCGTTTTCAAATTCTGATAAATTTTCATATACTTTTTGTTCCAACAAAATATCTTTTCTCATTTCCATAAGTCCGGCCATCCATTTTGAATTAAATTCTGGATGGTATTGCACTGCCCAAACACTTGATTGATTTACTTCAAAGCTTATAGATTGGAATTGACTGATCTTATTTGAGGCTAGTACCTTAGTTTCTTTTGGAAGCTTTTCTGCTTCATCATAATGCCAACACAGTGCATTAAATGATTTTTTTTTGTTTTTATACATGGGATGAATTTCACCATCTTGATTTAATGTAATATTTTTAGCTAAAACTGCTTCAAGGCCATTTGGATTTTTTCTTACTTTACCTCCTGCGGCAGTTACTAAAACCTGAAGCCCCCAACAACTACCAAATATTTTATTCTTTTTTTTAAATAATTCTTTAGCTAAATCTATTTGATTAGTTATGGATTTTGTCATGTTATATATATTAAGTAAACTTCCTGTCCAAGCAACCGCTTCGAAATCGTCAAGACTTATGCCTAAAGGAAGATAATTATTATGAACAGCAGGATGAATTGTTGTAATATTGATAGTCGAACTAGAATATTTTTTTAAAATTTTTTCATATACTTGAAATTGAGTATCCATACCCAATTTTGTATATCGATCAGAAGCCTCTTTTTCATTTCCATCGACTAATAATATGTTCATATTTATCTTTATTTTTCATCTATCATGAAATATGTAAAACTTCATGGAAATTAAACTTGGTATCGCGCCTATTGCCTGGAGCAATGATGATATGCCAGAACTAGGAGGTGACACTCCTATTGAAAAATGTTTAGAGGATGCAAGCACATCTGGATTTTCAGGTATTGAATTAGGCGGAAAATTTCCAAGAAATCCTGGAATAACAAAATATCTTTTAGAAAAATTTAATTTAAAAATGCCAGGTGGTTGGTATGGCGCAATGCTTAGAGAAAGAAGTGTAAAAGAAGAATGGATAGCACTCCAAGATCATTTAAATTTATTAAAGTTAATTAATGCGGATGTTTTTGTTTTTGCTGATGTATCAGGATCAATTCAAGGCGATCAATCAAAAGCTCTTAGTAAAAGACCAATACTTGAAAAGTATGAATGGGATAGCTATTGCAAAAAAATCAGTGAATTATCTGATATGCTGATGGATGAAGGAATGCCAATGTCGTATCATGAGCATATGGGAACTATTATACAGTCCGAGGAAGATGTAGATCGATTTATGGATATGACAAATCAAAATACATTTTTGCTTTACGATACTGGACACTTAATGTTTGCAGAAGCAAATTACGAAAGAGTATTAAAAAATTATATTACTCGAATTAACCATGTTCATTGTAAAGATATTAGAAAAGATGTTTTTTTAAAATCTATTAAAGATGACTTAAGTTTTAGAGAGTCTTTTTTAGATGGTGTTTTCACTGTTCCAGGAGATGGTTGCATTGATTACGATCCATTAATTAAGATACTATATGAGGCAAAATATCAGGAATGGTTAATTATTGAAGCTGAGCAGGATCCTAAAAAAGCAAACCCTCTTGAATATGCAAAATTAGGACATAATTATTTGCATAATATAATAACAAAAAATGGGTATATTCTTTAAAATAACAATAAGTACCTTAATTTCATTCATTCCTTTATATGTTCTAGCTCACAAAGTAAATTTAGAGGACAAATCGTTAGAAAAGATTGTTAACGAAAGAATGGCATTAATGCAAAAAATTAAAAGCACATCATCGAAACTTTACAGATTAATAAATTCAGATCAATATGAGGAAATGTTAGAGCTTAATGAAACTCTTCTTCACTCAGCATCTGAATTTAAAGATTTTTATCCTGAAAATAGTCAAGCAGAAGGAGCTAGTGATAATATTTGGAGTGATCGTGAGACATTTAATGAATATAACCAAAACTTTGTAGATGATATCGAAATGATATCTTTAAGTATAGAATTAGAAGATAAAGAGATGATAAGTGATGCTATTAAAGCAATGGCTGCAAATTGCAGCACTTGTCATAAAAAATTTAGAAATTAATTATTTAATCTTAAGTGTGGATTATATTTCCATTCTAAATATTTAACAAATTGAACCATTAGAAAATTTAAAAAAAGATAAAGAATTCCTGCAGCAATAAATGCTTCAACAGGTGCAAATGTTTTAGCCATTATCTTTCTAGCAATACCTGTCATTTCCATATAGGTTGTCAAACTAACTAAAGAGGTTGCTTTAACCATTAGTATTAATTCATTACCGTAAGACGGTAGAACTTTTCGTATAGCTATAGGTAGAATAATTTTTCTTAAAAGTAAAAATTTTCCAAACCCAAGAGATAGGCCTGATTCAACCTGACTTTTCTCAATTGATTGAATACCACCTCGAAAAATTTCTGCTCCATATGCAACAGTATTAATTGTAAGTGCTATTACTCCACACCAAAAAGGTTCTTTCAATGCGTACCATAAAAAACTTTCTCGAATAAATTTTACTGAACCTAAACCAAAATAAATTAAATATATTTGAACTAGTAAAGGAGTTCCTCTAATGACAAAAATATAACTAGCAATTGTTCTTGATAATAATGCAATTTTAGAAACTCTTCCTAGAGCAAATAATAATGCTAAAACAAAACCAACTGGTAATGAAATTAATAATAATAAAATTGTATTATCTAAGCCAGATAGGACCAAAAAGAAATTTTCATAAATTAGAGAATTTTCAATACTATTTAAAAATTCAATCATGTCGAAAATCCTTTTGAATAATTTACTTCTAATGTTTTAAAAACCCTGCCAGAGATTGTTGTTAAACATAAATATAATATTGCGGCTGTTATTAAGAAAGTTAAAGGTGAATGCTCAACGTTAGAAGATATTCTAGATTGACGCATAATTTCAACAAGACCAGTTACGGAAATGAGCGAAGTATCTTTAAGAGTTATTTGCCATACATTCCCTATTCCCGGTAAGGCATGTCTAATAACTTGAGGTGAAATAACTTTAAAAAAAATACTAAATTTATTCATACCCAGTGCTCTTGCAGCTTCTATTTGACCCTTAGATATAGCCAAATAAGAAGCTCTTAAAACTTCACTCGAATATGTAGCTGATATTACTGCAATGGCAATTGTCGCAATTGTAAGTGCGTTTAGTTCTATATATTTATTATATCCAAATACTTTAGCTATACTCATAACAACAGCATTGCCGCCAAAGAAAATTAGATAAATAACTAATAATTCAGGAACACCTCTTATTACTGTCGTATAAAAATTTGCAATAAATCTTGTTATTCTGTTTTGTATTATCTTTGCCCAAACTGTAATAATTGCTAAAAAAAGACCCAGTCCCATTGATAAAATGCTTACTAGTAGAGTCATGAGTGTTGCAATAAGAAATTCATCGCCCCACCCTGCATCTCCAAATACAAGCTTATCAAATTTAAACATATAAAGCTAAACAAGTAATGATGAAAAATATACTTGTCTACCTTCTAATGTATGAAATTTTAAATCAGAACTTTTTCTATTTCTTCAATCACTCTAGAGACAGGTATTTTATTGATATTTTTTGAGTTAAAATCACTTGAAGATATAGAAAATAGATTTGGGTTTTCAGAAGTAAATTTTGTAGAATCTTTTGGACCAAAAAGTTTAATTAATGGGCAATATCCAGTGGACAACATATGACTAACACCACTATCGTTCGATATGGCTAATTGTAAATATTTTGTGGTAGCCATAATAATTTCTATATTTTGAAATCCAGTAATATGATCCTCGATAAATATTGAGTGAGGAAAGATATTTTTTAATTTTTCTTTTAAATAAAGTTCATCAGGTCCAATAAAAAAAACTATAGTCTTATTATTTACTTGAAGATAGTTACATAACTCGATGTATTTTTCTAAAGACCAAATCTTATTTTTTTCACCTGCACCGGGTGCAATTCCTACATAGCTTTTATGTTTTAATAAAATATTACTTATTATTCCTTCGAGATTTTCACTTATTGGAATTTTAAAATCACTTCTATTTTTTTTAGAAACTATTAAATCTAATAAATCTAAAATGTAGTTTAAGTAATACTTTCTTTTCTTGTTGCTTTTAATTTTTTTAGAAGAAAAAAAACCATTAGCTGATCCAGAAATAAAATTTTTATGCTTGATTCGTTTTAATGCTATAGTTCTTATTACTGATTTTTGTGTATCTAAAATATAATCAAAAAAATCATTCTCTAAATTATATTTTTTTGATATTTTATTCCAAAAAAATGGACTAAGATCTGCTTGATCAAGAATCTCATCAATATAATTACTTGCAATGAATTTAAGAGTGCTTGAATAAACAGTCTTACCCTTATTAGTAAGCCAATATAATTTATAGTCTGGAAGTCTTGATTTAATTTCGTAAAGAAGTTGTAATTTAATTATTCCATCTCCAATTTTTTCACCATTTGAAAAAACTAAAATTTTTTTAGTCATATTAGAACACTTTAACACAAATTTTTTAAGAGTCTAATTTTGAAGAATTGTAAGATTAAATAGCGTAAATAAAACACAACATTTCGAGGGTGATAAAAGGTGACATTTACGACCTAATTAATTAACCAAAAATTATCAAAACTTAGACTTTTCTCTAATAAAATCTGTGTAGTTTATCTTTACAAAAGCAAGGGAGTTACCTTCAAAAAAAAGTAAAAAAAAGTGGTGCCCAAGGGCGGAATCGAACCACCGACACGAGGATTTTCAGTCCTCTGCTCTACCAACTGAGCTACCTGGGCACAAGACATCAGATAAAGTATTTATAATTAAATTCAATTAAAAATAGAAAAATTAATCAGATTTTATTTGCAGCCCATGTTCATCAGTTAGCCATTTCATCAAATCAAGACTAGCACATTTTTTTGAACAAAAAGGTATAAATGGTTCCTTAGAAACCTTTTTACATGTTGGGCATTTAGATTTTTTTTTTAATGAAATAATATTATTTTTTTTGGATTTTTTTACTTCCATCTAAAAGTAATTCTACCTTTTGTTAAATCATAAGGTGTCATTTCTACTGTCACTTTATCACCAGCTAATACTCTTATTCTATTTTTTCTCATTTTTCCTGATGAGTGAGCTAGAATTTCATGATCATTTTCTAATTTTACTTTAAACATTGCATTTGGAAGAAGTTCTAAGACAACTCCTTGAAATTCAATCGTTCCTTCTTTTGGCATATTTTATAAGCTTATAGTAAAAATTATTTCTTTTGTCTAATTTTAACTGACAATTTATGTCCATCTAGACCTTCAAGTCCTGACATTTTTTCAGTATCTTCCGAAAGAGCATTAAAAGATTTTTTATTCATATCAACAACAGAGGTTCTTTTCATAAAATCTAAAACACCTAGACCTGATGAAAATTTTGCTGCTCCTGATGTTGGCAATACATGGTTAGTCCCTACAATATAATCACCAAAAGCTTCGACAGAGTATTCACCTAAAAATATACCGCCAGCATTATTTATATTCGATAATAATTTTTTATTATTAGAAATGTGAATATGTAAATGTTCTGGTGCAACAAAATTTATGATTTCTGAAGCAAGTTCTATATTATCGACCAAAGCAATAATTCCATTATTATTTAAACTTTTTTCAATTATTTTCTTTTTTGATAAATCTTTTTTAATTTTTTTAATTGAACTTAAGACTTTAGTTGCAAAATCTTTACTATCCGTAATTAAAATTGATTGTGCATTTTCATCATGTTCTGCTTGAGCTATTAGATCTGATGCTACCCAATCTGGATTGTTATTGTTATTTGCAACAACTATTATTTCAGATGGTCCTGCTAGTAAATCTATACCTACTTTTCCATACAATTGTTTTTTTGCCTCTGCTACATAAGCATTACCAGGTCCAAATATTTTATTGACTGGCTTAATAGTTTGAGTGCCAAACGTTAGTGCACTAATAGCTTGGGCTCCTCCTACAAAATACGTTTCTTTAATACCTAATTCCCTTATTAATTTTATAAAATATGGATTAATTGATTTAGTTGGTGGTGTGATACAAACAATTCTTTTTACTCCAGCTATGATTGCAGGTACTGCGTTCATAATTAAAGATGAGGGATAAAAAGCCCTTCCTCCAGGTACGTACAAGCCAACTGAGTCAATAGGTTTCCATACAGATTTCAATGTTGCACCATTATTAGTATAGATGATATTTTTAGGTAATTGTTTTTTGTGAAATAATGAAATATTTTTTATAGCTTTTTTAAAACTATTAAATATTTGTGACTCAACTTTAGATTGTATTTTTATTTTAGATAAATCTAAACTAAGATCTTGTTTGCTAATTTTAACTTTATCAAATTTTGCTGCATACTTAATTAGAGATTTATCGCCATTTTTTTTAACATCATAAATAATTTTTTTTACATCTTCTTGAATTGATTTACTTGATAATGAATTTCTTTTTTCAATCTTTGTCTTAAATTGATTATAAAAATTTTTATTAAATTTTATTATTTTCATTTAACAAAAGTACCTATTTCAGAAATAATTTTTGAAACCTCATTCATATTTGTCTTATAAGCTGATCTATTGACAATTAATTTAGATTGAATTTTCATTATTTCTTCAATTTCAGTCAAACCATTTTCTTTCAATGTTTTTCCTGTAGAAACTAAATCTACAATTCTTCTACACATATTTAAAGAGGGAGCTAATTCCATTGATCCACTTAGTTTTATAATTTCTACTTGTATCCCCTTATTATAAAAAAATTTTTTAGTAATATTTGGGTATTTAGTAGCAATTCTTATATTGCTCCAGGTTTCTGGATCTTCTTTTTTTAATAAAGATTTCAGAGCAGCAACAGAAATTCGACAATGACCAATATTTAAATCAAGCGGAGCATATATTTCTGAGTAATCAAATTCATTAATTACATCTTCACCAGCAATTCCTATTTGCGCAGCTCCAAATGCAACAAATGTACATGCATCAAAGGCTCTTACTTTAATATACTCAATGTTTCTTTTTTTAGATTTAAAAGTTAACTTTCTTGTATCTTTATCAAATAGTAGAGGATCAGGAGCAAAACTTGTTTTAAGTAACAAGTTTTTACTTTCTTTTGTTATTCTGCCTCTTGGTACTGCAATAACTATTTTGCTCATAAATTGCCGGCTTTTATATTGTGATTAAAGAAAAAACTAGAAAAAGTTAGTTTTTCTTTCTTTTTATTTTTGCTCCCAAACTACCTAATGTTTTTTCAATATTTTCATAGCCTCTATCAAGATGATAGACTCGATTTAGTGTTGTTTGACCATTTGCATTCATAGCAGCTAAGACTAAACTTATACTAGCTCGTAAATCACTAGCCATTACCTGCGCTCCTTTAAATGTTTGGTTACCTATAATTGTAGCAGTATCTTTTACTACTGTAATATTTGCACCTAACCGATTCAGTTCAGGAACATGCATAAATCTATTTTCAAAAATTGTTTCTTTAATTTTTGACTTCCCATCAGAAATACACATAAGAGACATTAGCTGAGCTTGTAAATCAGTAGGGAAACCTGGATATGGACTAGTTGAAAGACTACTAGATTTTAGTTTTGATCCTTTAAAAACTTTTATCGAATTTTTACTTACTTTTAATTTTGCACCCATTTTTTTTAAAATATCAATTAAAGATTTTAAATAAATAGTATTAAAGTTATTTATTTCTAAAGCTGAATTTAACATCAAAGCAGCAATTATATATGTGCCAGCTACAATTCTATCAGAAATTATCTCGTGCTCTACTTTTTTTAAATTTGTAACACCTTGCACAAGAATAGTTTTTGTTCCATGACCTTTTATTTTTGCACCCATTTTTATAAGACAGTTTGACAAATCTTCTATTTCTGGTTCTCTTGCAGCATTAGAAATTTTAGTTTCACCTTTTGCCAATACGGAGGCCATTAGTATATTTTCAGTTGCTCCTACGCTTGGAAAAGGTAATTTAATTTTATTTCCAATCAATTGTGATTTAACACTGCCAACAACAAAGCCATTTATAATTTCGAAATTAGCTCCCAATTTTGATAAACCAGCAAGATGTATATCTATTGGCCTAGTTCCAATGGCACATCCTCCTGGTAAAGATATTCTAGCCTCACCAAATCGAGAAAGTAATGGACCTAGAATCAATATAGAGGCTCTCATTTTTCGCACAACATCATAATCTGCTGATAGATTCTTAATTTTTGAGGGATTTATTTTTAATTTATTTTTTTTGTATTCAATTTTTACACCATAATTTTTCAGTAATTTTATTAAATTTACAACATCAACCACATTAGGTACATTTGAGAGTTTTAAAGTTTTTTTAGATAAAAGAGAAGATACTATAATCGGTAGTGCAGAATTTTTTGAACCGTGAACATTAACTGAACCAGAAATTTTAGAACCTCCTTTTATTATTAATTTATCCATTTTTGCTAATAGCTTGTTTTCTTTTTAAAATATTTGATTTCAGTTTTTTTTCTAACCTTTTTAATCTCGTTAAGCGTATTTCTTTTTTAGAATCATCTTTTGCCTGATATTTATCTTTTTCTTTATTTAATTTATCTGTCATAAATAAGATTTACTATTATTTTTTTTTAATCCATTTTTAGAGCATTTCTTAGAACAATATAAAACATTCTTCCAATCTCTTTCCCATTTTTTTCTCCAAGAGAATGGCTTATTGCAAACAATACAAACTTTAGATGGTAAGTTTTTCTTCAAGATTTTACTCAAATAGGTAAAAATATCCGTAGGCAACAACTAATGCAGGAATTGCACTATAAAGGGTTGCTAAAATCGCAGCTTTTGGGGCAAGAGCAATTGCTGGGAATAAAGCATCACCATCATTTGAAATAGCATTACCAAGCTCTGCAGAAAGAGGAATATAGCCATTTAGATAAAACGTTGCTACAACAACTTGCGGTCCACAACCAGGTAAAAAACCAAATAGAATTGCTACCAATGGAACAAACGGTAGCCATAAATCAAAAAATATTTTTAAATCTAAACTTGTAAAGTACATAAATATTTCAAAGACAAGAAAACCACTAATGACCCAGGTGGTTACAAAATTAGTTGTATCTACTACTCTTGATAATAATCCTCTACTTTTGTCAGTTGAGCATTGAAAATCACTTAATGGATTTAATGACCACATAAATATTGAAAGTATTGCTCCAGCAGATGCTACAAAAACTAAAAGTGAGTTGTAAGCTGGTGAAAATTCTATCTGGAATGCAACTAGAATACCTAAAATAAAACCAGGGATAAATAAAAAAAGCCAAAAGAAATTAAAATTCGATACAAAAGTTTTATTTATTTTTTCAAATTTAATTTTTATTTTTGTCTCTGATTGCATAAAATTTATGCCATGAATAAAATCAATTATATAACCTGAAATTGATCCAACAATTATTCCAATACCAAATATTAAAAGTCCTGTTGTGGGCTCAATAGCAAGTATTAAAAAAGCTGCATCACCCATTGTTGCTGTTAACACAGCGACTAAGGATCCGAAAGAAATACGGCCCTGGATATATTGCGTTACAACTATTATAGCTCCACCACATCCAGGTATTGCACCTAAAAAAGCAGCTATACCGACATGGAACTTTTGTGTCTTAGATAAAAAATTCTTAACATCAAATTTTGTTAAACTATCCAAGCCAATAAAAACAAATAGAGTAAATCCAACAAAAACAGATACCTGGATATAAGCATCTATCATTGATGATCGTATAACTTCTCCAAACTCTCCTCCTTGAAAAACAAGAGAAAGTAATAATAGACCAAAGAAAGATTTCTTTAATAACCTTCCATCATTCTCAAGAATGACCTTTGTTTTTTCATTAATAGCGTTAATTAGAGCATTCATTGAATGTATATATAGCTAATAAATATAGCTATGGCTACATTTTCTGTTAATTTTTGTTGATAATTATGCTAAAAAAAAGGATGTCATTCAGCAAAGTCCGAAATGCTCATAAAACAGAAAATACTGAAGATTATTTAGAACTAATTGCAGAACTTTTAAATTCCAAAGGTGAAGCTCGTATTGTTGATATTGCTGAAAGCTTGGGTATTGCACAAGCCACAGCCAATAAAACAATACAAAGATTACAAACACAGGGTTTCATTAAAAGAGAACCTTATCGATCAATTTTTTTAACTTTTAAAGGTCAAAAAATAGCAAGTGAATCAAAAAAAAGGCATAATATTGTATACAATTTTTTACTAAATCTTGGTTTAGACAAGCATACGGCCTCTGAAGATGCTGAAGGAATAGAGCATCATGTTAGTGAAAAGACACTTAGAAAAATGGATAATTTTAACTCGAAAAAATAAATTTAATTTATTGCCAAATCAATTTTATCTAGTGTATAAAAAAGAAGGGACACGGCGAATATCCCTTCTTTTCATCATTGGTTTATGGATAGAAAATAAACCTAAGTAATAAATACCCGATTCTCGGTTTTGGCTCAAATTTTTTAATTAAAAAGCCTAAATTTTAATATTTTTGTAATAAAACAATTTTTATTTTTATTTTATTTTTGAAATCATTGTTCAAAGGTAGATAATTTAATGGTCTTGAAATTTTATTGATTTTTAATGACTTTTGATGTTTTTTTAAAATACTTAAAAAATCCTGTTTCTCCCATAAATCTATTCT
>CACNUO010000025.1 GCA_902623585.1 uncultured Alphaproteobacteria bacterium | reverse complement strand
GTATTTAGTTGAAGTACTTCTGATGGGTTATTTATTTTTGTCCAAGATAAATCTGTAACATGAACAAGTCCATCTATTCCCCCAAGGTCAATAAAAGCACCATAGTCAGTGATATTCTTAACTTTGCCTTCAATAATTGATCCCTCTTTTATATTTTTCAGAAGTTCAGATCTTTGTTCTTTTAATTCATTTTCCGTAATTGCTTTTCTTGAAACAACAATATTACCTCTATATTTATCCATCTTCAAAATAAGTAGCTCAAGAGGTTTATTTAATAATTCTTTAGTATCTTTTATTATTTGTCTAGTTTCAATCTGGCTGCCCGGAAGAAAAGCTACAACACCGTCTAAATCTACACTCATACCACCTTTAACTCTATTAAATGGAATTCCAGTTACAACTTTGTTTTCATTAAAACTCTCTTGTAAGTTTTGCCACGCTTTTTGCTTTACAGCCTTTTCTCTTGATAACAACGTTTCACCATTTGCGTTATCAACGTTTTCAATAAAAACTTCAATTGCGTCTCCAACTTGTATTTCAGAAGTTTGACCGGGTCTAGAAAATTCACTTAAAGGAACACGACCCTCACTTTTTAAACCAACATCAATAGTAACAATATCATTTTCAATAGATACTATTTTTCCTGATGTAATACTTTTTTCTTTTGCAGAGGAATTTTTAGAATAATCATTGATTAAAATGTCGTATTGAGAATTAGATATTTTATTATTCAAACCTTGGCTCATACTATAGTTTCTTTAATAATCTATTTATTTGATTAGTTGTTTCCTTAAATGTACTTTCATTATTAATAAAATGTGCATCTTTAGGAATTACTAAAGGTGAATTAATTCTAGTTTTATCTTTTTTATCTCTCAATTTAATATCCTTCAAAATTTGTGGGTATATAGACTTTTCGCCACTATCAATCAACTGTTTATATCTTCTTTTTGCCCTTATTTCAGAATTTACAACAATATATAGTTTTAAATCAGCATTTTTAAAAACAACTGATCCTATATCTCTTCCATCAATAACAAAACCACGAGAATTTTTATTTTTTTTAACAAAATTGTATTGCATATTATTTATAAATTCTCTTACGCATTTATTAACTGCAATTATTGAAGCTAAATTAGAAATTTCTTGAGTTCTAATTTTATTACTTTTTCGAAACGAAATACTATTAATTTTTCTTAATTTTTTTTTAATTTCATTAATATTATTAATATTTATTTTATCTTTTAAAAAAATTAGTGCTAGCCTTCTATAAAGAATTCCTGAGTCAAGATGCTTCAATTGCCATTTTTTGCTAATATATTTAGAAATTTTTTCCTTACCTGAAGCTGCAGGTCCATCTACAGTTATTATTATATTTTTCAAATAATACTTCCGCCTAATTTATTTAATTCGCTTTTAAAATTAGGGAAACTTGTATTGATTGACTCAGAGTCACTAATTCTTAAAGGCCCTATTCTTGTTGCCATAATACAAAAAGCCATTGCAATTCTGTGATCAAAATCTGTTTGAATTATATTAGAATTAATTTCATAATTTTTAGATGGATAAATAAACAAATCATCATTTTCAGTTTTACAATTCACGCCACATTTTTGTAAGTTTAACATGATTAGTTTTAGTCTATCACTTTCTTTTACTCTTAATTCTTTTAACCCACGAAATATACTTGGTGTGCTAGCAAATGATGCTGCAACTGCAAGAATTGGATATTCATCTATCATTAAATCTGCAATTTCTGGACCAAGTTCACAACCATTTAAATTACTTGATAAGACTTCAATATCACAAATATTTTCATTGTTACTTATTCTTTTATTAAGTAGTTTTATTTTTGCTCCCATTTTTTCTAAAGCAATTAATAACCCATTTCTTGTTGGATTATTGTTAATATTTTTAAGCACTACTTTAGAGTTATTGTTAATCAATGCTGAAACAATAAAAAAAGCACTACTAGAAAGATCATTTGGCACATCAATATTTTTAGAAACTAGTTCTTTTTTTCCAATTATTTTGATTAATTTATTATTATTTTTTTTTCTAACATCAATTTGTGCTCCAAATGATTCTAGCATAATTTCGGTGTGGTCTCTCGTAATTTTATTTTCAATTATTATTGTTTCCCCTTTTGTATTTAAACTTGCTAATAATACTCCAGATTTAATTTGTGCTGATGGAATATCTAAATCAATTTTAGTACTTGTTAATTCTGAACCTGCAATTTTTAATGGTAACTTACCATTTGAACTATTTATCTTTGCATTCATTTTACTCAACGGATCTGATATTCTCCTCATAGGTCTGTTTGATAAAGACTTATCACCTGTCAAGATAGTGTCAAATTTTTGGGATGATAAAAGGCCAGTTAGTAATCTAGCACTAGTGCCAGAATTACCAAGATAGATTTTTCCTTTTGGTTTTTTCAATGAATTTAAACCCTTCCCAAAAATTATAAGCTTATTATTATTTTCTTCTACTTTTACACCCATTGCTTTAAATGCATTAAGAGTATGCAAAACATCTTCTGATCTAAGAATATTACTTATTTCACTTACACCATTTGAAATTGATGGAATTATTATTGATCTATGAGATATTGATTTATCTCCAGGAACATTAGCATTCCCGTTTATACCATTCGTTATTGAGTTGCTTATCATTCTATAATTTAAAGCTAGAGCCTAAATAAAACTTCTTAATTCTTTCATCATTAACTGCAGATAATGGATCACCTGAATAAAATATTGCGCCTTCATTAACAATATAAACTTTGTCAACAATTTTTAGTGTTTCTCTTACATTATGATCAGTTATCAAAATACCTATATTTCTTTCCTTTAATTTTTTTATGATAGTTTTAATTTCTTCTATTGATACAGGGTCAATACCTGTAAGAGGTTCATCTAATAATAGATATTTAGGATTTGTTGCTAATGTTCTTGCAATTTCTAATCTTCTTCTCTCTCCACCAGAAAGTACAACAGATTTTGATTTTCGAACATGGTTAATATCAAATTCGTTAAGTAAATTCTGTAAAATAATATTTTGCTTATTTTTATCTTTTTCTTTTATTTCAATTATAGATAATAAATTGTCTTCCACACTCATACCTCTAAAAATTGATGCTTCTTGAGGAAGATAACTTATACCAAGCTTACCTCTAAGATAAATAGGAAGGTTAGAAACATCCAATTTATCTAATATAATACTCCCAGTATCAGGTTTTACTAATCCAACAATTATATAAAAGGTTGTTGTTTTTCCAGCACCATTAGGGCCTAATAATCCTACTACCTCTCTTCTGTTAATTGATATACTAATATCTCTTACGACTTTCTTATTTCCATAAGTTTTTGAAACTTTATTTATTAACAGTCCATCATCAAGAACATTAAATTTATTATTCATTGTTTTGAATTACTACTTTAACTTTTGTATCGTTATTTGATTTAATTTTATATGAATTATTTTTAGTATCAAGAGTTCCATAGTCTCCTATTATTTTTTCACCATTACGTATTATAACAACATTATCTATAAGTTCTATAATTGAAGTCTTGTTGTCAAAATTTATTTTTTTTGCATACATTTCAGTATTATTATTTTTAACGTATGATATTTTTTTATCAATGACATTTAAGAAAGTAATTTCTTTTTGATTTTCAATATTTGAAAAGATACCTTCAATTTTTTCAGCTTTAATAAATATACTCTCATTGATCAATTTAGAATTTAGACCTTCTAATTTAAAATCACCATTTAGATTATTGACTTCTATAAACCCATCCGAATACATTTCGATATCTTTAGTAATTAATTCTGAATTTTTTCCGTCTACTCTAAGTTTTTCTGATATAACTTCAAACTTTAAAGTTTCACTTTTACTATTTAATCCAAACTTTGGAGAAACAAAATTTACTTCCCCTTTTGCATTTAGTTCAGTAATATCATAAAGACTTTTATCAAAATTTATTTTTACATCTTTTGCATTTAAGTTAAAATTATCAGATAAGATTTTTACATTTTTTTTTAATAAATAATACTTTTCATCCTGAAAGACCTCAATTCCATCTTCTGTTGTAATTTCTGTTTCACCTATTTCTCTCGCTATGATGTTGAAAGAAAATAAAATTATTATGGTTATGCTAAAAACTAATCTCATTTTAAAACTATTAAAGAATTTCCATAAAACATTATTTTATTTCCATTATCATAGATATTAAAACCATCTGAAGATATAGTAGTATTTTTTGATGTGAATAGGGATTTTGTTTTACTTTCAGCAGTTTGTTTATTTCTATTAAAAATTACCTTTTCAGTTTCAATGCTAAAGTCATTTGATTTAAATTTGACATTTTTATCTAACAAAATTTCATCTTTATTCAAAAAATTACCCTCTTTTGCTGTTATATAAATTTTTCTTGAGTCATTGCTTATGGCAAACTTTGGTTCAGCAATATCTACATTTGATAAGATTTTTTCAGAAACTTTTAAATCAATATTTTTTATATTAATTTGTTTAGAGAATATTATTATTAAAAAAGAAAAAACTATAATTAGACCAAAAAAAATTATAATTTTTTTATTTATGTGTAAAAAAAAATTCAAATTAACTCGTCAATCTCAATAAATCATGAATATGAACTATTCCCAATGGTCTTTTTTTATCACAAATAAACAAACTAGTTATTTTTTTTGTATTCATTAGATTTATTGCTTCTCCAACTAACATATTTTTATTTGCTAAGGTTGGATTTTTTGTCATTATTTCAGAAGCTTTTTTTTCAAAAAATTTTGAATTTAATTTTCTTCTCAGATCACCATCAGTGATTATTCCAACAATTTGTTCATTTTTGTTAATTACACCAATACAACCAAAACTTTTCTTGGTCATAGTAATTAAAGCTTTTGACATTTTTTCCTCTAATTTTGCTAGAGGTAATTCTTTTTTTGAATGCATAACTTCACTTAAATTTTTTAAATCTTTACCAAGATTACCTCCAGGATGAAGACTTTTAAATTCATTACTTTTAAAACCTCTTAACTCTAATAATGCAATAGCTATACAGTCTCCAATGATCATAGACATTGAAGTTGAACTTGTGGGCGCTAGATTTAGAGGACAAGCTTCAATTGGTTTCTTATATAATATACCAACAGTAGCATTCTTATGAAGTATACTTTTAGAGTTACTTGTTATGCTAATAAGTTTTATATTAAATCTTTTAGTGAACTGAATTATATTATTTAGCTCTGATGTTTCACCTGAGTTAGAAATTGCTATTACGCAATCATCTTTTTTTATACTTCCTAAATCACCGTGACTCGCCTCTGTTGCATGTACAAAATAAGAAGGTGTCCCAGTTGATGTCAGAGTTGCTGATACTTTATTACCTATGTGTGCACTCTTACCAACCCCAGTAATTACAACCTTACCTTTTGTATTAAATATTAAATTTACAGCGTTGCAAAAACTACTATTAAAAGTAGATTTTAAATTTTTTATACTACTTATTTCTCTTGCTAATGCTCTATTTGCACTATTAATTATTTTTTTATTATTTCTCATTAATGTTTAAATATATCTTGTTCAGACCAACCATTAATATCTAAATCGGTTCTATACTGGATGAAATCAAAACAGGCTTTAGCTAGTTTAGTTCTTTTTTCTCTTAATAACATCATATCAAGCTTATCTTTTAATTTATGTAAATATAAAACATCTGTAGCAGCATATTTTTGTTGTTCTTTAGTCAATTCTCCACCCCAATCAGAAGACTGTTCAGTTTTTGAAATTGATTTTCTTAATAATTCACTACAAAGATCTTTGTATCCATGTTTATCAGTATAAGTTCTAACTAACTTTGATGCAATTTTAGTACAATAAATATTTTTAATATTAATTTTAAAGTTATGTTTTAATACAGCTACGTCAAATCTAGCATAATGAAAAATTTTTTGAATTTTATTATTCTTAAGAATGTTAATTAAATTTAGAGGTTTTTCAGTAGATAAGTCAATTTTTACTAGATGACAAACTTCGTCTCCATTAGAAATTTGTACTAAACATAATTTATCTCTTTTAGGATTTAGTCCCATTGTTTCGCTATCCAATGCAATAATATTAGTGGCTTTAAAACTTGCTGGAAGATCACCTTTATAGAGATTTATTTTCATTTTGATTTTATTACCTGTATAATTTATATTTTTCCTCTATATCACTTATTTAATTAAAGGTCATGAAATCAATAGTAATTTTTGGAGGTGCAGGTTTTGTAGGTAAACATTTAATAAGACGTCTTACTAAAAATGGCCATAAAATCATTGTCCCATATCAAAGATCTGTACAAGAAGCTAAAATCCGACTTTTAGGTGTAACAGGACAGGTAATTCCATTTCGTTATTCTTCATTAGAAGACAAAAGGCTTAAATCTGTTTTAAATAATACCAACGTATGCATTAATTTAAAAACTACATACGATCAAAAGAAAGGTGATTTTAATAATACTATATTTAAGTTTAACCAGAAACTTATTAGAATTTTAAAATCTAGTAAGGAATTAAAACAATTCATTCTTTTTTCTGGTCTTGGTGTAGATATTGATAAAAATTCAACACGAAGTAATGCAGTGCATAAATCTGAAAAGGAAGCTTTTAAACAATTAGATAATGCAATTATTATTAGGCCAGGAGTTATTATAGGCGGTGGTGATATTTTCTTGAAAAGACTTTTGCCAATATTTAAAGCTTCATTTTTTGTCCCACTTTTTGGAGATGGTTCAACAAAATTCCAACCAGTATTTATTGATGATGTATCTCTAGCTGTTGATGAAATAATTAATTCAAAGATTAATGGGAAAAATATTTACGAGCTTGCGGGTCCCAGAATTTATTCTTACAAAGAGTTTTTTAATCAAATTTCTGAATATTTAAAGAAGACAAGAGTTTTTGTTCCTGTTCCTATGGCATTAATGAAGCCTATGATAAATATTGCTGAAAAAACACCTTTTTCTCCTCTAACTTCAGAACAGTTAACATTATTTGAAAAAGATAATCTTATTGTAAATGTTGATAAATCATTCCAAAATCTTGATATTAATCCACAGGACACTCTACAAATACTTAAAAATATTGTTGTAAATTAACGTTTTTCTTAGTTTTAGTACATAAGTGGTACTATTATTACAAAATTATTGTTTCTTTTTTCATCTTAAATGTGTATTTGGATCGATCTAGATAAAATAGTAAACAAATGATAACTAAATGCTAAAATTTACAAAAATAAATAAGGAAAATCCTAGTAAAATATCTGCTAAAGAAAGAGTCAATTCATTTGATGAAATTTATGCTAAATATGCCTCGCAAAAGGCTGAAGAACAAGCTTCTAGATGCTCTCAATGTGGAGTGCCTTTCTGTCAAGTTCACTGTCCGTTACACAATAATATTCCAGATTGGTTAAAGCTTACTGCAGAGGATAGAATGCAGGAGGCATTTGAAATTTCCAGCTCTACAAATAACATGCCTGAAATTTGCGGTCGTATTTGTCCTCAAGATCGTTTGTGTGAAGGTAACTGTGTAATTGAACAATCTGGCCACGGTACTGTTACTATAGGATCGATAGAGAAATATATTACGGATAAAGCTTGGGAAGAAGGTTGGGTTAAAAATATAGAACCAGTTAAAGAAAGAAACCAAAGCGTCGGAATTATTGGTTCTGGCCCTGCTGGATTAGCTGCAGCAGAAGAACTGCGTAAAAAAGGATTTCAAGTTACAATCTATGATCGCTACGACAGACCAGGTGGACTTTTAATCTATGGTATTCCAAATTTTAAACTAGAAAAAGATATTGTTATAAGAAGAACAAATCGACTTAAAGAAAGTGGAATTAAGTTTGAACTAAACTGCGATATTGGCAAAGATATTACGTTTGATGAAATTAAAATTAAGCATGATGCGGTTCTTATAGCAACCGGGGTTTACAAATTTAGAGAAATTAATCTAAATACATCTAATTTTAATAATGTTGTACCAGCTTTAGATTTTCTAATAGCAAGTAACAAAACTGGTTTAAAAGATAAAGTAGAAGATTTTACAAATGGAAGATTAAACGCAAATGGAAAAAATGTAGTTGTCATTGGCGGCGGTGATACCGCTATGGATTGCGTTAGAACAGCTGTAAGACAAGGAGCAAAATCTGTTAAGTGTCTTTACAGACGTGATAAGACAAACATGCCTGGTTCGCAAAGAGAAGTTCAAAATGCAATAGAAGAGGGCGTCGATTTTCAATGGTTGACTTTACCAACTGAATATTCAGGAAACGGATCATTGAAAAATGTCAGAACCGTTTTAATGCAACTTGGAGAACCTGATGAGTCAGGTAGAAGAAAGCCAGAGCCAAAAGAAGGTACGGAAAAAGACCTAGATGTTGATTTAGCTATAGAAGCTTTGGGTTTTGAACCTGAAGATTTACCAAAGCTTTTTGATCATTACAACCTGACAGTTACAAGATGGGGTACATTAAAAATTAATTATAAAAATATGATGACATCAATCGATGGAGTATTTGCTGCTGGAGATATTGTTCGAGGTGCAAGTTTAGTTGTTTGGGGAATCAAAGATGGTCGTGATGCAGCAAATAATATTAATAAATATTTAGAAAACAAATTTTCCGATCAAAATAATATTAATAAGAAAGCAGTAAATGCCTAATCACTTTATTGAAAAGTACAAAAAGGATAAAAAATTCTTAGAAGAAAATCACGTTTATAATGAACAAGATGAACATTCATCATGTGGTGTTGGATTAATAGCATCTTTAGATGGATCGGAGACAAGAGAAATAGTCGAGTTAGGAGTTCAAGCTTTAAGAGTTTTGTATCACCGGGGAGCAGTTGATGCTGATGGTAAAACAGGTGATGGTGCAGGAATACAGTTATCCATACCAAAGAATTTTTTTACTCAACAAATAGAAAGAACGGGTCACACTCCTAATGATTTACCTTTCGGAGTTGGCATGATTTTTTTACCACGTACAGATTTTGCTGCTCAAGAAAATGCTCGTACAATTGTTGAATCTGAAATAATTAAAGAAGGTTTGAAAATATATGGTTGGAGACACGTTCCAATTAATTCATCGATTATTGGTGATAAAGCAAAAGCAACAAGGCCTGAAATAGAACAAATACTAATTTGTAATGAAGAACTAAAAGATGAAAAACAATTTGATAATAAACTTTATATAATTAGAAAAAGAATAGAAAAAGAAATTAGAAATCAAAATATTTCAGACTTTTATATTTGCTCACTATCTTGTCAGTCTATTGTTTATAAAGGTATGTTTTTAGCAGAACAGCTTTCCAATTTCTATCCAGACATCCAAAATGAGAATTTTATTTCTAGATATGCAGTTTATCACCAGCGTTATTCAACTAATACATTTCCTACATGGTCTTTAGCACAGCCTTTTAGAGTGATTGCGCATAATGGTGAAATAAATACACTTAAAGGTAATAAAAATTGGATGGCTGCTCATGAGCCAAGAATGGAACATAAAAATTTTGGCAATAATGTAGAGGATTTAAAACCTATAATTGATTCTAAAGCGTCTGACTCTGCTGCATTAGATTCAACAATAGAGTTATTAGTCAAAGCTAATCGCTCTTTACCTATGGCTAAAATAATAACAATTCCAGAAGCTTGGTCCCATAGAAGAGATTTTCCAAAAAAAATAAAAGATTTATACGCTTATGGTGGAGCAGTTATGGAGCCATGGGATGGTCCAGCAGCAATATGTGGCGCCTACGGTGATTGGGCTATTGCTGGAATGGATCGAAATGGCCTTAGACCTATAAGATATACACTGACAAAAAATCTTCTTATTGCGGGTTCTGAAACTGGAATGGTTGATATTAAAGATAATGAAATAGTAGAAAGAGGTAGGGTAGGACCAGGTCAATTAATAGCAGTCAATTTTAAAGAGAAAAAATTTTTTAAAGATCATGAGATAAAAAAGTATTTGGCAGAAACTAAACCATTTGGTGATTGGACTAAAAAAATTACGTATATTGATAAACTTGTTCAATCTGTTGATGAGGAATTTAGAGATTTAGACTCTGGAGATCTACGAAAAAGAATGGCATGCTTTGCCTGGTCAGTAGAAGACATCGAATTAATACTTCATCCAATGATTGCTGAAAAAAAAGAAGCAACGGGATCGATGGGAGATGATACTCCGTTAGCTGTACTTTCAAATAAATATAGAGGACTACATCACTTTTTTAGACAAAATTTTAGTCAAGTTACAAACCCACCAATTGATTCATTAAGAGAAAGAGTTGTTATGAGTCTTCGAACGAGGATCGGAAACTTAAGTAATATTCTTGATGAAGATGAAGATCAATGTGATCATTTACAATTGAACTCTCCTGTTCTTTCAATTGAGCAATTTAAATCTATGCGTAGGTATATGAAAGATTCTGTGAAGATCATTGACACTACAATGGATAAAACAAATCCTGAAAATAATTTTGAGACAGAAATTGCAAGAATAAACCGAGAAGCTGAACAAGCCGTTAGAGAAGGGTATGTTCATATAATTTTAAGTGACAAAGAAATGTCTAAAACAAGAATAGCTCTTCCTATGATATTAGTCACAAGTTCTGTTCATCATCATTTAATTAAACAAAATCTTCGAACTTTTATTTCTTTAAATGTTCAATCTGCAGAATGTTTAGATGTACAATATTTTGCAGTGCTTATCGGAGTAGGAGCAACAAGTGTGAATGCATATATGGCACAACAAGCTATAGCAGAAAGACATAAAAAAGGATTATTCAAAAATCTCTCATACGAAGAATGTGTAGAAAGATTCATTAATTCTATAAATAATGGTTTGCTTAAGACTATGAGTAAGATGGGAATATCAGTAATTAATTCATATCGAGGTGGTTGTAATTTTGAAGCGATTGGACTTAGTAGAAATTTAATGAGTAAATATTTCCCTTCTATGAGTTCTAAAATATCTGGTATCGGAATCAGCGGTATTGAAAGAAGATCAAGATTAGCTCATGATAACGCTTATGAAGAAAGCGTTATTACACTACCGATTGGAGGAAACTATCGCTACAGATTTGGAGGTGAAAAACATGCTTTTGAAGCAAGATCAATTCACATGCTTCAAACTGCAGTAACTTCTAATAATTATTCTTTATTTAAGAAATATTCTTCGATGATTGATGAAATGGATCCTATAAATATTCGTGATCTTTTAGACTTCAAAAAAAATCACGATAAAAATAACTCAAACACAGTAGAACCTTCTCAAGAAATTAGAAAAAGACTAGTTGCCCCAGGAATATCACTTGGAGCGTTAAGTCCAGAAGCGCACGAAACTCTTTCTGTAGCAATGAATAGGATAGGAGCTAAATCAGATTCAGGTGAAGGTGGTGAAGATCCAATTAGATTTAAACCTAAGCCAAATGGAGATAACGCATCATCAAAAATTAAACAAATTGCAAGTGGACGATTTGGTGTAACAGCGGAGTATTTAAATAATTGTGAAGAAATTGAAATTAAAGTTGCACAAGGTGCAAAACCTGGTGAGGGCGGACAATTGCCAGGAGGAAAAGTTACAGAATTAATTGCTAAACTAAGACATTCAACTGAAGGTGTGACGCTTATTAGTCCTCCTCCTCATCATGATATTTATTCTATCGAAGATCTAGCTCAGCTGATTTACGATTTGAAACAAATAAATCCACGAGCTAAAGTATGCGTTAAGTTAGTCGCTCAGTCAGGGATTGGGACAGTCGCAGCTGGTGTTGCAAAAGCAAAAGCTGATACGATACTCATATCAGGTCACAATGGTGGAACTGGAGCAAGTCCACAAACAAGTATTAAGTATGCAGGACTTCCTTGGGAACTTGGATTAAGTGAAGTACATCAAGTTCTATCTCTAAATAACTTAAGGGATAAAGTTGTTCTTAGAACTGACGGAGGTTTGAAAACAGGAAAAGATATTGTTATTGCGGCTATGCTTGGGGCAGAAGAATATGGAATTGGGACAGCAAGTTTAGTTGCTATGGGATGTATCATGGTTAGACAATGTCATTCAAATACTTGCCCCGTCGGAGTTTGCTCTCAGGATGAAAAACTTAGAGAAAAATTTACCGGTACACCAGAAAAAGTAATTAACCTTTTTAGTTTTATTGCTGATGAAGTAAGAGAAATATTAGGATCACTAGGCTTTTCTTCTCTTGATGAAGTAGTTGGAAGATCTGATCTTTTATATCAAGTCAGTAGAGGAAGTTCAGATCTTGATGATTTAGATTTAAATCCAATTATTCAAACCATTGATTCATCAGTTGGAGAGTTTGATATAAAGAAAAACACAATTAACAAAGTTAGCGATAGTCTTGATATTAAAATCATAGAGGATGCTAAGTCTTTCTTTGAAACAGATCAAAAAATTGAACTAAACTATAATATCAAAAATACTGATAGAGCTATTGGCACAAGACTTGCATCAGAAATTACTACTACTAAAGGAATGAGTTCTCTTCCAGAGGATTTCTTTACTGTTAATTTTCATGGTTCTGCTGGTCAATCTTTTGGAGCATGGAGTGTGCAAGGAACTACTCTTAAAGTTTTTGGTGATGCTAACGATTATGTTGCAAAAGGATTATCAGGGGGTAAAATTGTTATTCAACCAAGCTCATCTTCACAACTAAAAACAAACAAAAATGTTATCATAGGGAATACTGTCCTATATGGAGCAACACGTGGTAAACTTTTTGCAGCCGGAACTGCTGGTGATAGATTTGCTGTTAGAAACTCTGGCGCACATGCTGTTATTGAAGGATGTGGTGATAATGGATGTGAATATATGACTGGAGGAAGCGCAGTTATTCTTGGTGAAGTAGGAAATAATTTTGGAGCTGGAATGACTGGAGGTATGGCATTTGTGTACGATAAAGAAGGAACTCTACCACTTCGAATTAATCTTGAAGATATTTTCTATCAACAACAAATGACAAATTATTGGGAAAAAGTTTTACATCAAAAAATCGAAGAACATATCAAGCAGACAAATTCAATGTACGCAAAAAATTTACTTGAAAATTGGGAAAATGAGAAATTACTCTTCTGGCAGATTGTACCAAAAGAAATGATCAATAAATTTGATCAACCTGTATTAATTCAAGAAGAAAAATCAGCTTAGTTTTTTATAATTGATTGAATAGAATCATTCATTATTTTTAAATCAAATGGATCGGATAATCGATGATCACTATTTTTTAATAATCTTATTTGGATTTGATTACCTTTAATTTTTTTTACTATTTTTTCAGGAACATCTGGAGTGACAACATTATCTTTTAGTCCTTGAATTAAAATTAAGGGCTTATTCCATTTGAATTCTTTATTTAAAATTTTATTTTTTCTACCTTCAACAATGTATTTCTTTTTTATAAGATAACTAAACCCGTAGGAGGAATATTTAATAATTCCTTTTTTCTTCATTTCTTGTTTTTTTTTTAAAGGGAGTTTTTTGTAAAACCCATCGATATAATCAGGTGCTGCCGCTAGGCCAATTAATCCAGCAATTCTTTTTGGTCTTGCTTTGGCAGCTAAAAACATTAACCATCCACCCATACTGCTACCAACCAGAATTTGCGGTCCTTTGGCAATATTATCAATGATATCAATTAAGTCTTTCTTCCAATCTGAAATTGTAAAATCTTCAAATTTTCCATCAGATTTACCATGACCACGGCATTCAAAACGGATAAACCGCAATTTATTTTTTCGGGCAAACCTTTCTAAAGACAAAGCTTTTTGACCACTCATATCTGAGTTAAGGCCATGGATAAAGATGATACCAGGCCCCTTACCCGTTATAGATTTATAGCGAATTCTTTCTTTTTTCTTATTAATAAAGTAAGGCATCTTTGATACAAATACTTATATTTTAATAAAATGTCATCATTTAATGTCGCTCAAATTCTTCCCTCTTTAGATTCTGGTGGTGTCGAAAGAGGCACTATTGAAGTCTCAAATTATTTATCTGAATTAAATATAAAAAATAATATTATTTCAAATGGAGGGCGTTTAATTAAGGAAATTGATAAAAATTATACTGATCATTTTCAATTACCAGTTAACTCAAAAAATTTTTTTATTTATCCATTAATTGCTAATCAATTAAAAAAATTAATTTTCAATCAAAATATTAATGTTGTTCATGTACGATCAAGAGCACCAGCATGGATTTTAAGTTTTATAAAAAATAGAAGCTTCAAAACAATATCTACATTTCATAATGTATATAGTGGTAATTTTTATTTTAAAAAAATCTATAATAAGCAATTATCTAAAGTTGATCAGATTGTTGCGATTTCAAATTATGTAAAAAATGAAATTAGTAAAAAATACAATTTGGATTCAAATAAAATTAAAGTGATTAATAGAGGAGTTGATGTTAAATATTTTGAAAAACCAATTTTAGATTCTCAAATAGAAAATATAATAAATAAGTATCAAATTGATACCTCAAAAAATATTATTCTATATCCTGCAAGGCTAACAAACTGGAAAGGTCAAATTGAGTTTTTAGATATATTTAACAAGATGCAAAATGATAATTTTTTACTTTATTTTGCAGGTGATACAAAAAATCAATCTTATACAGAGAAACTACAAAATAAAATTCAAAGTCTTAACATTGGTCATAAATGTAAGATTATAGGCAATCTACTAAGAGATGATTTGAAAACTTTATATTACCTGTCATCAATTATTACCTCTTTTCCTTTACAAGCTGAAGGGTTTGGAAGAACTATAAGCGAAGCTTTAATAATGAAAAAAAAGGTACTAGCCTTTAACTATGGTGGTGTTAAAGATCAGTTAGATAAATTAGATGATATCTATAAAGTAGATCCTCATAAATATAATGAAATAGATATTAAACTTCAAAATATTATAAAATTAGATGATGAAGAATTTTCTAA
>CACNUO010000024.1 GCA_902623585.1 uncultured Alphaproteobacteria bacterium | reverse complement strand
ATATTTTTACCCATTATTTTTTCAATTTCAGAATTTTTATATCCTCTTTCTTCTAAACTTTCTTGAATTATCATGTGATCTAAACAATCATTCCATTTATTTGGCAAACAATCAAGGCCGTCATAATCACTACCTACTCCAACATAATCAATACCTATTTTATTTATTACATACTCAATATGATCAACAAATACTTCTATACTTGGACATATATCTGATAATTTTTTTTGAAGAAAATGTTGTTTTGCTATCCACTGAGAAGTTTTGTTAGAATATTTTCTTTCAATAGAATTTAATTCATCAAGATATTTTTTTCTTTCTTTAGTTTCTCTTTCTTTAAAAGATTTATCAATAAAAAAAGGATATGGATTAAGACCAATCAAACCTTTTACTTTTTTGATTGCTTCAATTTGATCATCTTTTAAATTACGAAAATGAG
The DNA here is from genome assembly GCA_902623585.1 of uncultured Alphaproteobacteria bacterium. Classification (GTDB taxonomy): domain Bacteria; phylum Pseudomonadota; class Alphaproteobacteria; order HIMB59; genus CACPNW01. The sequence continues at coordinate 14,614 of CACNUO010000024.1, read as the reverse complement.
GACATAAATTATACACGCTAGAATGTGAGGCTATAAAAGGTTTGGTACTTATTGATGCAATATCCCAAAAACTTTTCTCTCCAATGTGCGAAACATCAATTAGCACGTTATTATCTTGGCAAATAGAAATAACTTCTTTTCCAAATTCGTTTAAACCATGACTTTTAAGTTTTGAAGAATTGTATGTCTCATCATAATTTGATGAAACCCATTCCAAAGAATGATTCCAAGTTGGGCCGAAATAGAAAAGACCTCTTTCAATAAAATGATATAAATTATTAATATCATTTTCTAAACCTTCTCCACCTTCCATTGAAATGGGAAGCATTAACTTATTGTTATTAATCGCCTCATTTATGTCTGAGAGTTTTTTTGGAATGACAATTTCTTCGTGTGATGAAAATCTTTCAATCTCATCATACATTTTATCAGCTCTTTTAAAAAAATTTGGTTCTTTAGAATTACTTGAAACCCAAATAATTAAAATTTCTAAATCAATTTCAGATTTTAATAATCTTGGTATGTCCGTATGCCCATGGGAAGTAAGTTTTGTAACATCTTCACCTTCGATAACTCTTTGCACAAGATCATTATGCAAGTCAGCTACAAACATTTAATTATTTAATAATCTCCATTTTAATTATTTTATCTGGATCTGCAGGTGGTTCACCTCTTGTGATATTATCTACATATTCCATACCTTCGGTAACTTGAGCCCAAACAGTATATTGACCATCTAGAAAAGAGCAGTCATTAAAACAAATAAAAAATTGACTGTTAGCACTATTTGGGTTTTGTGCTCTTGCCATTGACACTGCCCCTCTTCCATGATTTTCTGAAGAAAATTCAGCCTCTATATCAGGAAGTTTTGATCCACCTGTACCAGCCCTTGATAAGTTAAAGCTATCATTACTTGAATTCCCAAATTCTACATCTCCTGTCTGAGCCATAAACCCATCTATAACTCTATGAAAAACAACCCCATTATACTGTCCTTCTTCTATAAGTTGCTTGATTTGTTTAACATGTTTTGGCGCTACATCTGGTTTTGTCTCTATTACAACAATTCCATCTTTAAGTGTCATATGGATAATATCTTTTTTTTCATCAGCCATTAAAATCTCTCCTTTTAAAAATATTGAGAAAATGAAGATGAAAATAAATAGTTTTTTAAATTTAATCATATTTGTTTTCTTTACCTTCACCCAAATTGTTTTATATATATATCTAATGCACATCTTTGAAGAGAATATCAAGAAATTAGATTTAAATATTCCTGATATGCCAACACCACTTGCAAATTACGTTCCTTATAAAGTTTCAGATAGTACCGTTTATGTATCAGGTCAAGGACCTGTAATAGATGGTAAAATTTTGTATAGTGGAAAAGTTGGTGTAGATATTTCTGAAGAAGAAGGAATAAAAGCCGCTGAAATTTGCTGCATTAACATTATCGCAGCTCTAAAAACATCAATAAATGGTGATTGGGATAGATTAGATACCTTTTTGAAACTTGGGGGTTTTGTTAATTGTAATGATAACTTTACTGATCAACCTAAAATCATAAATGGAGCATCAGATTTATTAGTTAGTATATTTGGTGATAAAGGAAGACATGCACGGTTCGCAGTTGGATCAAATGCTCTTCCACTCAATATTTCTGTTGAAATAGACGCAATAATTAAAATTAAATAGCATACTCAAAATGAGTGAACATTTTTTTTGCTCTTCGCTCAGTAACATTAAAAGTTCTGAATGGAATGAATGTGTTGGAAATGATCATCCATTCTTACAATATGAATTTCTTCACGCTTTAGAAAAAAGTAATAGTGCAAATACCAAAACAGGTTGGCAACCTTATCATTATATTGAACAAGAAAATGATAAAATTATCTCATTATGTCCTCTTTATATAAAGAACCATTCTTTTGGAGAATATATTTTTGATCATTCCTGGGCTGATGCTTATCATCGATATGGAATAAACTATTATCCAAAACTTCAATCTGCTATACCATTTACGCCAGTAACAGGTGATAGAATTGTTTTAAACAAATCAGTAAAAGATAAAAAAAGGAAGCAAGTTCAGGTAATTAATAATATTATTCAAGAGGCAAAAAAAATAAATGTTTCTTCTCTCCATTTTAATTTTATCAATGATGCATCAAATTGGAATGGTATTGATAATATTATGGTTAGATCAGGAATACAATTTCATTGGAACAATAATGAATACAAAAATTTTAATGAATTCTTAAATGACTTATCCTCAAGAAAAAGAAAAATTATTAGACGAGAAAGACAATGTATTGAAAATAATAATTTAACTGTAAAATTACTTAATGGAGATGATATTAAAGAAGAGCATATAAATTTTTTTTATGATTGTTATTTGGATACAACAGGAAGAAAATGGGGTTCTACTTATTTAACTAAAGAATTTTTCTTTGAAATACTACAGAATTTTAAAAATAAAATATTGCTTATAATGGCTTATCAAGAAGATAAAATGGTTGCGTCTGCAATTAATTTTCTAAGTAAAACTCATTTGTATGGAAGATTATGGGGATCAAAATATGAAGTACCATTTTTACATTTCGAACTCTGTTATTATCAAGCAATTGAATATGCAATTCAAAATAAGATTCAAATTGTAGAAGCAGGCGCTCAAGGTGAGCATAAATTACAAAGAGGTTATGCGCCTACAAAAACATGGAGTGCCCATTGGATTAAAGATCAAGAATTTAGTAAAGCTATTCAAAATTTTCTTGATAATGAAAGTCAGCTTATTGATAACCAAAAAGAAAAATTAGAAGATTATCTTCCTTTCAAAAATTAGGCTAATTCTTTTTTTACTTCTTGTTTATTAGAAAATTCAAAGTTAATTTTTTTATCTTTACATGTAATTTCAACATGACCACCTTTAGCTAGTTTACCAAAAATAAGTTCTTCAGCCATCGGTTTTTTAACTTTTTCTTGTATTACTCTACCTAATTCTCTAGCACCATACACTTCATCATAACCCTCTTCAGCGAGAAACTCTTTTGCTTCTTTATTGATCGATAATGAAACTCCTTTATCTTCTAGTTGAGCTTCAATTTCTATAATAAATTTATCTACTATCGAAAGTACAATATTTTTAGATAAATGATTAAAATGAATAATTGAGTCTATACGATTTCTAAATTCTGGTGAAAAAATTCTATTTATTGCATCACTACTATCGTCGTTAGATCTTTTTGCATTAAAGCCAATTTTGTTTTTAGATACATCAATTGCACCAGCGTTAGTTGTCATAATTAATATAACGTTTCTGAAATCTATAGTCTTACCATTATGATCGGTTAGTTTTCCATAATCCATAACTTGTAAAAGAATATTGAATAAATCATAGTGGGCTTTTTCAATTTCATCCAATAACAATACACAATGAGGATTTTGATCGACTCCATCAGTTAATAATCCACCTTGGTCAAAACCGACGTAACCAGGAGGGGCTCCAATAAGTCTGCTCACTGTATGACGCTCCATATATTCTGACATATCAAATCTAAGGAGTTTAATACCAAGTGTATTACTTAATTGTTTAGCTACCTCAGTCTTCCCTACTCCTGTAGGCCCAGAAAATAGATATGAGCCAATTGGCTTTCCATCTTCTCTTAGTCCTGCTCTTGCCAACTTAATTGAAGATGATAATTCTTCGATGGCCTTGTCTTGACCAAAGACAAAATTTTTCAAATCTCTCTCTAAATTTTTTAAACTGTTCTTATCACTTTGGTTAACAGATTTTGTAGGAATTCTAGCCATTAAAGCAACTACTGCTTCAATATCTTTCGAAAGAATAATTTTTTTTCTCTTTTCTTCTGGTAATAAATATTGAGAGGCTCCTGCTTCATCGATAACATCAATAGCTTTATCTGGAAGCTTTCTATCACCTATATATTTATTCGATAACTCAACTGCACTAATAATTGCTTCTGGTGAATATTTAATATTATGGTGTTCTTCATAGTACGTTTTTAAACCCTCAAGAATTTTTACAGTCTCATCTTTTGATGGTTCCTTAACATCAATTTTTTGGAATCTTCTTACTAAAGCTCTGTCTTTTTCAAAATAATTTTTAAATTCCTTATACGTTGTTGATCCAATACATTTAAGAGTGCCATTTCCTAGTGATGGTTTTAATAAATTACTTGCATCCATTGAGCCTCCACTCGTTGCTCCTGCTCCAATAACTGTATGAATTTCATCAATAAATAGAACGGCTTTATCTTTCTTTTGTAATTCTTTAAGAACAGCTTTTAATCTTTCTTCAAAATCACCTCTATATCTTGTGCCTGCTAGTAATGCGCCCATATCTAAAGAATAAATTACAGCGTCCTCCATAATTTTAGGTACTTTTTTTTCTGTAATTCTTTTTGCTAAACCTTCAGCAATTGCTGTTTTTCCCACACCAGGGTCTCCAACAAATAAAGGATTATTTTTTTGTCTTCTGCATAAAATTTGAATTGTTCTATCTAATTCTTTGCTTCTACCAATGAGCTTATCAATTTTACCATCTTTTGATTTTTCATTAAGATTTATACAAAATTGACCTAAAGCACTTTTCGGTTTTTGTTGTGTATTATTATCATTTGTTTGACTATCTACAAATTCTTCATTTTCAAAACTTTCATTAGCTTTTGAAATACCGTGTGAAATATATTGAACCGCATCTAATCTACTCATATTTTGTTGATGAAGAAAATATACTGCATGACTTTCTTTCTCAGAAAATAAAGCTACAATCATGTTGGCACCTGTAACACTCTCTCTTCCACTCGATTGCACGTGTATAGCAGCTCTTTGTAAAACTCTTTGAAAACCATTTGTTAATTTTGGCTCTCCTGTAAAATTTTCTTTAAGATTTTCTAAATCGTTAATGATAAATTTTTCAACGTTTTCTTTTAAATTTGATATATCAACTGCGCACGCTTTAAGCACACTAATTGCGTCTTGATCTTCTAAAAGAGAATATAACAGATGCTCTAAAGTGACATACTCATGCTTATAGTTAGTTGCTAATTGATATGCTTCTCTTAATGTTTTTTCTAAATTTTGTGACAGCATTAACTTTTTTCCATTGTACATTGTAAAGGATGTTCATTTTTTTTTGCCATATCCATTACCGATTTACATTTAGACTCCGCTACCTCATAAGTAAATGTTCCACACACTCCAATACCATTTTTATGAACATGTAACATAATTTGCGTTGCCTCTTCTTGTTTTTTATTAAATATTTTTTCTAAAACCATTACAACAAATTCCATTGGAGTATAATCATCATTTAATAATAGTACATTATACATAGAAGGTTTTTTTGTTTTTGGTTTAGTATCTAATAATAGACCCCTTTGAAAATCCTCATTATTATTGTTATTTTGATCTTCATTTGCCATATTTATTAAATAATATGTTTTGAAATATTTTAAAGTATTTTTATGTTTGAAAGCATCGAAAATCTTATGTTAATCAATGAAAAATGAAAAAAAATTTATTATTAATCATAATTTTAAATAGTTTTTTCATATTAAGTTTTTCATCAAATATATTTGCTAAAAAAGCAGCTATAGTAATCGATTTTGATACTGAAGAAGTTTTATTTGAAGTCAATGCTGATACTAGAAATTATCCAGCATCGCTTACAAAAATAATGACTTTATACATTGTATTTGATTACATCAAAAAAGGAAAGCTAAGCTACGATAGTCAATTGAGTGTATCAAGCGTTGCTGCATCAAGATCACCAAGCAAATTATATTTAAAAGAAGGTTCAAGTATTAAAGTAAGAGATGCTGTCAATGCACTTATAATTAAATCGGCAAATGATGTAGCTACCGTGGTAGCAGAAAACATAGCAGGAACTGAAAAAGAATTTGCAAAACTTATGACTCAATATGCAAAAAATCTTGGTATGAGCAATACAACATTTAAGAATGCATCTGGTCTTCCTAATAGAGCTCAATTAACAACTGCAAGAGATATTTCAAAACTATGTCATAAGCTTATTACAAATTTTCCAAATGAATATAAATTGTTCAGTAATACAAAGTTTTCTTACAAAGGTAAAACTTACAAAACTCATAATAAATTAATGCTCAGTTATGAGGGGGCAGATGGAATTAAAACGGGGTATATAAAGGCATCTGGTTTTCAATTAGCTTTTTCCGCTGTAAGGGACAATAAAAGACTCATTGGTATAATTTTTGGAGGCGATACTGGGAGCCAAAGAAATAAATCTCTTAAAATTATAATGGATAAAGAATTTGCTGAATTAAATATAAAAATTAATAATAATAAAAAAGAAATTGTTAAAAAAGAAGTAGAAATAAAAGAGGTTAAAAAAAATAATTATTCAATTGTTGTTGGAACATTTAAATATAGAAATAATGCTGAAAAACAAATTAAATTAATTAAAAGTAAATATCCAGTTTCTACAAAAGATAAAATTTCAAATGTAGTTCTCGTAAAAGTTAGCGGCAAACAACTTTATGAATCTAGATTTGAAAACTTTTCTAAAAAAGAAGCGTATACAGCATGTAAAAGACTAAAAAAATATAACCGTGATTGTTTTGTTAGATTGTAAATTTATAATTTACACCACTTAAAGATAGTTGATTTTCGATAATTTCTATCAAAGACTTAAGGCCTTCTTGAGAAGTAGACTCTGCTCTACAGGTCAATTGGTTTTGAGTATTACTAGCTCTCATTAAAAACCACCCATTATCATTTTCAACTCTTATACCGTCAATATCAATTATTTTACCATCTGTATTTTTTATTCTGTCTTTAATTTCGTCAATAATTAAAAATTTTTTTGTTTCATCAACATCAAATCTTGTTTCTGGTGTTGAAAATGTTTTTGGATAAACATTAATTAATTCATTTAATGATTTTTCCTGGTTACATAATATTCTTAATAAACGTAATGCAACGTACATAGCATCATCATAACCATAAAAATCATCTGCGTAACAAACGTGACCACTCATTTCACCTGATAAAGGAGAGTTCAATTCTTTCATTTTTTCTTTTATAGGTGAATGACCTGTTTTTGACATAATAGGATCACAATTAATTTTTTTTGCTTCATCAAAAAAGACTTTGCTACACTTAACATCCATGATTATTTTTGGATTATCATATAAATTTGTAATTTCAGAACACAGTACTAACATATACTGATCTGCCCAAACTAAATTACCTAAATTATCTACAACACCTAGACGATCTCCATCTCCATCAAAAGCAAGGCCAATATCACAATTTTTATCTTTAACTACTTTTACTAATTGTTCCATATTCTTTGGCACAGTTGGATCTGGATGATGGTTTGGAAAATTTCCATCAACTTCTTCATTAATTAAAATATTTTCAGAGTTATTTAAGTTAATTGTAATCTCCTTAATCACTGTTCCCATTGCACCATTTCCAATATCCCAAGCAATTTTTATTTTTTTATTGAGATTAATATTTTGTAATAATCTATTGATGTATTCCTTTTTAATATCTTTATTAATAATCTCTCCTTCTGTTAATTTTAAATTATTTTGATCAATTAATTTTTGAAGGCTTTGAATGTCTTCAGCATAAAAAGAATGCTTATTTAAGACCATTTTAAAGCCATTGTATTCCGAAGGATTGTGAGACCCTGTAACCATTATAACAGCATCCGCTTCGAGATGATAATGAGCAAAATAAGTCATAGGGGTTGGCCCCATACCAATATTAATAACTTTTGCTCCAGAGTCTTTTAATCCTTCACAAAGAGCTTGGTGTAAATCTGGTGATGTTAATCTTCCATCATAGCCTGTAGCTATTACATTAGATTTTAATCTATTATTTACAGTGTATCCAAACGTTCTACCTATCGTATAGGCTGTATTTTGATTAATATTATCTCCAACTACTCCTCTAATATCGTACTCTCTTAGGACCTCTTTATCAAAATTTTCAATTTTCAATTTATTTTCCAGTTCCATAATATTTAAATCCCAACTCTTTTAAATCTTCTGGTATGTAAATATTTCTTAGATCAAAAATTATTTTTTCTTTTAAAATTTTTGATATTTTTTTAAAATTTAATGCTCTAAATTCATTCCATTCCGTTCCAATAATAATTGCCGATGCATTTTCACAAGCATCATAAGCTGAATTGAAAAAAATAAGATTAGAGTTTTCTTTTTTAGCATTATTCATTGCTTCAGGGTCATAACATTGAACATTATATCCTCTTTCAAATAGAGCAGATGCAATTTTCATAGAAGTTGAATCTCTAACATCATCAGTGTTGGGCTTGAAGCTTAAACCAAGAAAACAAATAGTAGATTTTTTCTTAATGTTTGACATTACTTTATTTGAAATTTTTATTATACGCTCTTGGTTAGATTTATTAACGGCATTAATTATTGATAAATTAATATTTCTCTTTTTAGCAGTTGAAGCAAATGCCTTAACATCTTTTGGAAAACATGAACCACCAAATCCAGGTCCTGCATTCAAAAATTTAGATCCAATTCTTTTATCTATACCCATTGCATAAGCAACTTGCTGAACATCAGCACCAACAACTTCGCATAAATCAGCTACTTCATTGATGAAAGCTATTTTTGTTGCTAGAAAACTATTAGATGCGTATTTAATTATTTCTGAAGTTTCAATAGATGTGGATACGATTGGAGTTTCTTTAAGAAATAAAGGCCTGTAAAGCTCCTTCATAATATTTTCAGATTTTTTATTCTCTGTTCCTATGACCACTCTATCTGGTCTGATAAAATCATTGATTGCAGATCCTTCTCTTAGAAATTCTGGGTTGGATACTACATCAAAAAGTTTATGATCAATTTTATTTGAAATAATTTTTTTTACTTCTCTTGTAGTTCCAACTGGAACAGTAGACTTCGTTGCAACTAAACAATATTTTTTTATATTATCAGCAATTTCTTCGGCAACCTGCCAAACAAAACTTAAATCAGCCTCATCTTCTAATCTTTTTGTTGGAGTTCCTACAGTAATAAAAATTACATCTGTATTATCTAAGTTATCTTTAATATTTGATTCAAAAGATATTAATTTTGTTTTATTAATATGCTTGTCTAAAAGGTCGTCCATACCTGGTTCAAAAAATGGGCACTTTCCTGATTTAAGCATTGCAAGGCGTTTAATATCTTTGTCTACACAAGTTACAGAATAACCAAATTCGGCAAAGCATGCTCCTGTTACCAACCCAACATAACCAGTACCAACTATAGTAAGATTCATTTTTTAAGATTTTCTTTTATTTTGCTAAATAAACTAAATATTGTTTATTTGTTATAAAATAATATTGAGAAAATTACTGGAAAATAATTTATTTTTTATTAATTATAGAGAAAATATGTCAAATAATAACAAAATACAAACAGGTATTAATAACATATCAAATGAGTGGTTTAGGGCAAATATAGATCGCAAAACACTTAAAAATCTCTCTAAGAGAACAGATTATGAAGGTTGGAAGCATATCATAATATTTACATTATCTCTTACTGGGCTAGGCATACTTTCAGCTTATTTCTGGCAAACTTGGTGGTTTATTCCTTTATACCTAGCTTACTGTATGTTTTGGGGAGGTGCAGATGCTATTTGGCATGAGTGTGGTCACAGAACAGCATTTAGAACGCGTAAGCTGAATGATTTGTTTTACCATATTGCAAGCTTTATGAATAATTTTGAACCCGTAAGATGGAGATGGAGTCACTCTCTTCATCATAGTTATACAGCTTCAGTTGATCCTCATGACTATGAAGCAGACGGAAGTATTTTTTCTAAACACACCCTTTTCAGTTTTTTAATAAATTTTATTCCAGGTATTGGTTTCTTTACTATTCACAAATCACTTTATGTTGAAATTATTCAACATGCTCTTGCAATTAAAACTGATGTAATGAGAGATTGCATTCCTGAAGATAAAATTAAGGATTGTATTAATAGTTCAAGAATTTTTGTTTTACTTTGGATATCAATAATTGCTATTTCAATTTATTTTGCATCATTACTTCCAATATTATTATTTTTGGTACCAAAATTCTTTGCTACCTTTAATGGTATTTGGGGTTTAACTCAACATATGGGTTTACAGGAAAATACGAAAGATCATCGTCTCTCTACTAGATCAGTAAGATTAAACCCGATCTTTAGTTTTATATATTGGAAAATGGAATATCATATTGAACATCATATGTTTCCTATGGTGCCTTCATATAACCTTCCTAAATTGTACGAAGTAATAAGAGATCAAATGCCAGAACCACAAACATTATATTCTGCATATAAAGAAATAATACCTGCGGTTATAAAAAAATCTAAAAATCCTGACTATTTTATTCCTGTTCAAGTTCCAAATAATTAAACTATACTTGACACTTCTTCAGCTTTAGTTTTATCTATATCTTTATATGGAGTTAAGAAATTTTATTGATGGTAAATTCATTGATTCACTCTCAAAGAAAAATATTCCTGTTTTAAATCCGGCTAATCAAAAAATTGTTGGTAATATTGATGAAGCCTTAGATGAAGAAATAGATTTAGCTTTCAAAGCTGCAAAAAGAGCATTCGATAAAAGAATTTTAGTAGACATGGATGCAAAAGATAAATCAAATATGATGAGAGCTATTGCTCAAAAATTAAGAGAGCGCAAAGAAGAAGGAGGAAAACTCCTTAGCCAAGAAAATGGCAAAACGATTAAACAATGTATTGATGAATTTAAAGGTGCTGCCGATACTTTTGATTTTTATGCTGGTCTAACAGATAAAATAGAAAATAAACTTATACCTTCTGGACATGATACTTTAAATTATGTTGTACTTGAGCCTTTTGGAGTAGCTCTTCAAATTGTTCCGTGGAACTATCCTGTTTCTATTTTTTCAGGTATGGTTGCACAAAACTGGATTGTTGGAAATACAATAGTTATCAAACCTCCTGAATTGTGTCCCATATCATCTAATTTTTATGGTCAAATTTTTAAAGATGTAGGCGTGCCAGATGGAATTATAAATATTGTTCATGGTTATGGTGAAACAACCGGTCGAAAACTAGTTCAACATCCTGGAAGTGATTATATTGTTTTTACAGGATCGCCTGAAGTTGCATCTGAAATTCTAAAAGAAACAGCAGATAGAATTATTCCTACTCATTTTGAATTAGGCGGAAAGTCTGCAGCTATAATCTATCCTGATGCCGATATTGATAAAGCTGTTGATAGTACAGTTAAAGGAATTTTTAAACCTAATGCTGGTCAAATATGTGTTGCAATGTCTAGGGTAATTGTTCATCCAAAAATAAAAGATGAATATATGACAAAGTTAGTTGCCAAAACACAAAAACTAAAAATTGGTGCTGGGGACGAAGATGGAACTGAAGTGACACCTTTAATATCAACTGATCAAATGCAAAGAGTATCAAATTATGTGAAATCAGGAATACAATCTGGAGCTACTTTAACAATAGGTGGAGATAAAGCTGAAAGAGATGATGGAAATTTCTATCAACCAACTATTTTTGATAATGTTAAAGTTGATGCTACAATTGCTCAAGAAGAAATTTTTGGTCCTGTAACATCAGTATTTGATTTTGAAGATGAAGAAGAAGCAATAAATATAGCCAACTCAACTAAATATGGTCTAGCTTCTGGAGTATTCACTTCAGATGATCAAAAAGCTAAATGGACAGCTGATCGCATTCAAGCTGGAATTATTTGGCAAAATGATTGGTTTGTTGATGGAAACAATCTTCCTGGAGGCGGTTACAAAAGATCTGGTTATGGAAGAGATGGAGGAGTTGACGGTGTTTATAGCCATGGTCAAACAAAGCGAATAAGTAAAAGACTCTACTAGTTGACATTCACAAATATTATCTTAACAATATTGTAATAATACTTTTAAATTAATTCATGGGAGGAATTATGAAATTTATTAAATTATTTTTAATCACTGTATTTCTTCTTCCAGTTTCTATGCACGCATATGCTGCTCCAACTGGACAAGATCTTGGTGATAAATGGTGCTCAGACGTAAAAATGCATTTCTATGCTGGTGGTCCTGAGGCTGGTGGCTTTGCTGGAATAGTTGCAGCAGGGGCAATGAATGCAATAAGAGATACGGGCGCAGATGCTGAAATTATTTACTCAGAATGGGATTTTGAAAAAATGGTCCGACAACTTAGAGAATCAGTTGGACTTGGAGTAGATGCTATTGCAATGATGGGGCATCCGGGAGATGAAGCTCTAATGCCTTTAGCAAAACAAGCTGCCGAAAAAGGTATTCTAATGACATATCAAAACGTTGATCCATCAGGTGTAAGAGCAAAATTTGGTGGTGGATACGTAGGAGCAAATTTAGCAACACAAGGTAAAGCTCTTGCAAGAGAAGCAATTAGGCAATTTGGTTTCAAAGCTGGAGATCACGCTATAGTAATGGTTCCTATTGGAGATTACGCTAGAGCTCAAAGAGAAGATGGTGCTAGAATCATATTTGAAGAACACGGAATGACAGTTACTGTTCTTGATGGACAACCAGCTTATGCTTCCGATCCTAATATGACTATTCCGGTTTTCTCAGCTGCATTAAATGCCAATCCTGAAACAAAAGTAATTGTTCACTCTGGAAGTGATGTAATGAATGTTGCAGAAGGTATTGCTAAAGCTGCTGGTTATGGACCAGGAGAGTTACTTCAAATTGGATTTGATACAAGTCCGCAAATTATGTCGGCGTTTGAAAAAGGATATGTTCATCTAACATCTGATCAACAACCTTTCCTTCAAGGGTATCTTCCAGTGTTATCACTTTGTCAAACTGCTGTACTTGGTACTGGTGCAATAAACCAAGATACTGGTGCAGGATTTGTTGATACGAATAATTATCAAGCTGTTAAAGCTCTTGCTGATGCAGGCTTAAGATAGGTAAATATATTGCTAACCCATTTTAATGGGTTAGCATTTCAAAATTTATGGAAAATATCATTGAATTAGATAATGTTACAAAAAGATTTGGCGGTATTACCGCTCTAAACAAAGCATCATTAAAAGTAACCAGGGGTGAAGTGGTAGGTTTAATTGGTGATAACGGTGCAGGTAAATCAACATTAATTAAGACACTAGTAGGCGTTTATAGTCCTGATGAAGGTGACATACTTATAAGAGGGAAAAAAGTAAACGGTTGGAATGCACTCAAGGCTAGAGAGTCTGGTATAGAAACTGTTTTTCAAGATAGAGCTTTAACACCACAACAATCGATAGTTAAAAATATTTTTATGGGTAAAGAACTTCGATATCCGTTTGGTTTTATAAAAGAAAAAGAACAAATTTTTGAAGCAAATAGATTAATAAGAGAAATAGGTTTTACATCAAAATTAATCAATGCTGAATCTCCAGTTGGAAATTTATCTGGAGGTGAAAGACAAGGCGTAGCAATTGCAAGAGCAATTTACAATAAAGCAGAATTAATTGTTCTTGATGAGCCAACAAATAACTTATCTCTTAATGAAACACAGAAAGTTTTTGATTTTGTCTTAAATGTAAAAAAATCAAATAGATCTGTTTTATTTATTGGTCATAATATTTATCATGTATACGACATATCAGATAGATTTGTAATTTTAGATAGAGGAGAAGTCGTTCATCAACTCAATAAGAATGACATATCTACTCCTGAAGAACTCATGAAAATAATGAGAGATACTATAGGGGCACACTTATGAGCAATAATAATTCATTTTTAAGTAATTACTTTCACAGAAATGGAAGAGCTTTAGGAAGCATAGGATACTTTGTACTTTTAATGGTAATTTTTTTAATTGGCGCACCAGAAGCTTGGATAAGGCCTAACCTTCATCAATCAGTATTTGTAATGATGCCAACTTTGATATTTTTAACTATACCATTAGTTTTTCTAGTTGCATCTGGTGAAATAGATCTTTCCTTTGCCTCTACTTACGCTGTAGCAGCTTATGTTTTTGCATTATTAGTTAAGAACGGTGTTGATCCGGCTATTTGTTTAGTTCTTGGCATTTTTACTGGAGCAGCTATTGGTGCTCTTGTTGGAACATTAATTGTTGTATTTAGACTTTCCTCTCTTGTTGCGTCACTTGGAGTATTATTTTTATTGAGAGGTGTAATTCTCTTATTGTCTAACAGCAGATCTATTACGATTATGGAAGTAGAGAACCACTGGATCTACCCTCTTTTAGTTGGAAATTTTTATGGCTTCCCAATGCAAATTTTTTGGGCAGCAATATTTGTAATTTTTTGTTATTATTTTTTTAATAAACATGTTTTTGGCATTCATATTCAGCATGTAGGAGATAATTCTGTCAGTGCAGAACAGATGGGTATTAATGTAAATGCCGTAAAGATTAAAGCATTCATGTTTGTAGGTATTGGCTCTGCTATTGGTGGAATTTTTACAACGATGATTACTTATACATTTTTTCCAACTCAAGGATTTGGTTATTTATTACTTGCACTAGCAGCTGTTTTTGTTGGAGGCACTCCTTACTGGGGAGGGTTAGGAACTATTATTGGAGCAGTATTTGGCGT
>CACNUO010000023.1 GCA_902623585.1 uncultured Alphaproteobacteria bacterium | reverse complement strand
GAAAATATTTCTGTAATTGAGCCATCTAGTATTAGAAAAATAATTGCTGAAAGAACAACACAAACAAAAAATGAGGTTCCACATTTTTATCTTACTATTGAAACAAGAATGGATAAGCTAATAAATTTAAGAAAAAAAATAAATTCAAATAGTAATATCAAAATCTCGTTTAATGATCTCATTGTAAAAGCATGCGCAATGGCAATAGCGAAAAATCCAGAAACAAATATTTCTTGGGTGAATGGTAAAATTCATCAATATAAAAATATCGATATTGCTATAGCGGTAGCCTTAAAAGAAGGATTGATTACACCTATTGTTAAAGAAGCCGATACAAAAGGATTAGCTGAAATCTCAACAGAAATTAAATCATTAGTAAAAAAAGCTAATCAAAATAAATTATTACCAGAAGAATATAGTGGAGGATCTATAACTATCTCAAACTTAGGCATGTTTGGAATCACAGAATTTCAAGCAATTATTAATCCGCCACAATCAAGTATTATTGCAATTGGATCTATAATTGAAAAACCTGTTGTGAACTCTGGCAATATTGAAATAGGGCATACAATGAAATCTACTATTTCAGCAGATCATAGATCACTAGATGGTGCCGTTGCGGCAAAATTACTCAAAGATTTTAGCGATATTTTGGAAGATCCCTTCCAAATATGGTTGAATAGCATGGATATGGAAGTTATTTAACCTTCATGAGTGGACCACGTCATCCTGAAAAAGTTAAAAATAAATCAAATCCAATTCCTAAAAAACCAAGTTGGATTAGAGTAAAAGCACCAACTTCAAAATTTTTCAAAGAAACAAATAAACTCCTAAAAGATAAAAAAATTGTAACTGTATGCGAAGAAGCTGCATGTCCAAATATAGCTGAATGTTGGCAAAAAAAACATGCAACATTTATGATACTCGGAGATATATGTACTAGAGCTTGCGCATTTTGTAATATTAAAACTGGCAAACCTCATTATATAGATCACGGTGAAGCTATAAGAATTGCTGAATCAGTTAAACAATTGAATTTAGAACATGTTGTAATAACAAGTGTTGACAGAGACGACCTAATAGATGGTGGAGCACTACATTTTATCAACGTAATAGATTCAATTAAATCTTTAAATCCAAGTTGCACAATTGAAATTTTAACGCCTGACTTCAAAAATAAACCTGAAGCTATAGAAATTTTATCAAAAAATTTACCTGACGTCTTCAATCATAACTTAGAAACAGTGCCAAGATTATACCCATCAATTCGTCCGGGTTCACGTTACTTTGTAAGTTTGAATTTACTTAGTCAAATTAAAGAAAAAAACCCAAATATATTTACAAAATCAGGTCTAATGGTTGGTTTAGGTGAAACCAAAGAAGAAGTATATCAGGTAATGGATGATTTAAGAGCAGCTAATGTTGATTTTATTACAATAGGTCAATACTTACCTCCAACACCGAAACACGCTAAGCTAGAAAAATTTATTACACCTCAAGAATTTGATGAATATAAAAAAATGGCATACGCAAAAGGATTTCTAATGGTGGCATCATCACCGCTAACTCGTTCAAGTTATCATGCTTCTGATGATTTTAAAATCATGCAAGAAAATAGGAAAAATAAACTTTATTCAATTCAATGAAATCTTCAAATAGAGAGGAAATAGTCGATCACGACGCAAGAGGACTTTTTGATATTGTTTTAGATATTGAAAGTTATCCATATTTTATTCCTTGGTGTTCAGCAATGAGAATTCATTCAAAAAATAAAAATGAAATATATGCTGATATGGTCGTATGGTATAAATATTTTATGCCTCAAACTTTTGGTTCTCACGTCACTTTTGATAAAAAAAAACTTTCAATAAGTACAACTTATATTGAAGGACCTTTAAAAGACCTGAAAACTAATTGGATTTTTGAATCATTAAAAAAAAATCAAACAAGAATTCATTTTAATGTTGAATTTGAATTTAAACGATTTTTTCACCAAAAAATTGCTGAAGCTTTTTTTCCTTTAATTGAAAACAAAATGATTGAATCATTTAAAGTTCGTGCTGATGAAATTTTAGATTAATTGATTAATTTTGCTAAATATAAAATCTCTAGTTCTTCTCTGTATGTCCAATCGTTTACCTTTGTATATTTTCTTGAAAATATAATTACTTTTATTAACTTTAATTCCAATATACACTAACCCTACTGGCTTTAACTTTGTTCCACCATTAGGACCTGCTATACCAGTTGTAGAAATGCAGATTTTTGTTTTTTCATTTTTATACAGACCATTTATCATGTCCTCAGCTACTTCTTTACTTACAGCTCCAAATTTAGAGAGATTACTTTTAGAAACAGATAAATATTTAGATTTAGCTTTATTTGAATAACTAATAATCCCGTAAGAGAAAATTTTTGAAACTCCACTATATTTTGTGATAGTGTTTGCTATTAGCCCACCTGTGCATGACTCAGCAACTGAAATTGAGATATTTTTTTTTATTAATTTATCTATAACTTTTTTAATAATAGGCATTTACAATATAAAGAATTATTATTGTATATATTCCTGCTATTAAATCATCAAGAATTACACCAAAAGCTGATTTAAGTTTCCTGTCTACTATGTTGGCTGGAAAAATTTTCAATATATCAAAAAAACGAAATAAAATAAAAATTAGCGCTATTGTTACATAAGGATTTATTATTTTAATTTGATCATAAAATATTAAAATTAAGTATACCCCTAAGAATTCATCAATAACTATTATTTTTGAGTCATGTGATTGGGTATGTGAAGAAAATTGATTAATAAAAAATAAAGATAGTAAAAAGATTATAAAAAAAATAACTACAAATATTTCTAAAGAAATAATTTTGTATTCAACAATAGGAAATAAAATAATTATTGATAAAAAAGATGCGAAGGTTCCTGATGGTATTAATTTAACATATCCAGCAAAAGATAAAGATACAAAAAAATTAGCTAATTTTATCATCTGTTATATGAACTATTGACTCGGCTGCAATTCCTTCACCATTACCAATAAAACCAATTTTTTCATTTGTAGTTGCTTTAATGGATACAGAGGCATTTTTAATTTGAAGTAATGTTGAAATATTTTTAATCATTTTTGAAACATATTTATTAATTTTAGGTTTTTCAGCTATTATATTTATATCTAGATTGATTACAGAATAACCTTTTTCTTTGAGTTTATTTCTACAATAAATAATGAAATTAGATGAATCTGCATTTTTCCACTTTTTATCTGTGTTTGGAAAGTGATAACCTATATCTCTCATAGAAAGCGCCCCAAAAATACTATCACAAATTGCATGCAGTACAACGTCTGCATCAGAATGACCAATCAATTTAGAGAAAGGAATTTTAATGCCTCCTAATTTTAATCCATTTTTGGTATTTTTATCAATTTGATGAATATCGTAACCAATACCGTATTTTGTTATCGGTTTTTTGTATAAATTAAATAATTGAATATCTTCTGGGTAAGTAATTTTAATATTATTTTTCTCACCTTTGATCAAATTTATTTTCATTTTTGATTTTTGTAATAATCCTGCATCATCATTAAATTCAAAATTTTTATATTTGATATGTTCTTTTAATATTAAATTATAATTAAAACCCTGGGGTGTTTGCAAGTTAATTGCTTTTGTTTCCAATTTACTTTTCTTTATTAATTGTCTGTCATTATATTCAACATATGGAATAGCATTAGTATTTTTGCCTAATTTGGATATAATTTTTTTAATTAATTTATTACTACATAAAGGACGTGCAGCATCATGTATTAATACATTTTTAATTTTAAATTTTTTTAAATTTTTTAAAGCATTAAAAGATGAAATTTGTCTTGAAAGCCCAGGTTTTGAATAGGTAATTTTTATTTTCTCAGAAACAGCCTTATGATTAAAGTAAGTGTTTTGATATTTTTTATCTATTGAAATATTAATAATATCGAAGTTTGATAAATCTAAATTTGAAATAAAATAATTTAAAAAATTTGTATTCCCAATTTTTAAGAATTGTTTTGGAATTTTTTGACCAAATCTCTTTCCTTTTCCACCAGCTAGAATTACGAGTGCATTTTTCATCATTTTAATTTATATACTATATTGTTTTACTATCATTATTTAAAAACTAACTAAAGTATACAGTGTTTAACCTATCAAAATTACTTAAATCTATTCATCTTTCAAGATTATCTTTTTATTTTTTAATCTTTTTAATCATATTGAGTTTTTCAATTACATTCTACTTAATGCTTCCAAATAACGATCTAGTAAAAGATCCAAGAAGACTACAATTTTTTTTATTGGCGGATGTTATTTTTGTTATTTTATTGATATCCATAATTATTAGACAAATTGTACTTATTTTAGTGAGAAGAAGAAAAAGTTATGATGAATCTCGATTATATATAAAATTTGTAAATTTATTTGCTGCAATGGCTTTAGGACCAGCCATTGGTTTAGTTATTATAACATCATTATTCTTTAATTTAGAATTAAGAACTTGGTATGGTGATGCGGTAAGGGATGCGGTTGTAAATTCTAATATTGTAGCAAGAAATTATGAAAATGAAATACAGGCAGAAATTGTGTCTGATACTCAGTTAATAATGAGAGAGATATTAAAAGTTTCTCAAAATAATGAGGTTAATATTCAGTCAATTAGAACGGCTTTAAGTGAATTTATTAACTTAAGAACAATTTCAAGTATTTATATTTTTAATACGGAAGGCAACATATATCTAAGTTTAAAAGATCCTGATAATAAAAATTTTTCAGTGCCATCAAATGAAATATTTAAAGTTGTTAATCAAAACCGTGTTTACATTTTCCAATTAAATAAAAATTCTATTACAGCTTATAAAAAAATAAATTTTTTAAATGATGTTTACATGCAGGTTAATAGAAATCTAAATACTAATATCTGGGATCATATTAGTGCTACAAAAGAGGCATTTGAAATTTATACTATGAAAGAAGAGGAAAGCTCAGGAATTCAAATAACTTATTCAATGATATTTGTTCTTTTCTCCATTTGTTTTATATTAGTGGCAATTTTGATTGGATTTAATCTAGCTAGCAATCTTAGTAAACCAATTACAAACTTAATTAAATCAGCCAATAAGATATCAGAAGGGAATTTTGATGCTAAAGTTAGTGAGACAGATCAGTTTCAAGAGATAAAAATATTACTATCATCTTATAATAAAATGATCTCTGAAATTGAGAATAAACAAAATGAGTTAATATCAAAAAGTCAAGAAGATGAAGAAAAAAGAATATTTATAGAAGCGATCTT
This sequence comes from uncultured Alphaproteobacteria bacterium, assembly GCA_902623585.1. Taxonomy (GTDB): domain Bacteria; phylum Pseudomonadota; class Alphaproteobacteria; order HIMB59; genus CACPNW01. The sequence goes on along the minus strand of CACNUO010000023.1, from coordinate 10,351 downwards.
AAGCCTTTTAACAATAGGCGTAATTTCTTTAGATAAAAATTTTAATATTTTGTTATACAATAAAACTTTAACAAAACTATTTAGAAGCACTAAAACTTTTAAAATAAATGATAATTTTCTATCCTATTTCCCTGAATGGAAAAAGATATTCGAGAATTTTGAAACTTCAAATAAAGTATTATTAAATTTTCAATACGATTTTACATTATATGATGATCAGAGGAATTTTAATATTAGAGTTATCAAAGAGATTAACGATAATAAGATTGAGGGATATGTTGTTGCTCTAGATGATGCTACATCTTTAATTTTAGCGGAAAAACATGCTGCTTGGTCTGATATAGCAAGAAAGATAGCACATGAAGTTAAAAATCCTCTCACCCCGATTAAACTTTCTGCTGAAAGAATAGAAAAGAAATTTTTAGATGCAAAATCAGATAAGGAGGATATTTCACTTTTAACTAAAACAATATCAAGGCAAGTAGATGATATTGGAAAGTTAGTCGATGAATTTTCATCTTTTGCAAGAATGCCTGAAGCAGAAATTAAGCTTGATAATTTATCAAAATGTTTAGAAGAGGCATACCTTTTATATTTCAATACAAGGAAAGATATTAAGCTTAATTTCATTAAACCTGAAAATGATATTTATTTTCACTTTGACACTCTTCAAATCTCAAGATGTTTCAGTAATTTGATTAAAAATGCTATTGAAGCTGTTGAAAAAATACCTAACCCTGCAGTAGAAGTATTAATGCTTACTGATTCTAAAAATATAAAAATTGAAATAAAGGATAATGGCGTGGGAATAGATCAAAAAATGTTAAGTAAAATATTTGAGCCTTATTTTACGACTAAAACAAAAGGAACTGGTCTTGGTTTATCAATTGTAAAAAGGATTATTGAGGATCATGGTGGTAAAATAAAAATTGAGAAAAATAAAAATATGGCAGGAACAACATCACTAATTAATTTTGAATACAATGCATAAAGTTTTAATTATAGATGATGAAAAAGATATTTGTTTTCTTATTTCAGAAATTTTAAAAGATGAAAGTTATAATACTTCAATTGCACTTAATTCAGATGAAGCAATCAGTAAATTCAATGAAATTAAACCTGATTTAGTTATTTTAGATGTATGGTTATCTAATAGCAAATTAGACGGTATTGAAATTTTAAAAGAATTCAAATCGATTAATAGCAATATTCCAATTATTATTATAAGTGGTCATGGTACTGTTGACCTTGCAGTAAAATCGATAAAAAATGGAGCATACGACTTTTTAGAGAAGCCATTCAATAGTGATAAATTAATTATTCTTACTAAGAGAGCAATTGAAAGTTCATCATTATTGAGTGAAAATAAAAATTTAAAAGATACCTTAATTAAAACTATACCGCTAATAGGGAATTCAGAATTTATTAAAAAAATTAACAATCATTTAAATGAGCAGAGTTCAAGTAATTCAAGATTATTAATTGAAGGGCCATTTGGAACAGGAAAAAAACATTTTACAAATTTAATACATCAAAATTCACCATATAAAGACAAGCTTCCTATATCAATTGATTTTAAAAAACTTACAAATGAAGCATTGGATAATATGTTTATGGAAAATCAAAACATAATTAATGAAAATATTTTTTTTCGATCAAATAATAACACATTAATACTTCTCAATATTGAAACACTTCCAAATATTTATCAAAAACAACTTTTAAATTTTCTAGAAAACAAAAAATTTTTTGAAGATCTTGATATTAAGTTAAATCATAAAATTATTACGATTACTGAGAAAAATTTAGAAATAGAAATTGAAAAAGGTAATTTTATTAAAAGACTATATGATAGAATTTCAACAGACTTTATAAAATTTAAATCTCTTTCTGATAGGAGGGATGATGTTCTTCCTATTCTTGATTTTTATTTAAATGAAAAAAGTGGAGGAAATTTAAATTTTAAATTTTCTTCTAAAGCTTTAACTAAGTTACAAATGTATGATTGGCCTGGAAATATATCTCAGCTAATTAATTATGTAGAGAAAAGTCTGATACTTAACCAAGATCAAAATATAAAAGAGTTAGAAGTTGATGATTTAGCTTTACAAATGGGAGATGAAACTGCGTCAAATTCTTCAAATAATTCATTGGATTTGTCTCTTAAAGAAGCCAGATCTGAGTTTGAAAAAAATTATTTAATATCGCAAATTAAGAGATTTAATGGTAATATAACTAAAGTTTCTGAATTTACAGGAATGGAAAGAACTGCTCTTTATAGAAAATTTAAATCACTAGATATAAAAGTAGAATAACAAATCAATGAAAACAATTATTTGTGGTGCTGGAGATGTTGGATATAGCATAGCTGATAAACTATCACGCGAAAACTTTGAAGTTACAGTTATTGATGAAGATGAAAATAAATTAAATAAGGTATCTGAAAATTTGGATGTTAAAACAATAAATGGTATTCCTAGTATGCCATCAGTTTTAGAGAGCGCCGGTGCATATGACTGTGAAATACTAATTGCAGTTACTAAGAGTGATGAAACTAATATGGTTACTTGTCAAATTGGGCACTCTTTATTTAAAATAAAAAAGAAAATTGCAAGAATAAGACAACAAGATTATTTAAAAAATGATTGGAAAAATTTATATAATGATGAAAATTTCCCGATAGATGCAATTATTTCTCCTGAACAGGAAGTTGCTAAGGGTATATTTAGAAGATTAATTTCTCCTGGCACAATAGATATGGTTGAATTATCAGATAAAAAATTAAAATTAATTGGATTAAAATGTGAGGATAATTTTTTACATTCAGGCCTATCTGTAAGAGAATTATCAGAAAAATTTCCTGACTATTTAGCTAACATAATGTTTATATTTAGAGGTGAGCAAAAATTTACAGTAAATTCTTCCACTAAAATTGAAAAGAAAGATACAATTTTTCTAGTTGTGGAAACTGATAATTTGACAGATGTGTTATCTGAATTTGGCCATCAAGAATTACAGGCAAAAAAAGCTGTGATTATTGGTGGTGGAAATATAGGATTTTCACTTGCACAATTAATTGAAAATTCTGAAACATATATAAAAACTGAACTAATTGAAGCTAATAAAGAACGTGCAGAATTTCTTGCATCAAATTTAGAAAATATCACAGTGACATGTGGAGATGGTTTGGACAATCAGATACTTGAAGAAGTAAACATATCGGATTCAGGTTACTGTATATCAATTACAGAAGACGATGAAGTTAATATACTATCATCCTTACTAGCTAAAAGAGCTGGAGCTGATACATCAATAACTTTGATTAATAATAGTAATTATTCATCTTTGTTATCTAATATCGGTGTTGATATGACCATAGATCCAAAAATAATAACTATTTCTAAAATTTTAGAAAAGGTTAGAGGTGTAAAAATACGAAACGATTATTCTATAGGCGAAGGTTTTGGAGAAGTAATAGAGGCAGATATTCAGTCAGAATCATTTCTTTGTAATAAAAATCTTAAAGAGTTAGAATTACCAAAAGGTATACGTATCGGCTCAATTGTAAGAGATAAAAATATTATAATCCCTAACAGTCAAACTGTTTTTAAAGAGAATGATGATGTTGTTTTTTTTGCTGAAACAAATTGTATAAAAAAACTAGAGAAACTTTTAACAAAAGTTTAATTTAATGCCAAATTTTGCTTTTATAAATAACAAATTTGTAAATTTTAAATCTGCAAAAATTCATATAGAAGACAGAGGATTGCAATTTGCAGATAGTGTTTATGAAGTCATTGCAGTTTTGGATAATAATTTAATTGATTTAGATTTTCATCTTAAGAGACTAAAATATTCTCTTGGTGAATTAGAAATTAAATTTAAAATCAATAAAAAAAACCTTAATAATATTTTTCTAAATCTAATAAAGAAAAATAAAACAAGAAATGGAATAATATATTTACAAATTACAAGAGGTATTCAATTTAGAGAACACAAATATCAAAAAAATTTAATCCCAACGTTGATTGTATACACAAGAAATAAAATTTTTAATTTACCTGGAAAAAAATTTGTAGGAGTAAATACAATTACATACCAGGATCTTCGATGGAAAAGACGTGATATTAAAACTGTAAATTTACTACCAAATATTATAGCTGCAAATATGGCCAAAAAGAAAAACGCATATGAGGCAATTTTATTACAAAATGGAAAAGTAACTGAGGGAACATCTTCTAATATTTGGATTATAAAAAGAAATAATTTAATAACTCATCCAGCTAACTCCGATATTTTAAAAGGAGTAACTAGAACATCTCTTTTAAAAATTATAAAAAAAACTAACCTTAAACTAATTGAAAAACAATTTACCCATAAGCAATTAATTAATGCTGACGAAGTATTTTTAACAAGCTCAGGAAGTTTTATTACTCCTATTCTAAAAATTGATAATAAAAAAATCAATAATGGTAAAATTGGCAATATCACATTGAAACTAGCAGAAATGTATACTGAAGCATGTATAAATGGATAATATAAAGCAAGAGGACATAGAGGAAATTTGCTTTAAAGTAAGTCAAAATATTATCTTACCAAAATTTAAAAATTTATCAGACGATGATATTAATTATAAAAATGGATCTGATTTAGTAACAGCAGCTGATATAGAAGCAGAAGAAGAATTAAAAAAAAATTTGTTAAAAATTTTACCTACTTCAAATTTTATAGGTGAAGAGGAATATTCTAGAAATGAAAATATATTAAATTTTTATAATGAAGATGCATATTGTTGGACTGTTGATCCAATAGATGGAACAACAAATTTTGCAAATGGTAGAGATAAATTTGCAATTATGATAGCCTTAACATTTAAAGAAAAAATTTTACGTTCTTGGATTTATAAACCATTAGATAAAATTATGTGTTCAGCTATTGTAAATGAAGGTGCTTATATCAATAATAATAAAATTATTACTAAAGGTGCAGATATTCTTGAAGAGACTATAGGATCGATAAGTACAAAGTATTGGGAACCAGGATTTAAAGATAAGTTAAAAATATTTAAAAACATATTTAAAGAAGTTAACTCTTATAGATGCATTGGTTTTGAATATGTAGATATAGGTATTGGCATTAGAAATTTTACTATTTTATCAAAATTATCTCCCTGGGATCATATTCCAGGTATTCTTTTTGTCAGAGAAGCAGGAGGTTCTGACATAGATTTTGATAAAAATAAATATGACTTTACAAAAAAGAATAAGAATTTAATTGTTAGTAATTCAGAAGATTTGAATTTAAAAATTTTAGAAAAATTAGGAGAATATTTATGAGTATTAAAAATGTATCTTTTGTCGGCTTAGGGGTAATGGGTTATCCAATGGCCGGCCATCTTCAAAAAAATGGTTATAATGTAACTGTTTATAATAGAACAACTGCTAAGGCAGAAAAATGGGTACAAGAATATAAAGGTAGCATGGCTAAAACTCCTGGTAAAGCTTCTCAAAATTCTGAAATTGTTTTTATGTGTGTTGGACGTGATGAAGATATTATTGAAGTAATGGAAGGTGAAGTTGGAATTCTTTCCAATGTAGCTGAAGGATCAATTATTGTTGATCACACAACAGCTTCTGCAGAGATAGCAAGAAATTATTATCATAAACTAAAAGATAAGAATCTGAGTTTTCTTGATGCTCCTGTATCCGGTGGTCAAGCAGGTGCAGAAAATGGTATTTTGTCTATAATGATAGGTGGTGATGAAAAAGACTATAACACTATTAAACCAGTTCTCACATCTTATGGTAAAGCGATTGAGCTTATAGGTCCATCTGGATCAGGTCAAATAGCAAAAATGATTAATCAAATTTGTATTGCAGGATTAGTTCAAGGTTTATCTGAGGCAATGGCTTTTGGAAAAAAATCAAATGTAGACATGGAAAAAGTTCTTAGCGTAATATCAAAAGGAGCGGCACAATCGTGGCAAATGGAAAATAGATATAGAACTATGTTAGATGGGAAATTTGATTATGGTTTTGCGGTAGATTGGATGCGCAAAGATTTATCAATTTGTTTTAATGAAGCTGATAAGAATGGCGCTAATCTTCCTATTACAAAAATAGTTGATAAATATTATGAAGAAGTCCAAAAGAATGGTGGTAATAGATTTGACACGTCATCTTTAATGACGCTAGTTGATAAATAGTGGTAAATAAATATTTATTAGCTATTATTTTATTAATTGCCTCTTCTTTTTTTTGGTCTGGAAATTTTTTTGCTGGTAAAATTGCATATAATACCGACTTGTCTCCTTTTAAATTAAGTTTTTTTCGATGGACTTTGGCTTTTATTATACTTTTACCTTTTACGTATAGTGAGATAATAAAAAATTTAAAATATTATAAAGAAAATTTTTTATTAATTAGTTTGATTGCATTTCTTGGTGTAACAATCTTTAATTCTTTTACTTATATATCTTTACAAACAACACTTGTAATTAATTCTGCTCTTATGAATTCTGTAACACCAGTTCTAATAATTGGTTTTTCATGGTTAATATTTAAAACGAAGACAAGTTTACTTCAATTTATTGGAATATTTTTATCTGTTATTGGTGCATTTTGTATTATTTTAAAAGGGAATTTAAATAACCTTTATTCTTTTCAATTTACAAGTGGTGATATTTGGATGTTTATCGCTGCACTTTCTTGGTGTGTGTATTCAGTACTATTAAGAAAAATTGATAAAAATCTCTCTCAACTTGCAACTTTAGAAGTACTGATATTTATTGGTTTAATTTTTCTTATACCTCTATATTTAATAGAGTCTTCAAATTCTACTTTCATTCCTGATAATAGTAATGATTACTTAATAATTATTTATGTAGCCATATTTGCAAGTATTGTTTCTTTTTTTTCATGGAATATGGGAGTCTCAATTATAGGTGCAAACAGAGCAGGGTTATTTTTACACTTAATACCAGTATTTAGTTTAATTTGGGCAATAAGTTTTTTAGGAGAACAATTTGCTTTATTTCATTTAATTGGAACTATATTTATATTATTGGGAATAATACTCTCAAACTTAAATTTTAAACATGTCAAAGATAATTAAAACAGATGAAGAATGGAAATCTCTTCTCACAGAAGATGAATATTATGTAACAAGACAAAAAGGAACAGAACCTCCTTTCTCTGGTAAAAATTTTGAAATTATTAATGGTGGTATTTTTAAATGTAAATGCTGTGGTAATGAATTATTTAATAGTGCAACAAAATATGATTCTTATTGTGGGTGGCCAAGTTTTTTTGAACAAATATCTCCTGAAGCAATTAAAACAGAGACTGATAGATCGCATGGAATGGTGCGTATTGAAATTATGTGTGCCAAATGTGATGCTCATTTAGGCCATGTCTTTGATGATGGCCCAGAGCCTACGGGCAAAAGATACTGTGTAAATTCTCTTTCTATTAATTACGAAGAGTTTGAATAATACTTTTTATACACTCCTATTTTCATCAATAGGTCATGCTCTCATGCATATGTTTGCAGCATTTTATTTTGTAATCGTTCTGACGATAGAAAAAGAATGGAATATTTCTTACGATCAATTAATTAGATTATGGTCTCTTGGAGCTCTACTAATTGGTTTAGGGGCAATTCCTTTTGGGTGGTTGAGTGATAAATGGTCTCGTTCAGGAACAATGACAATTATGTTTATTGGAATGGGATTAGCTTCAATATTATGTGGTTTAAGCACATCAGTTTCTTTTTTATTTTTTTCCTTATCACTTCTTGGACTTTTCTGTTCAATTTACCATCCTGTAGGTATTCCTTGGGTGATTCATGCAGCTAACAAACAGGGAAGAGCGCTTGGTGTAAATGGTATTTTTGGTGGTGTAGGGATAGGCTCTGGAGCATTTGTAGCTGGTACTCTAACAGAATTACTAAATTGGCAACTAGCTTTTATATTACCTGGTTTAATTTCAATTTTTATTGGGTTTATTCTTATTTACTTAATCTTAATTGATAAAATATCTTACAAAAATTATTTTATTAAAAATGATGATCAAGATCATTCACGTAATGAGATGATTTTAATTGCATTAATAATGCTATTATCAATGTTTGCTCTTGGATTATCTTTTCACAATACACAAACAGCCTTACCAAAAGTATTTGAAATACGAATTGGTAACACAAGCTCAATTCAAATTGGATTTATGATAGCAATTATCTATTTTATTTCTGGTGCAACAACATTTGTTGGAGGCTTACTTGCTGATCGATTTAATTTAAAAACTATTTACTTAATTGGTATATTTCTTCAGTTTCCTTGCTACCTAGGAATAGCTTACATATCTGGTTACTCTTTAGTAGTGTTATGTGTTCTAGCTGCGGTATTTAATGCAAGTATTCTGCCTACAGAAAATCTGCTACTTGGGAAATTTACACCCCAAAAGTATCATGGTGTTGTATATGGAATTAAGTTTATTCTTGCATTTGGATCAGGACCAATTTCAGTATTCTTAATTTCAGAAATATATTCCATAACTTTAGAGTTTACTTATTTGTTTTTAATTAATGCAATAATGATGGCTATAGTTTCAATCTTTATTATTTTCTTACCAATTCAAGGTACTCAAAGAACAGCTATTCAGGATTAGATTTTATTTCTTCAAGATAATTTATAACTTCATTAAATTTTTCATCAGGTATATCTTTATAGGTCATTCCAAAATGATTTTTTACTTCTAAAGCAACATGAGCATAAGGATTCCTACCCTTTGGATGATTGGGGTGATCAGGTAGTTTCCCTTCCAAATAATCGCCAGCTTCCTGAATAATTTTCCACAGTTTACTTGCGTTTTCTTTGTTCATAAAGTTTAAAATCCTGTATTACATAAAATATATCTAGTCGTATATCTAGTATCCTATAAAATATAAGATCAAATAAGTTAATATTAATTTTATGAAAAGAAATTATGATGATTGGAATAAAAAAGAACTTATAGAAGAAATTGAAAAATTAAAAAAAAGAAAAAAATACGGCCTTGTTTGGAATAATATTTCTGAGGATGTTGTTGAAAGATGTAAAAAGGAATTCCCTTTTTTAGATGAGTTAGAAAATAAAAAGATTATTAATGATAATTTATTAAATCCAAATTTAATCATAGAAGGCGATAATTATCACTCATTAGCCTGCTTGAATTACACACATAATAACAAAATAGACTTAATTTATATAGACCCCCCTTATAACACTGGTGCAAGAGATTGGATGTATAATAATGATTATGTAGTTGATGAGGACCCATACCGACATTCAAAATGGTTATCCATGATGTCAAATAGACTGCAGCTTGCAAAAAACCTTTTAACTAAAGATGGAGTTTTAATTTGTACAATTGATAAATACGAACAGCCCAGATTAAACTTACTCTTAGAAGAAATTTTTTTTGATTATGAAATAGTTTGTATAACGATAGTTCATAATCCAGCTGGAACACAAGGCAAAAACTTTTCCTACACTAATGAGTATGCTTTTTTTGTTTTCCCAAAAAATGGGCAATACATTGCAAAAACAACAAGAGAAACAGATTTAGAATCATCTTTTAGAGATTGGGGCCCTATTTCTTTAAGATCACACGCAAAAAATTGTTTTTACCCAATTATCATTAAGAATATGCAAATTATAAATTTTGGTGATGTTTGTAAAGATAGTTTTCATCCTAAATCATCAAATATTAAAAATAAGGATGGTACTATTAGTGTTTATCCTATTTCTAAAGAGGGAGAGGAAAAAAAATGGGTTTTTAGTAGGCAAAATGTTGAAAAAATTAAAGATCAGCTTTTTATAAAAAAAGATAAAAATCAGTTTTCAGTTTTTAGAAAAAAAAGTGAAGCTAGTTATAAAACTGTTTGGGAAGATAAGAAGTTTTATGCAAATGTTTATGGTTCAAATTTATTAAATCAGATTATAGATAGCAAATTTCCATTCCCAAAATCACTGTATGCAACAATGGAATGTGTTAAAGCGGTAATTCACAATAAAGATAATGCTATAATATTAGATTTTTTTGCTGGATCTGGAACTACAGGTCATGCAGTTATGCAGTTAAATAAAGAGGATAATGGAAAACGCAGTTTCATACTCTGTACCAATAATGAGAACAAAATTGCAGAAAAGGTAACTTACGAAAGAATAAAGAGGGTTATTAATGGTTATACAAATCTCAAAAATAAAAATAAAACTGTAGAAGGATTAGGAGGAAATTTAAGATACTTCAAATCATCGTTTTTACCATCCTTAATTACAGATCAATCAAAAAGTATTTTCGCTAAAAAAATG
>CACNUO010000022.1 GCA_902623585.1 uncultured Alphaproteobacteria bacterium | reverse complement strand
GAAATAGGTTTGTACTCATCAGTAATAATAAAAGTAATAGCAAATAAAAACTCATTCCAAACTGTTAATGACACAATAAGTGCTGTTGTTAAAAAAACTGGCCAAGATAAAGGAAGGGCAACTCTTGTAAATAACTGCATCACAGATGCTCCATCTAACTTAGCAGCTTCAAAAAGTTCTGTAGGCAATTGCAACATATAAGATCGAATTAAGAAAGTTGCAAAGGGGGCATTCAACGCACTATAAATAATAATTAATCCTATTCTTGTATCTAAGAGATATAAACTCTTCCACATTAAAAATAATGGTAAAATAAATAATTGAGCAGGAATACTTATTCCAACTAAAAGGTATAAGCCAACAACAATCGTTTGAATTCCTCTTGGATTTAAAACTGCCAAACTGAAAGCAGCAAGGCCTGAAACAGTCAAATTTAATATCAATGTCCCGATAACTAAAGTAAGTGAATTCATAAATATTTGAGTGTAATTTCCATTCACCCAAGCATCATAATAATTCATTAATCTTATTTCATTTGGAAAACCTAAAGGATTTGCACCAAATTCAGAAGATGGTTTTATAGAATTAAAAACTAAAACTAGTAATGGTAAAATGATTGTTAAAGCCATAAAAATCAAAATGGCATGATTTATATAGCTAGATCTTTGTCTAAATCTTGCAGTTGCCATTTATAATCTTATACCTCCCAACCCATGCGCCTTAAAATTGCAAAAAAACCAACTATAATACCGACATAGAAGAACATCATAACACCTATAGTAGATGCATAACCAACATTCATTCGTTGAAAGGCTTGAGAGTACAGATGATTTGCTACAACTTCAGAACTATATGCTGGTCCACCCATTGTTAAAATGTATACATAATCAAATGTTGGGACAGACCAGATAATGATAATTATTAAAGATAAAACAAAAATTGGACGTATCATTGGTAAAGTAATGTATCTAAATTTTTGAAATTTTGTTGCTCCTTCAATATCTGCTGCTTCATAAAGAGAGTCATCAACTTGATACATTCCAGTTAAATAAATAATAACTAAGAAGCCCCAGAAGTGCCACATATCTACCCAGGCAACAGCGTATAAAGCAGTCTCTTTCATTGCAAAAGGTGACTTAGCAAGAAAATCAATACCTTGATTCTCAAACCAACCACCTAAACCATGTCTTGGATGGAATATGTATCTCCAAATCAAACAGTTAACGATACTGGCTAGAATATATGGAAAAAAATATACTAGCCTATAAAAAAGTTGTCCTCTTTTTATTCCAGTTAAAAGATAGGCTATAATAAGTGCTACTATTACTGGTATCGTTAAGAACATTACTGTCCAAATTATGTTGTGTTTAACTGCTTTCTTGAAAACACGGTCTCTAAATAATTCTTGAAAGTTTTCTAATCCAACGTAATTTATTCTGCCAAAACCATTCCAGTCCGTTAAACATAACAATAAACTTAGTACCGATGGAAACATCACCACAAAGAAATGAATAAATATTACTGGAAATAAAAAGTACCAGGAAATTGCATTTATACTTGTTAAAAATTTTGGCATAATTTTATTATTTTTAATAAGGGGAAAATATTTCCCCTTATTTAAATTTATAAATTATCTTTTTCCAACTGGAACTAATGCATCGTCTGCACGAGCTTGATCCCAAAGTCTTTGAGATTCTTCCATAAATTCAAGTGGAGTAATATCTCCAGCCCAAACCACTTCCATATCTTTCCAAATATGAACACCTGGATCATTCGGATAGAACGTCCATGTTGTATATCCATAGTTTCCAGAATCAGAAGCTTCTGCGAATTCAGTTAAGAATCTTTTTTGTCTTGGATCAATATTAGGATCAAAGTCAGCATCAGTGTATTTTAGTGGTAACAACCAAGCGCCATAACCTAAACTACCCGTAACTTTAAGAGCTCTTTCTTTATCAGAAAGAATCCAATCAATTACTTTTGCAGCTCCATCAGCATTTTTAGATGCTGCATTAATGGACATTGTTCCACCTGTTGCAAGTTGGTAGTTAGGAGCATTTCCTGCCTGTGAATTCAGAATCGGTAAAGGATTCCAATCCCAATCATCAGAAGTTTCTCCAAAATTCGTTGCCGTTACATTGAAACCCCAAGTTCCAATCATGAGCATTGCAGAACCTCTAGTAGCAAACTCGTTATTAAAATCATCCCAATCTAAAGAATAATATGTCTCTAAATCCCCAGACCAATAACCTTCATCTACCATGTGTTTTCTTAAAAGTTCAATTGCTTCTACAAACTCTGGATCAGTCCACTTTTTTTCACCAATTAATGCTTTATAGACATTATCAGGTCCAGCATAAGTGTTGAAATAGTTTCCTACTAAATGTTCGTGAGTTGGCTGCCATCCAGCAGAACCATACGCGTAAACATTCATTCCCTTAGCTTTAATTTTAGCAGCTAAAGATTCAACTTCTTCTAAATTATTTGGCGTACTCCATCCATTTTCTTCAAACAAAGTTTTATTATAAAAATAAATCATTGTTTCATAGTTTTTTGGAATTGAATATAATTCACCATCAAATACTCCTGAGTTGTAAGCCCAACCTAGAAGTTTATCTTGCCAACCATATTGATCAGCATACTCTTGCATAGATTTAACAAGACCTGCATCTTGGTAAATTTTTATGTAAGAAGCACCAGGTGTATCAAACATGTCCGGTCCACTTCCAGATAAAAGAGCTGGTCTGATAGTATCATTAATGTCTTCTTTGAATACACATTCTAATTCTACTTCATCTTGTTCAGCATTAAAAGCATCACACATCATTTCTTGAACTGTAGGGTCAGTATCTGCACTACTTTCCATCCACCAAACTACTTTAGTGGCAGCAAATGTTGAAGTTGCGAAAAAAGCTGTAAGAATAAAAGTTAAAAAAATATTTAAAATTTTATTCATCATTTCCTCCATATATAAGAAATTTATACTACAAATAGAAACCCTGTAAATCTATTTATGAAACATTTTGATCCAAAAAAACGAGGAAAATTAGGAATTGCGACAAAAAATTAATCTAAAGCATAAAAATCATTTGATCCCTAATTAAACTTAAAAAATAGTTAAAAGAAAAATAAAAAATAACTATTAAAAAAATTGCTATTAAAGACCAAATTATAAATTTTATCATTTTATAGTTTTTATAAATTAAATAATGTTTAAGGATAGTAATAATATAATATAAAATATAATTATATTCTAATCATAATTATGAAAAACAAATTATTTGATATTTGGAAAAAAGATAAAGCATCTATCAATGCGTGGCTTTCTATACCTAATTCTTTTACGGCAGAAGCCTTTGGTAAAATGGGTTGGGACTCAGTAACCATCGATATGCAGCATGGCCAGAATGATTATTCAAGTTCAATTGCAATGATTCAAGGATTAACAAATAGTGATACTGTACCTATGACAAGAGTTCCATGGAACGAACCTGGTATTATTATGAAAATGTTAGATTTAGGCATTCAGGGAATTATTGCACCAATGATTAATACTAAAGAGGACTGTGAAAAGTTTGTTTCATATTGTTATTATCCTCCCATAGGTCAAAGAAGTTTTGGTCCAATGAGAGCTCAAGTAGTTTATGGTTCAGATTACTATCAACACGCAAATGATAATATTGTAAGTTTGGCAATGATCGAAACGAAACAAGCAGTTGAAAATTTAGATTCCATTCTTTCAGTTCCAAATTTAACTGGCATTTATATTGGGCCTGCGGATATGAGTTCTTCTTATGGTTTGCCACCTAAATTTGATGTTCGTGAAGATCCAGTATTTTCAAATATTAAAATGATTGCAAAAAAAGCAAAAGAAAACGGAAAGATTGCAGGTATCCATAATGGATCAGTAAAGTATATGAAAGAAATGATGGAGTACGGTTTTCAATTTACCACTTTACTTTCTGATTTTAGAATGATGACATCACATGCTGAAAGCTTATTAAAAGAATTGAAAGATGTAGATACTAAATCTGATAATACTAGCGCATATTAATTGTCGCTTAATTACTAACTAGATCCTCTTCCATTTTAATTAATTCAAACCATCTATTCTCTTTTGTATTGAGATCACTATTAAGAACTTCCATTTTGGAAGTTATTTCTTGATAGCGTTCAAAATTTTCCAAATATAGGTTTGTATCCTTTAATTCATTTTTAATATCTTCTAATTCTTGTTGAATATTTTTTATTTGGTTTGGTAATTGCTCTAATTCATATTGAAACTTATATGATAGTTTAGCTTTTGAATTCTTTACTTTGTTGTTTTCTGAATGTGATTTTTTTGTTTCTTTATTTTTAGCAACTTGTTGATTTTCAGATTTTAAAAAATCACTGTATCCGCCAAAAAACAATGATACATTTCCATCCTCTTTGAAATGTAGAATTTTATTTACAGTTTGATCTAAAAAATCTCGATCATGTGATACTATTAATAACATTCCATTATAATTGGATAACATTTCAGTTAATAGATCTAATGTTTCTAAATCTAGGTCATTTGTTGGCTCATCTAAAATAAGTCCAGTCTTTGGATTAGCTAATACTTTTGCCAAAAGTAATCTATTTTGCTCTCCTCCTGATAATGTTTGTATCGTATGGTTAACATTTTTAGGATCAAACTGAAAATCTTTCACATAACTACAAACATGCCTATCTTTTCCTTGAACTTTTAAATAGTCTCCTCCAGAGGGAACTAAGATATCTTTGATAGATTTTCTGCCATTAAGATCATTACGCATTTGATCAAAATAAGAAAATTCTAAATTTTTTTTGAGCTTGATTTTACCTTTAGAAATTTTTATTTCATTAAGGATTGTTCGAAGAAAAGTTGATTTACCACTTCCATTATTTCCTAACAAACCGATACGATCATTTTTTGAAATTTTTATTGAGAGATTTTTAAAAACAAATTCACTTTGATTTGGATATTTAACAAACACTTCTTGAAGTTCAGCAATAAATTTAGATTGATCAGTAGATTTTTTAGATACTTGCGGTCTTAAAGATTTAATTGCACTTCTATAAGAAGCTTCATCTTTTTCTAATTGCGCTTTTAATTCTTTCGCTCTTTTTAATCTTTTTTCATTCCTCTTTACACGAGCTTTAACGCCTTTATTTGCCCACTCAAGTTCAATATTAATAAATTGCTTTCTATTTCTTAATTCTCTATATTCTTGATCTAGTAACTCCTCTGACCATTTATCAAAATCTTTAAATCCTCTAGGACTTACTCGTAATTTTCCCCTATCTATCCAAAATACTTTATTGGTAAAATTACTTAAAAAAGTTCGATCATGGCTCACACATATAATTGTCTTATTTAAATTGCGTAAATAACTTTCTAGCCATTCGATGCATTGCAAATCTAGATGATTGGTTGGCTCATCTAATAACAAAACATCGGAGTCTTTTAATAAAGATCGAATTAAATAAACTTTTCTTTTTTGCCCTCCTGAAAGATCTTCAACATTAGCAAATTTGTCTAAATTTAGTTTATTGCAAAATATATCAACAAAATGTTTATTTTGTTCGTTAAGTAAATCTGAAAAATTCTCTTCAATGGTTTTGTTATCTAGTTTTTCAAATTTCTGATTAAAATATCCAACTTTTAGATTTGGATAATTCCATAATTCTCCTGCATCTAAATCTTGATCACCATTTATAGTTTTCATAAGTGTTGTTTTGCCAACACCATTTTTACCAACAAGCGCAATCATATCACCCTTGTGTAAATTTAAGTTTAGATCTTGGAAAATAACTTTTTTGCCAAATTTGATTTCTACATCTCTTAGAGAAAATAATAAATCACTAGCCACTAATTTAAGTCTTATATAATTTTGTAATAAACAACAATAAAATCAAGGATCATAAATATTATAAATAGTATTGCCACTCTAGTTAATGACCATTGACCTTTTGGAAAAATAAAATTTAGGAACTTCATATTAATTTACTTACCCTTTAACCTAATCCATTTAATGCAATCTTCAAGTCTGTCATCTCCCCAAAATACTTCTTTACCATCATATACAAATGTAGGACTTCCAAAAACTCCTTTTTTGTAGGCATATTCAGTATTGCTTAGATATTTATCTTTTATTTCCTGTTCATTAGCTTTCTTTATCGTAGTATCAGGATCCAAGTTTAATTCTTGAAAGATTTCATTTAAATTTGGTTGTGTAGCTGGTTCTTTCCCTTGCTGAAACCATCTTTGATATGTTTTGTAAACATAATTGACTCCCCATCCTTCATTCATTCCAAGAATTGCTATTTGATTTGCCAAATCGAATTCTTTTAATGGGTATGGTGCAGGAACCTTTGCTTCAAATCCATAAAATTTTGCGCGTCTTTCAATATCTCTCCACATGTAATCTGATTTTATTTTTTTAGCTGGTGGAGTGAATGGAATGTTGTCCATATCCATCATAATTTTTCTTACACTAAAGGGATGCCAATTAAATTTAATATTTTCTTTTTTTGCAACTTCATGCAACCTATTAACTGTTAGGTAAGTATAAGTACTGCCAATTGAAAACCAAAAATTTATTTCTTCCATAAATATAGTTTTATCAACTTAATTTTATCATTCAATAATAATCTCATCAGGTGTTGAATCTATTTCTTTTTTATGATCCCACGTAATTCCATTTTTACCAGATCCAAACTTAGCGGATTTATTTGTGAAAGGAAACTGATATAGCATTGAATTAAAATATTTTTGCATCTTAGGCAGTGTTTTAAAATTTAAAAAAAATTTAGATACTAGAGGAAAACCTAATTGTTCAAAAAAATTATCAGAGTTTATATTTTTTACAAATTTATAATGTTTCAAAAATGCATAATAAAGTTCTAATGTATCAAACAAATTAAAATCAGGTGAAGAAATATTATTACCTATTAAAAATAGTTTAGTTTCTTCGTTACTTTTTGAACTAAGCCAATGTTCAAATTTTTGTAACTTCCCAACATTTGAATGTTCAAATGCCTGATTAAAAACAGTTGAAGCTTCAGTTAACTCATCTTTTTCATTTTCAAAATGCGTATAAGCAAATCTTGTCACTATATTCCTTAAATCTACTGTTTCTTGAAGTAATTGATTACATTCTAATTCTTCTTTAGAATTTTCTCCAAACATATTAAATTTCTTACCAAGAAAAGATAAACAAGTAATAGATTGAGCAATTATTATTTCTTTCCCTCCTTCACTAAATTGTAAATAAGGTAAATTGATTAAACTATTTTTTTTCTTTAAAATAATTTTATCTTTATCGTGCCATTCACTACCATCATAAGTTAGGGAATTATTTTCTAATTTTGGAATTAGTCTGTAAATTTTTGAAATGAGCGGAGCACCAGCATAAATGATCATTTGACGCGAAGCTGATCCTAAACCTTTAGTGCTCCAGTAACCAAGAGTAATTTTATTCACATCCATATAAACTATAATTTAAATTAAATATTATTTTATAATCATTCTAAATTTAAATTATAACAAAATCATAATAAAACTTTATTTTTTAGAACTTTCTTTGAATAAAATACATCAAAAATATTATTAAAAAAAAATATTTTTAATCTCAATGTAATAATCTCATAATAGTCATCTTATAGTATTAAGAAAGGAGGTACTATGTATGCGACATGGAAAATAAGAACTGACTATGCAAATGCAGTAGATATTTTTGATAAAGTTTCACCTTGGTTTAAAGAAAGTGGAGCTCGAATGACTAATGTTACACATAATATTGGTGGTGATGATAATACATTCACTATGGTAGCAGGATTTGAGAGTTATGAAGCATTTGGAAAAAATGATGATGCTTGGGCTTCATCTCCAGAATGGTGGCAAAAAATGCAACCAAATTTTGTAAACAACCAGTTAGTTGAAACTGTTTATTTAACTGAATTGATTGGAAATATTAAAGGTGCTACTGAGCAAATGCCTGTTTGGGCACATTTTGTTTTTAGTCATCCAGATGTGGAGGCTATAAAAAAAAGTTTTGAAATTGATGAAAAACACTACATGTCAAATGGTTCATCAGGAATTGCAATTCATAGAATGTTTGGTGATAGAAATAATCAATATTTATTTGCTGCAAGATTTAACAGTATGCAAGAGTTAGGCAAGTGCATGGATGCTAACCAAAATTCTCCAGATTATTGGGCAAGTCATAAAGATTATTATGCAAACTTAAATATTCATCTTAATTATAATGCCAGAGTAATTAGAAGAAATATTTATTAAAAAAGGAGGTAAAAATGATTGTAGGAAGTTGGCAATATAAAATTAGTAATGACAGAGCAATGTCAGGCTACAAAATTGTTTCAAAGTATGCAGAAAAATATGGTGCTTTAGGAACTTCAATAGCCACACATCAAGGAGCAGATACATCTGTATATAATATTGATATTGGATATAATAATTATCAACACTTTGGTGAAATGGATGATAGTTGGAGTACAGATAGTGAATTTGGTTCAGAAATGGAAGCTTACTTTGGAATGAGTGAGCATGTTAGAATGAATTTCTATGAACCTTTAATGCACGAAATGCCATTCAATGGTGTTAAAAGCTGCTTTGCTATCTGGAAATTTTCTCACTCAAATAGAGAATTAGTTCTAAAAGAGTCAGAAAGTTTCTTTAAATATTGGATGGATAATGGATCAACAGGTTGTACCGTTGGAACTTTAAGTGGAGCCGATTTTGGTCAATATGGCTTTGGTGCCAGATTTAACAATATGGCTGATTATGGAAAAGCAGCAGATAAGTTGAATGGAGATAAAGTATGGGACAATCATCAAGAAATGCTTAGCTCAACAATTTGGGATGGATTTAATCTCAGAAGAGTTTTAGCTGAAAATGGTTGGAAAGAATAAATATTTTGATAATTTTACAACGAATGAGCATAGCGTAATTGATGGACCATAAAATAATGCGGACTTTGTAGTCCGCTTTTTCTTTTGATTATCATTTAATCAATTTAATTTATATCACTGTGGATAATAATTTTTTTAGATCCAATATATTTTTGTTGGAAATTATGATTCTTTTTTAAATTTTCCATTAAATTACAAATTAAATCTTATAAGCTGTTGTTTTTTAATAATAATTTTCAAAAACTTTTATGACATATTGTTCAAATATTTATTAAAAAAAATGGGGGTAAAAATGAAAATTATATCAATTTTTATTAGCTTCTTGTTTTTATCATTTTCTTTAAACGCTGAAACTATCAAGTATTGGACTACTGAAGAACAGCCTGCAAGAATGATGAAACAAGTTCAAATGGCTGTAGATTTTAATAAAGCTTCTGGCCATAATGTTACTGTTATACCAATTTCAGAGAGTGAAATGGGCAAAAGAGCTGTAGCTGGTTTTGCTGCAGATGATTTACCAGATGTAATCTATACTACTTTACAGTATATTTTACCTTGGGCTGAAGAAGGCATAATTGATGTAGACGCTACAAACGAAGTAGTTAATATGTTAGGTGCTTCTACTTTTGGTGAAAAAGCTCTAGGCATGGCAAGTTACGATAGTAAATTTGCTGGTGTTCCAGTTGATGGTTGGACTCAAATGGTAGTCTACAGAAAAGATCTTTTTGAAGAAAAAGGTTTAGCTGCACCAAATACTTTTGATAACATTCTAAAAGCAATTGATGCACTTCACAATCCACCAAATATGTATGGATTTGTGGCTGCAACAAAAACTGATGAAAACTTTATGAGTCAGGTATTAGAGCACGTGCTTTTAGCAAATGGATGTTCGCCTGTTGATTCTTCAGGGATTGCCGAAATGGGTAGTGCTTGTGTTGAAGCAATTGATTTCTATGAAGAATTAGCAAAAGCAAGTCCTCCAGGTGATTTATTCTGGCAACAATCTCGTGAATTATATTTTGCTGGTAAAGCAGCTATGATTATTTGGTCACCTTTTATTATGGATGAATTAGCTGGTCTTAGAGACTCAGCGCCTCCAACAATAAATGATGATCCAACTTCACCAGAATTAGCAAGTAAAACTGGTTTCATTACTAACTTTGCTGGTCCAAGTAACCCAAGTGGTGCTGCATGGGCGGATGTTAGATTTATGATTATTACAGATTCTGCTAATACAGAAGTTGCACAAGAATGGATAAAATATGCTGTTGGCGATGGTTATGTTCAAACTTTAAGTATCGCTCCTGAAGGTAAATTTCCTGTTCGTAGAGGAGATGCTTCAGACTCAGATAAATTTGTCCAAGCTTGGAGTAGTTTACCTGTAGGTGTAGATCGAAAAGCACCACTTAAAGATTTATATGATGCATCAGTCATTAATGATATTGTTGCAGGACTAGATGTTGCTGAAAGATGGGGGGTCAAAGAAGGCCAGTTATCTGCAGCTTCAAAAGTAATTAATAGTCAAATTATAAATCGTGAGGTTAGAGAAGTTATAGATGGTAACAAATCTGCTAGTGATGCAGTAGCTGCTATCAATAGCCAAATTAGCGATATAGACTAAATTTTTTTTTTATCGTATTAAAGGCGACATATATTGTCGCCTTTTCATTAATGTTTAACTTAAATAAAGAAGCAAAATTAGCATACACAATGCTAATTCCTACAATTAGTATCGTTTTTTTAATTATATTATTTCCTATTTTTGGAAATTTTTGGTTAAGCTTTAAAGAAGTTAAACTTGGAGATTTAAGAGCTCCACAACCTATCATAAAAGAAAAACTTAAGACTAAGGATATAGAACCTGGAGATGATATTTTAATTGAATATAGATTCAAAAATAGTTCACAAAAAAAACCAATATTTAATATAGAAATTACTGATAAAATTTCAGAATTTATTTCACCTATAGAAATTGCGGAGGGATGTTCAGTAAATAATAATTTATTGAGTTGTTATTTTGAAGAATGGAAACCAAAATATAATGAAAAAATAATTTTTAAATTTAAAGCGAATGATAATTTTGAAATAGATAATTTCAATCCAAAAGAAAGCAAACCAAGAGGTGTAGCTGATGCAGATAATATTTTAACAAACTTAAAATTTTCTCTTAAAAATTTTCAAAAAATATTACAAAAAAATGAAACAATAGAAAATATAAAGGTAACTTTTTTATATTCTTTTTTTGCTACTATCGGAGCATTATTATTAGGTATAAGTGCTGCTTTATTACTTGAAAAAAATTTTTTAGGAAAAGGATTTTTTAGAGGTTTATTTTTATTTCCATTTGTTTCTCCTGTAATAGCAGTAGCGTTTACCTGGGTTTACATTTTAGATCCTTTTAAGGGCTTTCTTAATAATTATTTATTAAACAACGAATTTATAAGTGAGCCAATTTTTTTCTTGGGACTAAAAAAAGTTGATTTTCTTGGGTTTGATTTTCCATTTACTCTATTTATTGTAATTCTTTTTGAGAGCTGGAGATATTTTCCATTAGCTTTTTTATTTATACTAGCAAGATTACAAGCTATTCCAAAAGATCTCTACGAAGCATCGGATATTGATGGAGCAACAAGAATACAACAGTTTTTTTACATTACATTACCGCAATTACTTGGAGTTATTTCCCTGCTTTTCATTTTACGTTTCATTTGGAACTTTAATAAGTTTGAGGATATATTTTTATTAACGGGGGGTAATGCTGGAACAAGAACATTAACGGTTCAGGTGTACGATGAAGCTTTTGCACTTTCAAATATGGGCACTGCATCTTCAGTAGCTGTACTTATATTTATTCTTCTGGCAATTTTTGTTTTCATTCATCAAAAAATAGCACCTAAGGATATAGAAGAATGACAAATAATATTTATCAGTTTTTTTTCATTTATTTATATTCAATAATTACGCTATTTTTATTAGCTGTAATTGGAGATTTTGTTTCAATATCAATTTTTCTCTCAAAAAATATATTTATTTATAAAAATATTTTTCTATATTGTTTCCTCTATGCCGTTTGTTTTTTTGCAATACGAATTATAATTACAAATCAAGTCTCTAACATTTTTATTTTTATAATATCTTTAGCTTTATCGTATTTTTTTCTAATTAATAAAGAAATTAATGCCTATCAAATATTAATTATTATATCAGTGTTTATAGCTTTTAATCTACTGTTACAAAAATATTTTACAGCTAAAAATTTTAGTAATTATTTATTTGAAGTTTCTTTTTTAAAATTTCTTAAAACAAATAGTTTAATATTTTTTTCTTTTATAATTATTTTTCCTTTTTATTTAATGTTTGTATCAAGCTTAAAAAGCCAAATGGTTTTGTTACAAAACCCAACTGATTTAAGTATTCCATTTTTTTATTCAATATCAGATTTTTTTTCTAGTTATATTGCGGTTATCACTCAATACAACTTTTTAAATTTTGCTTTAAACAGCACTATTGTCTCATTTGTAACTGTTTTCGTCAGTTTGTTTTTTTCTATTCCAGGTGCATATGCAGTTGCACGCTTAAGATTTGCAGGAAGATCAAAAATATCATCATCTATTTTAATAATATATATGGTTCCAGCTATAGTACTCGTAATTCCACTTTATGTTATATTCAGTCAGCTTGGGTTTAGAAATAGTTTGTTTAGTCTAATGATTGTTTATCCGGCAACAACTATTCCTGTCGCACTTTACATGTTGCAAGGATATTTCAAAGGTATTCCATATGAACTAGAAGAGTCTGCTCTTATTGATGGATGTTCTCGTATTGGGGTCATATTAAGAATTACATTACCGTTAAGTGTACCAGCTATTTTATCTGTTTCATTGTACGTATTTATGATTGCTTGGAATGAATTCTTATTTGCCTTTATGTTTTTAGATAATCAAGAATATTTTACTATACCAAGAGGTCTTTATACTCAACTTGATGATCAAGAAGTGCCAAGACAATATTTGATGGCTGGGTCTGTGATGATAACTGTGCCTGTACTATTATTATTTTTTATTTTTGAAAGATATTTGGTAGGAGGCTTAACTGCAGGAAGCGTTAAAGGCTAATCAAGTCAATTATGAATGATTTGAGTAAATATTTTGCTTATGCTAATATTACATAAGTGCTGATATAGTATAATGGTTATTACAGGCCGTTGGTAACGGTCAGATTCAAGTTCGATTCTCGGTATCAGCACCATAGAAATGAAATATGCAATTATAATTCTAATTTTATTTATACATTTTGAAATAATGGCCAATCAAATATCGGATTTTAATTGGGAGAAAAGAATAGTTATAGTTTCCTTTGAAAAAAAAGAAGATCAAATATTTCTTGTTACTCAAAAATTTGTTTCTGAAAATAAATGTTCAATAAACGATAGAAATTTAAAATTTATATACTTTGAAAAATTCAAAAATAAGGAATTTGAAACACCAACTTTTCTAAATAAGTATGGAATATGGGTAATTGGATACGATGGCTTAATTAAAGATTATAGTAAAAATGAAAAAATTTTTATACGCTTATTTAAATTGATTGATTCTATGCCTATGAGAAAAAATGAAATGATAAATGATCAATGTTAAATTTTTTTGAAATTTCGAAAAATAAAAAATAAATTTAAAATACTCAATATAGAAAAGAAAATTGCATTAGTTGCAATAATGTTTAGACTTGTTTCGCCAGGACTATTCGTAAAAACATATCTCCAGAAATTTAATGATACTAAAACTTGAAAAATAAATATTAAAAAAATAAATGGTAATTGTTTTTCTATCCCTCTAAACATAATTATTATGTAAGCTAATACAAAAGTAACAAATATTATTCCTACGATTTCTGATAAACCTGCTACTGCATGATTAAAAAAACCTAAATTGTTCATAGCAAATTCATCAGTAAATATTAAAAGTTGAATAGCGTAGTAAGAAAAGAAAATAATATTTAGAATAATGATCAAATTATCTATATTTTTTTTGAACATATCTGTGTATCATGTAAAAAAATTAAATAATCAATATGGAAATTACATTATACTATTTTAAAATCCCTTTTTGGAGAGCAGAAGTTACAAGATTAGCTTTATTTATAGGGGGCATTCCATTCAATGATTATCGTGTTGAGGGAAAAGAAATAGATGACTTGAAGGCAACAGGATTATTACCAAACAAAAAAATAGCTCCTTTCAAACAATTACCTGTATTGGATGTTGATGGCAAAATAGTTGCGCAAACAGGAGCAATTGCCAGATTTTGTGGAAAGTTAGCAGGTTTATATCCAAAAAACAATGATTTTGAAGCAGCTCAAATTGATCAAATTATTGATACGGCACAAGACATAAACTATCTGGTAACTCTATCTAGTAGAGATAAAGAGAAGGAACGATTAGAATTGGCTAGAAAAATATTAGCAACAAAACATCTGCCAAAATGGTTTCAGTTTCTTGACAATTTACTTGAGAAAAATAATGAATCTAATTTTTTTGTTGGTAAAAAGATTTCTATTGCTGATTTGGCAATATGGAGACTACTTGGCTGGCTAACCTCCGGACTTTTAGATGGTGTACCAACTGATATATTAGAACCTTATGAAAGGTTAAATAAGTTAAGAGAAGAAGTATATAATCATCCTAAAGTTCATGAATGGATGATTAAAACATATGGGAAAGTTATATAAATTATAAACATGACATCATTAAGTGTTAATGTAAACAAGTTTGCTTTAGTAAGAAATGCTAGAGGAGCTGATTTACCAAACTTAATTGATATTAGTGATAAATGTTTAAACTATGGTGCTGATGGAATTACAGTACATCCTCGTCCTGATGAAAGACATGCAAAATTTTCTGACCTAGAACCTTTAAAAAACTTATTATCAAAATTTGAAAATAAAGAATTTAATGTAGAGGGATACCCATCAGATTTTTTTGTCAAAAAAGTAATTGAAGTTAAACCAGATCAAGTAACTTTAGTTCCAGATCCACCTGGTGCTCTTACCTCTTCTTTTGGTTGGGACTGTGAAACTAACAAAAATTTATTAACAGATATAGTTAGTGAATTTAAGAGTAATAATATTCGCGTTTCAATATTTATTAACCCTTCTATAAAAACACTGGAAAATTTAGAAGTAATAAAAACTGATAGAGTAGAACTTTATACTTTTGATTATGCTCATAACTTTAGTGAAAACAAGGAAAAAGCAATTAAAGATTATATTAACGTAACAAACTATTTAGAAAAAGAGTTTCCAAAAATTGAATTAAATGCTGGTCATGATTTAAATTTAGAGAATTTAAAGTTTTTTTTAGATAAAATAAATAATATTAAAGAAGTATCTATTGGTCATGCTCTCATCTGTGATACATTTGAATTTGGCTTACAAGAAACAATCAAAAAATATTTAACCCTAACAAATAATTAAGTGACTTTTATATTTTGGCTTCAGTTTGCTACTGTCTGTGTTGCAGGAGCAATGTCACCTGGACCAAGTTTAGCGTTAATTATAAGAAATAGTATTACAATTAGCCGATTTGCTGGATTTATGACTGCTATTGGTCATGGGATTGGTATGGGTGTGTACGCAGTTTTTGCAGTTACTGGGCTTATAATTATTTTAACTACAAATGAAATACTATTTCAATTTATACAAATTATTGGAATTCTATTTTTATTATTTATTGGATTTCAATTTCTTTTCAAAAAAAATCAAGAAATTGAACATATACATAATCAAAAAAATTTTAATTCATTCTTACAAGGTTTTTCTATAGCAATTTTAAATCCTAAAATTCTAATATGGTTTTCAGCAGTATTTTCACAATTTGTAAAAATTGATGCTTC
>CACNUO010000021.1 GCA_902623585.1 uncultured Alphaproteobacteria bacterium | reverse complement strand
TCTAATATTAAAATGTTCCGCAACTTTCTTTTGAATTTCTTCAATAGTAATTTTTTTATTTGAAGATTTTAATAAATCTTGAAGGACAAGTTGTGCTGTTTCAACTGTAATTGGAGTTCCGACAAGTGTTGCGTGTGCAACTAATCTGTTTAGTGCTCCCTCCATTTCTCTTACGTTTGAGATAATTCTATGTGATAGAAACTCCAAAACCTTAGGAGGAATTTCCACTCCCCTTTTATGAGCTTTTTCAATCAATATACCCAATCTTAATTCGTATGTTGTAGGATGAATATCTGCGACTAAACCACAGCCAAGTCGTGATTTTAATCTTTCTTGTACACCATCTAGATCAGTTGGTGTTTTATCAGCAGAAATAACTATTTGCTTGTTTTGTTCTATTAGAGCATTAAAAGTATGAAAAAACTCTTCTTGAGTATTATCTTTCCCACTTATAAATTGAACATCATCAATCATTAGAACGTCTATTGATCTAAATTGTTCTTTAAACGCTGAAGTATCTTTATATCTTAATGCTCTAACAAATTGATACATAAATTTTTCAGCTGAGAGATAAATTACTTTTCTTTCTGGTTGTTGTTGTTTTATCTTCCAGCCTATAGCGTGCATTAGATGTGTTTTTCCTAAACCAACACCTCCACATAAAAAAAGGGGGTTGAAAGTAATTTTATTTGCTTCTGATACCCTTTGAGAAGCTGCAAAAGCAAGTTCATTCGGTTTTCCAACAACAAAATTTTCAAACGTGAATCTTGGATCCAGAGGTGCTCCGAATTCATTAGGATATGTTGAAGATTGGTTAGATCTAAGATCCATAGTAGATTTCCAATGATTGTCATTGCTTTTAATAGTTCTTGTAGTACCTGGAACTATTCTGCCGCCTGAAGGCTTAACTACAAATTTAATTGTATCAACTTTTTCAATATAATTTTTTGCTTCTGATTTTATTTTATCTGAATAATTATTTACTATCCAATCTCTTAAAAATTTCGTTGGAACAGAGAAAGTAATTGTATTCTCCTCCAAAGAAACAAAATTTAAATGCTTTAACCAGTTATTAAAGGCAGAGTCACCAACATTTTTTTTAAGATTTTTTTTAAAGGATAACCATTTACTTTCATCAAATATAGCAGATGTATTATCCATTTTCCCCCAACACAACGATTTTATATCTTATTAATTTTTACGCAAAAAATCTAAAGTCGTAAAATTTAATCACCAAATTAATTTACTTAATCAACACCCTTTAAGTATTTTTAGCAAGAAGAAAAGTGAAAAAAATAAAAAAAAATTTATTTTTTTGAAATTTGTTTTGATAAAGAGGATAACTTTCTGGATATGTATTCTTTTTTAAATATACCTCTTTTTGAAGCTCTGGACATTACTGAATTGACATTACTAAAGGATTTTTGAATTTCTTCCTCGTTTTTTGCTTCCACTGAAGATTTGAATTTATTTAGAGCTGTTCTAAATTTAGATAGGTATTGAGAATTAACAGTATTTCTAGTTTTGTTCTGTCTTGATCTTTTTTTTGCAGAAGCATGGTTTGCCATAAAGGTGCTATAAATTCAAAATAAATTAAGTCAATTAATATTTATAAAAGAATTACTTATTATTTTGAAGTTTTGGACAATAAAATGTAGATCTTCCATACTGAACAATCTTTTTGACCTCGTCACCCCCTATTTTTTTTCCTTCTTTATTATAAACTTTAAAATTAGACTGAAAATTTCCTAATGTACCATCTGTAGACCTATAATCTCGTATACTCGAACCCCCATATTTAATTGCCTTCTTTAGAATTTTTCTAGTAGACTTAATTAGTTTCACAATGAGACTAATTTCTAAATCCTTACCCAAAGTAAGTGGTGAAATTTTAGAATCAAATAGAATTTCTGATGCATAGATATTACCTATACCAGTAATTAATTTTTGATTGAGTAAAATCTGCTTTATAGGAACGTGGGATTTAGAAATTTTTTCAAATACCATCTGTGCAGTAAGATCTGGACTCAATGCATCTACTCCCAAGCTTGTAATATACTTTTGTTTTTGAAGATCTTTTGTTTGTACTATATCTATAAATCCAAATTTCCTTGGATCATGGTAAATAAGTATCTTTTTACTTAAAAAATATATAACAAAATGATCATGTTTGATTCTTTTGTAGTTTATATCAGTAGTTTTTAATCTTCCTGACATTCCTAAATGTATTACCAGAGAATAATTTATATCTAAATCTATGATAATGAACTTTGCAATGCGTCTTAAGTTGGATATCTTGGAGTTACGTAGTATATTAATGATATTATTAGGAATTTTAAAACGCAGTTTTGATGTATGAATTTTAACATTAGATATTTTTTGATTCAATATAACACTAAGTCCTTTAACTGTAGTTTCAACTTCGGGTAATTCTGGCATAATGAAAAAAGATTATAATTTTGGTTATACAAAAGTAAATTCAAAACAAAAGACTAAACTTGTTCAGAATGTATTTTCAAGCGTAGCTCCAAGCTACGATATTATGAATGATTTAATGAGTTTAGGTATGCATCGATTATGGAAAAAAAGATTTGTAGAGACAGTAGATCTAAAAGAAAATGAAATAGTCTTAGATGTTGGTTCTGGCTCTGGTGATATTGCCAGCGAAATTTTGAAAGAAAAATTACAAACCAGTCTTTATCTTTTAGATCTAAATGAAGAAATGTTATTAGAAGGAAGAAAAAGATTAAGAAAAGAAAAAAATATAAAATATTTTATTGGTAATGCTGAAAAGCTAAATTTTGAAAATAATTTTTTTGATAAATATACTATTTCTTTCTGCTTAAGAAATGTGACAGAGTATTTATTATCTATAAATGAAGCTTACAGAGTTCTTAAACCAGGTGGTAAATATTGTTGCCTAGAATTTAGTTCACCTAAATCATCTTTGGTATCAAATTCATATAAAATTTACAAATCAAAGATTTTACCTCTGTTAGGAGAAATAGTTGCTAAAGATAAGAATGCTTATAAATATTTGAGTGAAAGTATTGATTTGTTTCCATCACAAGAAGAACTTAGCAAAAATCTACGTGATTGTGGATTTACTAAAGTCGAAACTATTAATCTATTTAATGGAATTGTCGCAATACATACTGGCTATAAACTGTAATGAATAAAATTTTATTAATAATAACTGGCTCTATTGCTGCATCTCGATGTAAAGAAATTATTGCTTTGCTAAATATTAATGAAATTAAAATTAGCTGCATTGTAACTAAAGAGGCAAAGAAATATGTAAAAATTACAGATATAAAAAAATTACTTAAAAATAGAATATTTACTGATGAAGATGAGAAAAAAAATAAGATGCTTCATATTAATTTATCAAGAGATAATGATATAATAGTTATGTGTCCAGCAACAGCTAATTCTATTGCTAAATTTGCTAATGGATATGGAGATAATTTAGCTTCTAATACGTTGCTTGCTTCAAATAAAAAAATTTTGTTTGTCCCCGCAATGAATAGCTTTATGTGGCATAATAAAATTAATCAAAAGAATGTGAGATTATTAAAAGATAGTGGTCATGAGTTTATTGGCCCTACAGTTGGAAATCTAAAGTGTGGAGAATTTGGTTTAGGCAGAATAGATAACTCAAAAAATATAGTAAATAGAATTTTAAACAGACTAGAAAATATTAATTTGTTAAAAAATAAAAAATGCCTAGTAACTGCAGGACCAACAATTGAAATGATTGATCCAGTTAGATTTATTTCAAATCAATCTTCAGGAAAACAAGGTTATGAAATTGCTTCACAATTAGTTTTATATGGAGCGGATGTAACCTTGATATCTGGACCAACAAATTTAGATCCTCCACCAAATTTAAAATTTATTCAAATAAAATCAGCAAACGAAATGTATCAAAAAATTAGAAAAATTTCTAAAATTGATATAGGCATTTTTACTGCTGCAGTATCTGATTTCAAAAATAAAAATATAAATAAATCCAAGATTAAAAAAAATGAAAAATTAAATATTAGTCTTTATAAGAATATTGATATTTTAGAAAAAATTGGAAAAAGCAAAACGCAAAGGCCTAAATTTTTAGTTGGTTTTGCCGCAGAAACGGGCAGCATTAATAATGCCAAAAAAAAATTAGTTGATAAAAAATGTGATATGATGGTTTACAATAAAATCGATAGTAAAAATAAAGTTTTTGGTTCAGATTATAATCGGATATCAATAATTACAAAAAACCAAATAAAAAAATTTAAGAAAATGACAAAGGTAAATTGTGCAAAGCAAATTATAAAACAAATTTATAATTCCATATAGAATTATGAATAATTACTCTGAGGAAGAATATAAAATTTTTAGCAGATTATTTATTTTAAAAGAATTTTCTGAAGAAAACCTAAAAAAATTATCAAATATAAAAATTGGTATTGTGGGTATGGGAGGTATAGGATGTCCTTTAAGTCAATATTTAGTCAACTCTGGAATAAAAGAATTGTTAATAGTAGATGGAGACATGGTTGAAAAAAGTAATCTTAATAGACAAATTTTGTTTAATTTAAATGATATTGGAAGAAAAAAGGTTGATGTAGCTAAAAATAAATTACAATTAATCAATACTGAATGTAAAATTCATACTATTGATGAAAATATTAATTCTTTAAATTTAAATTCTTTAAAAGAATGTTCTATAATTGTTGATGCAACTGATGATTGGGTAAGTTCTAAATTATTAAATGAATATTGTCTTAAAAACTCAATCAATTTTTTATATTCCTCTGCATTAAGACACGATTTACAAATAATTCTTTTCAATAATTCTAATAAAAATAATCATCTATGTTTAAATTGTATATTTCCTAACAAAGATGATGTTAATCTTCCCAGATGTGATGTAGTAGGTATTTCAGGCATTTCTGCAGGATTAGCAGGTTTGTTTGCTGCTCAAAAAATAATTAATTTCTATTTAAATTTAAAGGATGAAACTAATATAATGACAATTTCTGATGGAAAAAAATTAAGCATTGATAATATTGTTATTAAAAGTAAACATGATTGTTATTTAAAATCAGTTTAAGTTAATTGATAAATACATAAAAAAAGTTTAATTAAAATTATGAAACAAAATTCATTTACCTACAATCAATTAATTGATTGTGCTAAAGGTGTTCTTTTTGGAAAAGGGAATGCACAACTTCCAATGCCTCCTATGTTAATGTTTGACAGAATTACTTCAATCAATGAAAATGGAGGAGTATTCGCTAAAGGTGAGGTTATTGCAGAATTAGATATTAAAGAAGACTTATGGTTTTTTGAATGTCATTTTAAAGATGATCCAGTAATGCCGGGTTGTTTAGGCTTAGATGCTATGTGGCAATTACTCGGTTTTTATTTAGGATGGCTTGGTCAACCAGGAAAGGGTAGAGCTTTAGGAGTTGGTGAAGTTAAGTTTACCGGTCAGGTATTACAAAAAGTCAAAAAAGTAACTTATCATATATCTCTTAAAAGACTTATACTAAGAAAATTGATTTTAGGAGTTGGAGATGGTGTTTTAAAAGCTGATGGTGAAACAATTTATGAAGCTAAAGATATGAAAGTCGGTTTATTTTCACCTGAGAAATAAGTAATGAATAGAGTAGTAGTAACAGGTTTAGGTATAGTATCATGTATTGGTAATAATCAATCGGATGTTATAGACAGTCTTAAAAATTTGAAATCTGGGATAACAAGTGCAGCAGAGTATGAAGAGTTTTCTTTTAGAAGTCTTGTACACGGTAAACCAAATATAGATATTAGTAACGAAATTGATAGAAGATTACTAAGGTTTATGGGTGATGGAGCTGCCTACAACTATATTGCGATGAAAGATGCTATAGACGACTCAGGGTTGGAGGATAGTGATATTTCAAATGAAATGACTGGTATAATTGTTGGTTCAGGTGGTCCATCTACACAAAATTTATTTAAGTCTTCTGAAATTGGGAAGAGTTTGGGTTCAAAAAAAATTGGACCATTTATGGTTCCAAGAGCAATGTCTAGTACAAATTCTGCAACTCTGGCGACTCCTTTTAAAATTAAAGGTGTTAACTATTCAATTACTTCAGCATGTTCTACAAGTTCACATTGTATTGGTAATGCGTATGAACTAATTCAGATGGGAAAACAAAACATTGTTTTTGCTGGAGGAGGTGAAGAGCTCCATTGGACATTATCAATTTTATTTGATGCAATGGGTGCTTTGTCATCAAAATATAATTCTACTCCAAGCAAATCTTCAAGAGCATATGATGCAGATAGAGATGGATTTGTAATTGCTGGTGGGGGTGGAACTTTAGTACTTGAAGAGTTAGAGCATGCAAAAGCTAGAGGTGCTAAAATATATGGTGAAATAACAGGATATGGAGCAACCTCAGATGGATACGATATGGTACAGCCTTCTGGAGAAGGAGCGGAAAGATGTATGAAGCAAGCATTAAAAAATATTGATGGTAAAATTGATTATATAAATACACATGGAACAAGCACTTCAATAGGAGATATAAAAGAATTGGAAGCAATCAAAAATGTTTTTAGTTCAAATATTCCTAAAATGAGCTCAACAAAATCTTTGACTGGTCATTCTTTAGGGGCAACTGGTGTGCATGAAGCAATTTATAGTTTATTGATGATGAAAAATAATTTTATTAGTGGTTCTGCTAATATTGAAAATCTCGATGATAGTGCTAAAGATTGTAATATTCTTTTAAAAACGGAAAATGACGTTGAAATTGAACAAGTTATGTCGAATAGTTTTGGCTTTGGTGGTACAAATGCAACATTAGTATTTTCAAAATATCATGCTTAAAAATAAAAAAGGTTTAGTATTTGGTATTGCAAATAATCATTCAATTGCATGGGGAATAGCAAAACAACTAGCCGAAAATGGTGCTGAAATAGCCATTGGCTATCAAAATGAAATATTATTGAAGAGAGTGAAACCGCTTTCTGAAGAAATTAATTCAAAAATATTAATAGAATGTGATTTTAATAATGATGACTCAATAAACAAATCTGTAGAAATTATAAAAAAAGCATGGGGCACAATTGATTTTATAATTCATGCTGTTGCATTTGCAGATAAGTCAGAGTTAAATGGTAGATATGTTGATACTACTAAGGATAATTTTATTAATTGTTTGGAAATATCATGTTTTTCTTTAACTAGTCTTGCAAAAAATTTTGAACCTATAATGAATGATGGGGGAAGTATTCTCACTCTTTCTTTTTATGGGTCAAATAAAGTAATACCAAATTACAATTTAATGGGAATTGCAAAAGCTGCTTTAGAAACAAGTGTAAAATACTTAAGTGTGGATTTAGGCACAAAAAATATTCGTATTAATGCAATCTCAGCAGGACCTATGAGAACAATTGCTGGTGCAGCAATAAATAATGCTAGAGAGGTATTTAAATTTACAGAAGAACATTCAGCATTGAAACGAAATGCAAAACTAGATGAAATTGGTAAATCTGCTTTATATTTTGTTAGTGATTTATCTTCTGCAGTTACAGGTGAAGTACATTTTGTTGACTGCGGTTATAACATTATTGGAATGCCCAATAAGTTCTAAAATTTTCCTAATAAATCTAAAGGATTATCAACAAAAATACTATCAACACCTATGGAGAAAATATCATTAGCGCTAGATAAATTTATATTTTTATCTGAATATACAGTTATTGCCATATTGGTTTCTTTAATTTTTTTTATAATATCAGCAGTAACGAGATCTATATTTAATCCACAAATTTTTAAATCATGATTAATTGATATACTAATCAAATCATCAATATTATATTCTTTAAAATCATCTAATAAAAAACTACGTATAGATTGAGGGTAAAGTTTTGAAATTTCTATAATAGAAATCATATCAAATGAGGAGAAAAAAATATCTATTTGATTAATATTTTTAATAATTTTATATATTTGATAAACATTTTCTTTTTCAAACTTTTTATTGGGTTTTAATTCGATATTTAAATTACCATTATAATTAGTACACAAACTAAGAACATCTTCTAACTTTGGAACAAAAATATTTGTATTTTCTTTATAAAAAAATTTTCCCGCATCAAGTTTTTTTATGTTCTCATAATCATAATCAATTGCAAGCCCACTTCCATTAGTAGTTCTATCAAGTGTGTCATCATGTAATAAAATTGGGACTCTGTCTTTAGAGATCTTAACATCTACCTCTACAAAATTTAAGCCTATTTCAAATGCCTTAGCGATGGATTCTAAAGTGTTTTCTGGACACAGATCTTTTACGCCCCTGTGCCCAATTAATTTAGGTAATTTAAGCGTTTTCTTCTGCGTCAACTGCTTTCATAGAAAGTTTTATTTTTCCTCTTGAGTCGATATCCAGTACTTTGACTTTAACAATATCTCCTTCACTAATAACATCTTCAACTTTCTCTACTCTTTCATTTTTTAATTGACTAATATGTACAAGTCCATCTGTTGAGCCCATAAAATTAACAAAAGCACCGAAGTCCATAATCTTTATAACTTTACCATCATAAATTTTTCCAATCTCTGGCTCTTCAACAATACCTTTGATCCATTCTAATGCATCATTTCCAGATTTTTGATCAACAGCTGCAATACTTACTAAACCTTCATCATTAATTTCAATTTTAGCTCCAGTTGTTTCAGATATTTCTCTAATAACTGCTCCTCCCTTACCAATAACTTCTCTAATTTTATCTTTGTTTATTTGTAGATTAGTTATTGTTGGCGCGTATTGAGAAATCGATTGATTAGGTTTATCAATTGCTTTAGCCATTTCATCCAGTATGTGGAATCGTCCATCTTTAGCTTGCGCTAATGCTTCTTCCATAATTTCAGCTGTAATACTAGTTATTTTAATATCCATTTGTAATGAAGTTATTCCTTCAGAAGTTCCTGCAACTTTAAAATCCATATCACCGAGATGATCTTCATCACCAAGTATGTCTGATAATATTACATATTTATCATTCTCTTTAATTAAGCCCATCGCGATACCTGCTACTGGTCTTTCTAAAGGCACTCCTGCATCCATTAAAGACATTGAGGTACCACAAACAGTTGCCATAGAACTAGAGCCATTAGATTCTGTAATTTCAGATACAACTCTATAAGTGTAAGGAAACTTTTCTTTAGAAGGTAACATTGGGTGAATAGCTCTCCAGGCTAATTTTCCATGTCCTATTTCTCTTCTACTGGTAGAACCTATTCTTCCAACTTCTCCAACGGAGTAAGGTGGAAAATTATAGTGCAACATAAAATTCTCTGTATATTCGCCGTCAATCGCATCTATTCTTTGCTCATCTTGTCCAGTTCCTAAAGTTGAAACTACAAGAGCTTGTGTTTCTCCTCTTGTAAATAATGCAGACCCGTGAGTTCTTTCTAAAACTCCGGTTTCACACACAATTGGACGGACTGTTTTTGTATCTCTGCCATCAATTCTATTACCAGTATTTATTAATTCTCCTCTAACTATATCTTTTTCTACATTTTTTATTGCATCTGAAACTAATACTGGTGAGAGTGTTTCACTTACAAATTTTTCAGAAATTTCGTTTCTTAGAGAGGATAATTTTTCTGATCTTTTTTGTTTTTCGGTTATTTTATAAGCATCTATAAACCCTTTACCAAAGTCTTCGTTTATCTTAGATGGTAGACTTTTAATTTCTTCATCTTTTTCTTTAAGATCCCAAGGTTCTTTTGCAGCTTTTTTAGCTAAGGAAATTATTGCTTCTATGACTGTTTTATAATTTTCTTGACCGAGAACTACTGCATCTAGCATTTGTT
This sequence comes from uncultured Alphaproteobacteria bacterium, assembly GCA_902623585.1. Lineage (GTDB taxonomy): Bacteria > Pseudomonadota > Alphaproteobacteria > HIMB59 > CACPNW01. The sequence continues at coordinate 6,832 of CACNUO010000021.1, read as the reverse complement.
TTTCTGAAAGCTCGTGAGCTTCAGACTCGATCATTAGTACGCCTTCCTTAGTCCCTGCCAATACTAATTCTAGTTTAGAATTTGATAATTGACTCTTACTAGGGTTAACAACAAACTCATCGTCTATAAAACCAATCTTAATTGCTCCGAGTGGGCCTAAAAATGGCAGACCAGATAAAGTTAATGCAGCACTTGCTGCTACCATTGCTACAACATCTGAGTCATTTTCTTGATCATGTGATAATACAGTACAAGTAACTTGAGTCTCATTTTTAAAATCTTTATGAAATAGAGGTCTAACTGGCCTATCAATTAATCGAGAAACTAATGTTTCTTTCTCAGTTGGTCTAGCTTCTCTTTTAAAAAAACCGCCGGGTATTTTTCCAACAGAATAATATTTTTCTTGATAATTTACTGTTAAGGGGAAAAAATCCATATCTGGATTTGCTTCTTTTGCTGCAACAACATTACACATAACTGTCGTACCACCATAAGTGGCTATAACTGTTGAATCAGCTTGTCTTGCTATTTTTCCTGTTTCTAATTTAAGTTTACGTCCAGCCCAATCAATTTCTACATTTTTCACATCAAACATAATTTTATTTATCCTCTTTTTTAACCTCTAATATTTAATTTTTTAATCAAATCTGAATATTCAGATTTATTTTTTTTAGATAAGTAGTTTAATAATTTTTTTCTTTTATTAACTAATGATACTAAACCTCTTTTTGAATGATTATCTTTATTATGAGTCTTAAAATGTTCAGTTAAATTTTTTATTCTTTCTGTTAAAACTGCTATCTGAACACCAGCTGATCCAGTATCTTTTTCATTTTTTGAATATTCATTAATAAGATTTTTTTTATTTTCTTTAGTTATCGACATCGTTTCTCCTATATTAAGATTTTTTTTGGTTTAAACAAATTACCATCTAATTTGCCTATTGAGACAATGTCTCCTTTCTTAAACAAAAAAATATTTTTTTTATCTAAGTTGATTGACGAAGAATTAATAATTTTATTTTCATCAATTTTAATAGATCTCCCAAAAGATAAATTTTCAATATCTAATTTTTCTTCAATTTCGTAAGCCAAGATGTCGTCCAGCATAGAAATTGTAGTAGAGATACAATTAATTTCTCCGTGCGTTTGTCCTATTTTTAATAGATCGTCCAGTAAAATCGAAGTTTTTTCACTAAATTTCCCTACTTTTGACCTTTTCAATGAAGAAATGTGACCATATGTTTTGAGATCTATAGCTAAATCACGAGCTAGACTTCTGACATAAAAACCCTGCCCGCATAAAATTTTAAATGACGTTTTGTTTATACTATGGTCAGTAATACACAAATCTTCGATAAAAACTTTTTTTGGTTGAATCGTAAATTTTTTATTTTCTCTAAATAATTTATAAGCTCTTTTACCATTAATTTTAACTGCCGAAACCTTTGGAGGTATTTGGTTTATATAGCCAATATAATTAATAATTTTTTTTTCTATTTCTTTTCTTTTAGGTAGGTAATTTGATTCAAATAAAATTTTACCCTCAGCATCATCTGTTGTTGTTTGAGTTCCCCAAGTTACTGAAAATTCATATTCTTTATTCATATTACTAATATATGGAATTAGTTTTGTTGCTTTTCCTATAGCAATTGGTAATATACCTTCTGCCATAGGATCTAAAGTCCCCGCATGACCAATTTTATTAATTGAAAATTTTTTTTTTATTGAATTAATTGCTTTAAAAGATGTAATATTTTTAGGTTTATATAAATTTATCCAACCTTGTTTTGAAATCATTACTTAATATCTCTAAGTACATTTTTATTTAATAAAAGGTTTTCAATTTTTTCTGCCTCGTCAAATGTATCATCTAAATAAAAAGAGAGCTTGGGTGTAAATTTAGAATTTATTTTTGCTTTTGATAAAAATTTTTGAAAAATATATTTTCTATCTTTTAAAACTTCTAATATTTGTATTTTATCCTTACCACCAAGAGGCATGAAATATACATTTGCTATCTTTAAATCCTTGGACATTCTGACAAATGAAATTGTGATAGATGAAGAGTTAATATTTTCATCAAAAAAATCTTCTTTTAATAAACAATCACTTAGTAATGACCTTATTAGTTCACCAAATCTAATTTGCCTCTGCGTATCCATTGTAAAAAAACATTATAACTTTCTACTTGTAGAAACTTCTTCAAATGTTTCAATAATATCACCTACTTTAATATCACTATAATTGTCTAGCATTACACCACATTCAAAACCAGACTTGACCTCAGATACTTCTTCTTTAAATCTTTTTAAACTACTTATTTGTCCTTTATGAATAACTATGTTATCTCTTAGAATTCTAATCTGTGATTTTCTAGAAATAAGGCCATCTTTAACCATACAACCTGCAATATTTCCAACTTTGGAAATATTAAATACTTCCCTAATTTCTACATTACCTGTAATATTTTCAGAAATATCAGGTTTTAGTAAACCAGTTAAGAGATTTTTTACATCATCAATAAGCTCGTAAATAATTGAATAATATTTTATATCCACACCATCTCTTTTTGCTATATCTCTCGCGTGAGGTAGTGCTCTAACATTAAACCCAACTATAAAGCCTTTTCCAGAGCTAGCTAAAGTAACATCACTCTCAGTAATTGCACCTACACCTTTATAGATGACATTTACTTTAACTTCATCAGTTGAGAGTTTGGTTATTGAATTTTCAATAGCTTCAGCTGAACCTTGAACATCAGTTTTAATTATTACAGGAAGACTTGTTGCTTCACCTTTATTGATTTGAGCAAACATCTCCTCAACATTAGATTTAGCAACTGTATTTTTTTGAATTTGTAGTTTGCTTGATCTAAATTCTGCAATTTTTCTTGCAATACTTTCATTTTCAACAACAATAAAATCATCTCCAGCTAGTGGATTAGAATCAAATCCTAGAACTTCAACAGGTACTGATGGTTCAGCTTGCTTGATATTTTTACCTTTATCATCAATCAAAGCTTTAACTTTTCCCCACTCAGAACCTGATACAAAAATATCACTTACTTTTAGTGTTCCTTTTTGTACTAAAACTGTAGCAACTGAACCCCTACCTTTTTCTAGTTTTGACTCAATTACTGAACCTCTAGCCTTTCTATCAGGGTTTGCTTTAAGATTAAGTAAGTCTGCTTGTAAATGAATAGCTTCTTCAAGTTTATCTAAATTAATTCCTTTAGTTGCAGATACTTCAATATCTAATACTTCACCACTTAATTTTTCAACAATAACTTCGTGACTTAGTAATTCATTTCTAACTTTATCAGGATCGGCACCTGGTAAGTCAATTTTATTGATTGCAACTATTATAGGGACTTCAGCAGATCTGGCGTGTGCAATTGACTCTATTGTCTGTGGTTTAATCCCGTCATCAGCTGCCACAACAAGTATAATGATATCAGTAGTTTTAGATCCTCTAGCTCTCATATTTGAGAATGCTGCGTGACCAGGTGTATCAATAAATGTAATTTTTTTATTATTATTTTTAATTTGATACGCGCCAATATGTTGTGTAATGCCACCAGCCTCACCAGACACCACATTACTTTCTCTAAAAGCATCAAGTAAAGAAGTTTTACCATGATCAACATGCCCCATGATTGTTACTACAGGTGCTCTTTTTATAAGACTATCTTCCTGATCTTCAAAATCTTTAATATCATTCAATACATCATCATCTTTTACAACAGTTACCTTATGACCCAATTCTTCTGCAACTAATTGAGCTGTATCAGATTCTAGGGATTGTGTTGCATTTGCCATAACACCCATTTTCATTAGGACCTTAACTACATCTGCAGTTTTTTCTGCCATTCTGTTTGCTAGATCTTGAACAGTAATAAAATCAGGTATTGAAATTTCTCTAGAAATTTTACTCGTATCTTCTTCGTTTTCGTTTACTGATTTTAGTCTTTCTTTTTCTCTTGCTCTTTTTATTTTAGCTAAACTCGGAAATTTATCAAATTCTTGTTCTTCTTGTTCTAGTATTTTTTTAGCATCAGATTTACTAAAATCATCTTCAAGTGGTCTAAGGGTTGATTTTTTTTGTTGAGTTTTTTTATCTACACTTTTTTTATTTTTATTATCAAAGTTTCTAGTTTTATTGGGAGAAGAAAAGTTTGGTTGTGGTGATGAATTTATTCCTGGCCTAGGTGTTCTTAGGCTAGATGATCCTCTGAAATTAGATTGAGTTGTAGATGAACTTTTCTGTTGATTATTCTTATTTTTGAAAACAATTTGTATTGTTTTTTTACTACCACTAGTTCTCGCTTTATCACCTGCTGGACCAAGATTTTTTCTTATTTGTAGTCTACCTGATGATGATAGTTTTAATGGTTTTTTTTTGTTACCTTTATCTTTATCCAATTTTAATCCTTAATTTGTTCTTCAGACCAGAAGCTTCTTGCTTCCATTATCATATTGTTAGCCATTTCTTCATCAAGATCTAATTCTCTTAAGATACCTTCTTCTTTGTCTATAAGTTCGAATGTAGCTAAATCAGCAAAATCATTAACATTGAGAATATTTGATTTTGCTAATTTTGCCAAAATACTGTTATTCATTCCCTTCAAATTTTTTAATTTTTCATCACTAATATTTTCATCTATAAGTTTTTTATCAGACTCTGCTTTTTCCTGCACAAAGTTTTTGGATCTATCAATTATTTCCTTAGCTAAAGTATTATCAAAACCTTCTATTTTTTCTAAATTATCTAATGTTTCAGTAGCTATAGACTCAACAGTTGTATAACCATCGGTAACAAGTAATTGAGCAATTACGTCTTCAACATCTAGCGCTTCAGCTAATAAAATACTTTTTTCTTTAAATTCTTGCTGCCTTCTTTCTGATTCTTCATCTTCAGTTAATATATCTATTTCTAAGCTAGTTAAGTTAGAAGCTAATTTTACATTTTGACCTTTTCTTCCAATTGCTAAACTTAGTTGATCATCGGGTATTACAACTTCAACTTTATTTTTTTCTTCATACAAGAAAATCTTACTAACTTCTGCAGGAGCAAGTGCATTGGCCAAAAAAGTAGCTTGATTATCAGACCATGTAACAATATCTATTTTCTCTCCTTGCAATTCATTTACAACAGCTTGTACTCTTGAACCTCTCATACCAACACAAGCTCCTACTGGATCTATAGTTGAGTCTTCTGTAAAAACACTAATTTTAGCTCTTGAACCAGGATCTCTTGCAACACTTTTAACGGTAATAACTCCTTCGTATATTTCTGGTACTTCTTGAAAAAATAATTTTGATAAAAATTGAGGATGTGTTCTTGATAAAAAAACTTGGTAACCTTTTACATCGTTCTTTACTTCGTAAATGTAAGCTCTAACCCTATCTCCATTCTTAAATGTTTCTCTTGGAATAAGTTCTTCTCTTTTAATTATGGCTTCACTCTTACCTAAATCTATTATTAAATTTCCAAATTCAGTTCTTTTGACTATACCAACTGCTATTTCACCAACCTTATCTTTATATTCTTCATATTGATTAGATTTATCAGCTTCTCTTACCTTTTGAATTATTACTCCTTTAGCATTTTGTGCTGCAACTCTTCCTAATTCAATAGGTGGCAGTTCTTTAGTAATGAACTCTCCTAAACCGATATCTGGATTTGTTTTTTTTGCATCTTCTAAAAGAATTTGCCTAGACTGAAACTCTTCTTCAATATCTGCCACAACTTCCAAATAAGAATTAAGCTTAATATCCCCTGTACTTCTATCAATAGATATTCTTATATCAATCTCTTGGCCATATTTTACCCTTGCAGCTTTTTCTAATGCTTGTTCCATTGCAGAAAAAACTGAATCTTGATCAATATTCTTTTCTTGCGCTACATTAGATGCAACTTGAAGCATCTCTTCTCTTATTACATTATATTTTTTTTTAGCCATATTTATAAAAAAAAGGTGGGATAACCCACCTTAATAATACTGCGTATATTAATATTTTGCAGAATTTCAAGCCTATAATTTTCTCAAAATGAATAAAGATGGTTTTCTTTGAGAATTAGTTGCTTTTTTATAATATTTCGTCTCAATATCAAAATAATCTTTTATACTTAAATTAATTTCGGATTGGTTAACCCAGAGAAAATAGTCCTTGCATTTGTAAATTGAGTTTAAAATAAATCTAACATAAATTACTGAATCTGTAGCTATGTATATCTCACTATTCTCTTTCATGTTTTTATGAAGTTTAACTAAAAAATCACTGGTTACCAATCTACGTTTTGCATGTTTATTTTTTGGCCAAGGATCAGGAAAAAAAATCCATACAAGCTTAAAATATTTCTTATTTATACTTTCTAAAACATCATAAACATTTCCATTATGTAATCGAATATTTTTTATCTTATTGTTTTCTATATTTTTAAGTAAGAATATATTTCCATCAATGTATTTTTCACAAGATATAATAACTTTATCTGGAAACTGCTTTGCAAGAAATATACTAGTTTCACCATAACCTGTACCTACATCCAGGATATATTCTGTCTTTTCATTAAAATTTTGAAGTTGGTATTTATCAACTATTTCATAATAATTTTTTAAATTAATTTTTTTCCTACTTCTTCCTCTTGTCCTTCCAAATAATCGATTTTTATAATTACTACTAAACATCTTTTCTTAAATAATAGAAAGAAATTAAAAGAAAAATAATTAAAAAATAAATTTTAAATATTAAATGTAAATTAACAAAATTAAAATTTTCTTGAAGATATAATTTATGTTTAAGTTTTTCAGTATTATTTAGTTTAGT
>CACNUO010000020.1 GCA_902623585.1 uncultured Alphaproteobacteria bacterium | reverse complement strand
TATTGTTAAACATATAACTAATAGGCATAATGGTAAATTATCGATAAAAAGCAAGGTGGATAAGGGTTCAACATTTACTATTTCTTTACCAGTATTTCAGCAAACTGTAATAAATCCTTAATATATATTCTGTAGGACAACCTTATTTTAAATGAGGCTTAATATGAAAAATGTAATCAAATTAATTGCTGTCCTTGCTTTATTTGGAACTACTTCAGTTTCAGCAAGAGACTATATTTCAATTGTAGGATCTTCTACAGTTTATCCTTTCGCTACTTTAGTTGCTGAAAAAATGGCATCAGAAGGAATGAAAGCACCCGTAATTGAATCAACTGGTTCTGGTGGAGGACACAAATTATTTTGTGCAGGTGTTGGAGTTGAACATCCAGATATCACTAACTCTTCAAGAGCACAAAAAGATAAAGAATTCAAACTTTGTCAAGATGGTGGTGTAACCGATATCATCGAAGTTAGAGTTGGTAATGATGGTATAGCTTTTGCATACGCTGCAGATTATGAATGGAAATATACTAACGGTGCTACAATGAAAGGTGGCATTGATTTAAGTAAAGAAGAAATCTGGCAGGCAATGGCTAGAGATAATGCAAACGCTCCAACAACTTGGTATGAAATAGATAAAAGATTACCAAAAGTTGAAATTTCTATTATGGCACCTCCTCCAACTTCTGGAACAAGAGATGCATTTGACTCACTTGTAATGAAAAAGGGTTGTGTTAAAGATATGTTAGTTGCTGATGGTGATTGTCAAGCATATCGTGAAGATGGCCACGTTATCGAAGGTGGTGAAAATGATGAACTTTATGTTGAGCATATAACCAAAGAACAAGGCGCATTTGGTATTTTTGGTTACAGTTTTGTATCTAATAACTCTGATAAAGTAAAAGCATCAATGATTAATGGTGTTGAAATCTCAATGGAAGGTATCCAAGATTATTCATATCCAATAGCAAGACCTTTATTCTTCTACATTAAAAAAGCACACATTGGTGTTATTCCTGGTTTAATGGATTATGTTAATGAGTTTGTAAGTGAAGAAGCAACAGAAGGTTACTTACTAGATGCCGGACTTGTTCAACTAAGTCCTGCGGATAGAGCAGCAGTTCTTGATGCTATTTCTAATCAAACAAATTATAAATAAAAATCTTTAATTTTTATAAAATGGGGGCATACAAGCCCCCTTTTTTTTAATACTAAGTTATAAATGTTTTTTTGGTCTTTAGTTTTAATTGCAGTCGGAATTTTTTCATCCTTTATATACGGTAGATCAAGAATTAAATTAAACTCTAAAAAACAAGGTACGAAAAGCAAATCTCTTCCCACTTATTACGCACAATACGTTTTAATGTGGTGTTTGTTTCCTGCACTAATTGTTTATTTTTCATGGGCTATTTTTCAAGAGCAGATTATTCAAAACATAGTTATTAGTAACTTTGAATTTATTGAGGGTGCGGTCTACAACGAAGGATTATTGTTAGCAGAGATTAGAAATGTTGCTAATAACCCTTCTTTTGCTGATGGTAAATCTATAGAAATAATTAATGCTGCATCTCATTATTCTTCCTTAAGACAAATAAGTCAAATATCTTTTTATACCTCAATAATCATTATAATGTTACTTGGAGCCTTATACGCTTCACAAAAATTAAAACCTGAATTTCATGCTCAACATACAATTGAAAGATATATACAATATATACTTATATTTTGTTCATCTGTTGCTATTTTTACAACAATAGGAATAGTTTTTTCACTAATATTTGAAAGCCTTCGCTTTTTTGCAGAAGTATCAATATTTGAATTTTTATTCAGTACCGAGTGGTACCCTTTTATTCCAATTAGAGAAGGTCAAACAGCTGCAGAGGGATCCTTTGGTGCAGTACCAATATTTGCTGGAACATTTTTAGTTATGGTAGTAGCTATGTGTGTTGCAGTACCTCTTGGATTATTAACTGCAATTTATTTAGCAGAATACGCAAGTCAAAGAGTTAGAAAAACTGTTAAACCTCTTCTTGAAATTTTAGCAGGGATACCAACAATAGTTTATGGGTTCTTTGCTTTTGTTAGTGTTGCTCCTTTCGTTAAAGCATTTGGACAATCAATTGGAATTGATGCTTCACCAACAAGCGCCCTTGCAGCTGGTATGGTAATGGGAGTTATGATTATTCCTTTTATTTCTTCCCTATCTGATGATGTAATAAACTCTGTCCCGCAAAGTCTAAGGGAAGCATCGCTTGGTATTGGCGCTAATAAAGCAGAAACAATTAAAAAAGTAATTTTACCAGCAGCTTTACCTGGAATTGTAGGAGCATTTTTATTAGCAATATCCAGAGCGATAGGGGAGACCATGATTGTTGTAGTTGCAGCAGGTACGGCTCCCAATCTTACGGGCAATCCTTTTGAAAATGTAACAACAGTTACAGTGCAAATTGTTGTGGCCTTAATAGGTGATCAAGAATTTGATAACCCAAGAACATTATCAGCATTTGCTTTAGGATTAGTTTTATTTGTTATTACATTATTTCTTAACATTATAGCTCTACAAATAGTAAAGAGATACAGGGAGCGTTATGAATAATTCTGTTGCTAAAGAAAAAATTGTTTCTTTGAGAAAAAAGAGAAGTTTAGAAGATATGCGATTTAAGTATTATGGCTTTACAGCTATGTGTTTATCTTTAGCAGTTTTAGTTTTTCTTTTGTATACAATATTTTCTAAAGGATACACTGCTTTCCAAAAAACAATTGTTCTCCTAGAAGTTGATTATAATCAAGAGGTTTTAAAACTAACTCCTGACTCCTCAGATGAAGAAATGGAAAAAGGAAAATTTTTTAGAGTTAAAAAACAGGCAATTGAAAATTTTTTCCCTGATCTCTCAAAATCAGATATTAAATTAGTAAAAAAATTATTTTCTATAAATGTAGATAACGAAATTAAAGACTACTTCTTAGATAATCCTGAAGTTATTAATACAAAGCAACAAATTTGGGTAACTGCCCACAGTGATGTGGATCAACTATTAAAAGGTAATTCAAGAAGGGATGTGCCAGAAGATAGAAGAAAATTAAATGATATTCAATTAAGTTATGTTGATCAATTAGTTGAAGAAAATAGAGTTAAACAAGTTTTTAATAATTTCTTTTTTACAAAAGCAGACTCAAGGCATCCTGAAATTGCTGGTGTAGCTGGTTCATTTATGGGATCATTATTTACTCTTTTTACTGTTTTTATTTTATCTTTTCCAATTGCTATAGGAGCGTCTGTTTATCTTGAGGAATTTGCTCCAAAAAATAGAATAACTGAATTAATAGAAGTAAATATTTCAAATCTTGCAGCAGTCCCATCAATAGTTTTTGGATTACTTGGGTTAGGTGTATTGCTTAATGTTTTTGGTCTTCCAAGGAGCACACCGTTAGTTGGAGGTTCCGTGTTAGCATTAATGACGTTACCAACTATTATTATTGCCTGCCGAGCTTCATTGAAAGCTGTTCCTCCTTCAATTAAAGAAGGAGCACTTGCAGTTGGAGCAACAAAAACACAAGCGGTATTTCATCATGTCGTACCCCTTGCACTACCTGGTACTTTAACAGGGACTATTATTGGATTAGCACAAGCATTAGGTGAAACAGCACCACTTATAATGATTGGTATGATTGCATTTATTCCCAATATTCCAACTGGTTTAACAGAACCTTCAGCAGCACTTCCTGTTCAAATATATCTATGGGTGGAAAGTGCAGAAAGAGGTTTTCAGGAAAAATCAGCTGCAGCCATAATGGTAATTTTAATATTTTTGTTTATGATGAATGCCATTGCAGTGTTCTTAAGAAATAGATTTGAAAGGAAGTGGTAAAACATGAGTAACTCTAAAATATTGGCAAATAGTGTAGATGTATATTATGGATCCAAACAAGCTCTTTTTGGAATCTCAATGGATATCAAGGAGAAAGAAGTTACGGCATTAATCGGTCCTTCAGGATGTGGTAAATCAACTTTCTTAAGATGTATAAACAGAATGAATGATTTAATTGAAATATGTAAAGTATCAGGATCAATAAAAGTTGATAACGAAGAAATTATTAGTGATATAACCGATGTTGTAAGTCTAAGATCTAAAATTGGAATGGTATTTCAAAAACCAAATCCTTTTCCTAAATCTATTTTTGATAATGTTGCTTATGGCCCAACTATACATGGTTTAGTTGACTCAAAAAATGACTTAGAAGAAATTGTACATTCATCGTTAAAAAAGGCAGGTCTATTTGATGAAGTAAAAGATCGATTAAATGAACCTGGAACAAGTTTATCAGGCGGTCAACAACAACGATTATGTATTGCAAGAGCAATTGCTGTTAATCCTGAAATAATCCTAATGGATGAACCTTGCTCTGCTTTAGATCCAATAGCAACTGCTATTATAGAAGAATTAATTGATGAGTTAAGATTAAACTATACAATTATTATAGTAACTCATTCTATGCAACAGGCAGCAAGAGTTTCGCAGAAAACATGTTTCTTCCATTTAGGAGAATTAATAGAAACGGGCGAGACAAACAAAATTTTTACAAATCCTGATAATACAAAAACACAGGATTACATTACAGGGAGATTTGGATAATGAAACAAGAAGGACATATTGTAAAATCATACGATGAAGAAATTAGAGAAATTAAAAATAATATTGTTGATATGGGCAGTTTAGTTGAAAATCAACTAAAAGACTCACTTCTATGTTTAAAGGATAAAGATACAGAATTTGCCGAAAAAATTATAGAAAACGATAATGTAATTGATAAAGCATATAATGCTCTTGATCAAAACTTAGTTGAAATACTTGGCAAAAGACAACCGATGGCTGCAGACTTACGAACAATTTTTTCAGCAATTAAAATCAATAAAGATCTAGAAAGAATAGGAGATCATGCAACAAATATTGCCAAAAGAGTAGCAGTAGCAGAAATAGTTTTGCCAGAAAAACCTTCGAGAGATATTATTAATATGGGTGCACAAGTTAATATTATGATCAGTGAAGTAATAAAAGCTTTTTTAGAATTTTCAGATCAAGCCGCAAAAAAAGTTTGGTTAATGGATAGACAAATTGATGAAGAATATCTTGGAATATTAAGACAATTATTAACCTACATGATGGAAGAACCAAAAAGAATCACAGCATGTACAAGTCTTTTATATATGGTTAAAGACCTAGAGCGAATAGGTGACTATGTTCAAAATATTGCAGAAGATATTTATTACGCAGTTTCTGGTGAGCCCCTATTTGATGGTAATCCAGACCCAACCTGGGAAGCAATTCTTCCAAAGAAGAAATAAATTGTAATATTATTGTAACAAAATTTTAATAGTAAAGATTCATGAAACTAAAAATGCTTATCGTTGAAGATGAAGAAGCATTATTAGATCTTTTAAAATTTAATTTTAATAAAGAAGGATATAAAATAGATACTGCAACGGATGGTGAAACTGCTTTAGAAAAAATCTTATATAAACCACCTGACATAATTATTCTTGATTGGATGCTACCAGAGTTATCAGGAATTGAACTTTGTCGTAGAATTAGAAAACATAAAGAACATAAGAATATTCCTATCATAATGTTAACAGCAAAAGGTGAAGAAGAAGATAAACTTCGCGGCTTAGAAACTGGAGCAGATGATTACATAACAAAACCCTTTTCGGTTAACGAATTAGTGGCAAGAGTAAAAGCTGTTCTTCGACGAATAAGACCAATGTTTGTAGATGAAGTTTTAACTTATAAAGGAATAGTAATTGATCTTGTATCTCACTCGGCATCACGAGATGGCGAAACTCTTCATCTTGGTCCAACAGAATTTAATTTATTAGCTTTCTTCATGGAAAATATTGGTCGTGTCTTTAGCCGCGAACAATTACTTAATCATGTTTGGAAAAATGAGGCCCATGTAGAACCTCGAACAGTTGATGTTCATATAAGAAGACTACGAAAGGCCATTAATAATGACGTAAAAGAAGATTTTATAAGAACCGTGAGATCAGCAGGATATTGTTTTGGCTCGTAATTAAGCCATAAATTTCACTTATACAAATCACTTACCAAACTATAAAACCACCATATGAAGAGTCTTTTTAGATCATTCTTTACTGTCAGCTTTTATACATTTTTAAGTCGAGTATTAGGTTTTATTCGAGACATATTAATAGCAAGATATCTTGGATCGACAGTCATTGCTGACGCATTCTTCGTAGCATTTCGTATTCCTAATTTTTTTCGCCGTGTCCTAGCAGAAGGAGCATATAGCGCTGCATTAATCCCTGTTTTCTCTGGTGTTGTTCTCAATCCAAAAGATGAACGCGAGGCTTCTGATTTTGTTGAAAACACGACCTCAATGTTACTTTTTGCTACGCTAGTTTTAACGATCCTTTTTTTCTTTGGAATGCCTTATATCATCCAAGTTTTAGCACCAGGTTTTACTGATAATAAAGAAGCCTATGAACTTGCCGTCCATTTTGGAAAAATAATTTTCCCCTATATTATTTTTATATCCTTAGCTGCTCACTTTGCTTCAATTAATAATGTTCATGAACGTTTCGCTGCTGGTGCATTTGCTCCTGCGATTTTGAATATAAGTTTTATTCTGTCATTATTCTTTTTAACACCTTTTGTGACAACTGCAGGTCACGCATTATCGTATGGTGTATTAATAGGAGGAGTTTTACAATTTTTATATTTATACAGAGCGGTTTTAAATTTTTACCGACCACGTATTATCCTTCCAGTTTTAAATGAAAAATTAAAAAAGTTTTTCAAATTATTTTTACCAGGTGTTGTTGGTTCAGGTGTTATTCAGTTAAACATTGTTATTGGAACTATTATTGCTTCTTTTTTACCCGTTGGTGCAATCAGTCATATTTATTATGCGGATCGTCTTAACCAATTACCACTTGCTATTTTTGGAATAGCACTTGGCATAGTTCTTTTACCAAGTTTATCAAAAGCAATTAAACAATCAGATCAAGAAACAACAAATAATATTCAAAATAGATCTATTGAATTTTCGTTATTAATTTCTTTACCATCAGCCATAGGATTATTTATTTTAGCTGAACCCATTATACAAATTTTATTTGAACGAGGTGCATTTTTAGCAGAAGATACTTTTTATACTGCTAAAGTATTAAGTTACTTTGCCTTAGGTTTACCTGCTTACATTGTAATTAAAGTTTTAGTTTCTTGTTTCTTTGCAAGAGAGGATACTAAAACACCACTATACATATCCATTGTCAGTGTGATTACTAACGTTGTCTTATCGCTACTTTTAATTGGATCAATGAGAGAAATGGGCATTGCTGTTGCAACAGCAATTAGTGCATGGGTAAATGCATCATTACTTTACCTCTTTTTAGCTATTAGGAACCATATGAAATTTGATGATCTATTAGTAAGGAATTCCATTAAAATTTTACTAAGTTCATTTCTATTATTTGTAGGAATCTACGTATTAAATGGACTATTCTTTACAAATATTAGTGGTAATTCAGTGTTATTAAATTCAACACTTTTACTTCTGATGATCTTTTTAGCTATAATTATTTATTTTGGATTAGTAATTGTGTTAAAAGTCCTATCGTTAAATCAGTTAAGAGAATATTTAAAAAAATAATATGGAAAAGCTAACAAAAAGAATACTGTCCGGTGTCCAACCATCTGGCGATCTTCATTTAGGAAATTATCTTGGCGCCATCAAAAATTTTGTTACTCTTCAAAAAGAATATGAATGTTTTTTTTGTGTTGTTGATTTACATGCGATAACCGTTTGGCAAGATCCAAAAGTTTTAGCAAATAAAACAAGAGAAGTAACAGCTGCCTTTATTGCTTCTGGTATTGACCCAAAGAAAAATAATATTTTTGTTCAATCACAAGTTCCTCAACATGCTCAGCTTGGATGGTTGTTCAATTGTGTTGCGAGGATGGGATGGTTAAACCGTATGACGCAATTTAAAGATAAGGCAGGAAAGAATAGTGAAAATGTTTCAGTTGGTCTATTTTCTTATCCAACACTGATGGCTGCAGATATACTTATATATTTAGCAACGCACGTTCCTGTAGGCGATGATCAAAAACAACATTTGGAATTAACAAGAGATATTGCGCAAAAATTTAATAATGATTTTAAGACAGATTTTTTTCCTATTCCTGAACCATTAATTTTAGGAGAAGCCACAAGAGTGATGAGTCTTCGTGATGGTTCAAAAAAAATGAGTAAATCAGATCCTTCTGATTATTCGAGAATAATGTTAACCGATACTTCAGAAAACATTACACAAAAAATTAAAAAGGCAAAAACAGACCCTGAACCATTACCACAAGATAAAACTGGTTTAGGAAAAAGACCAGAAGCTGAAAACTTAATCTCTATATTTGCCTCTTTACAAGATACATCAATTGAAAGTGTTATTAAAGATTATGCGGGTAAAGAATTCTCCACCTTTAAAAAAGATTTAGCAGATTTATCCGTATCTAAATTAGAGCCAATTACGAGTGAAATGAATAAACTTATGAGTGATGTTTCTTACATCGATTCTATTTTAAATCAGGGTAAAGAGAATGCTATAGCAGTAGCAGAACCTGTTTTACAAAAAACTAAAGAAATTATTGGTTTTTTATCCTAAAAAATTCCCCAAATTTTAAATTTTTTTTAAGAAAATTCATACTAAAGACATATTAATAACTATATACAGTGCATATGTTTATACAAACTGAACAAACTCCAAATCCACAAACATTAAAATTTCTACCTGGAAAGGTTGTAATGGATGATGGAACGGCCTTTTTCCAAAATATTGGTGAAGCAGCTGACTCACCATTTGCAAAACGCTTATTTGATGTCGAGGGAGTTGAAGGAGTTTTTTTTGGAAGTGATTTTATTACCGTTACTAAAAATCAATCTTTAGATTGGCAAGTTATGAAGCCGTTAATCTTAGGCTCAATAATGGATCATTATAATTCCGGAGATACAACAATTAATATTAGTAAAAAAGGTGAAGATAAATCTTTAGAGATTGATGAAAACGATACCGATATTGTAAAACAAATTAAAGAATTACTGGATACACGAGTAAGACCAGCTGTTGCTATGGATGGCGGTGATATTATTTATGATAGTTTTAAGGATGGTGTCGTATATCTCCACATGCAAGGTGCTTGTTCAGGTTGTCCAAGTTCAACTGCTACTTTAAAAATGGGTATCGAAAATATGTTAAAGCACTATGTGCCAGAAGTACAAGAAGTAAGGCCTATTGATGGATAGACTGTATAATTTTTTTTGCTTTCCTCTATTACTTCTTGGATTAATTTTTATAAGCAATGGCTTTGTTGGCTTTGTAGAAAATATCACTGTCAATAATAAGAATAACATTCAAACCGCAAATCAAATAAACAAATTATATTCTGAAAAAGAAATTACACCATCTGATAAGGAAATTACCCTTAAGGGCCCTCCTATTACAGAAATAGTGAACGAAAAATTAATTGTTAAAGTAAGAATAAAGCCTATTAATCCTATAATCACATCAAAAATTGAAGAACAAATTAATCCTAGTTTGCAGGTAACATTATCAGATAAAGATTATGATTATCTTGATTCAAATAAAAAAGAATTTGTAAAAACGGTTTTACCGATAATTATTAATGAAAATCAAAATATTTTAATGATTAGAAGTTTCGTTAATGAGCTCAAAGGTAAGTTAGAAACTTTTAGAACTCTCAATAATAATGAAATAAGAAAACTTAATGAAATTGCTCAAAAGTATAATATTAAGTATCAAAATATACACAAATTAGATTTAGTTGACGAAATACTTTCAAACGTTGATGTAATACCTAATTCAATAGTATTAGCTCAAGCAGCAATTGAAAGCGGATGGGGTAAGTCTAGATTTGCAAAAGAATACAATGCACTTTTTGGGGAATACACTTATGATGACGCGGAAGGTGTTATCCCACTTGAAAGAGAAAATGGTGATACTCATCTAATCAAAGC
Organism: uncultured Alphaproteobacteria bacterium; assembly: GCA_902623585.1. Lineage (GTDB taxonomy): Bacteria > Pseudomonadota > Alphaproteobacteria > HIMB59 > CACPNW01. The sequence continues at coordinate 7,002 of CACNUO010000020.1, read as the reverse complement.
ATTTAGCTCATATAGTAACAGTGTTGAATCATATTTTGATAATATTAACTCTCATTATGCATATGAAGATTTTCGTGATATCCGAAATATAATGAGAAAACGAAATAATTTTTCCAATGTTAACTTACTTGTTAATAAATTAAGCACTTACGCAGAAGACGAAAATTATATTAAAACAATAAGACAAGTTATTAAAACTAATAACTTTGGTATATTTGATCAAAAAACTATTTCTTATTAATTAAAAATAAAATTGGTGACCAAACCATCTCCAATTTCCTTCACCATCTTTAACTGTACAATTCATTCTAGATCTTCCAGGTGACAATTCTCGTGAAAGTCTTATTTCAATTCTTTCATTAAATTTATAAATTTCTCTATCAACCTGACCTTTGCTATCAAATATAAAACAATCTAGAGATTTAACTTTTTTATCATCTAGAAGAGAGAAACCTATGAATGGTGGGTTTTGTTTAATAGTTGGATTTTGAGGTATAAAGTCATAAACTCCCAATCCTTTAGAAGAAGCAGCAAATCTTACTCTATCTATTTCACCATACCTCTCATTCAATGAAAATCTTGGTAAATAATACATGTTAGAAGTTTCATTAATTATTCCGGAATGCTGTCCAAAAGCAACCTTAAATTTAAATTCTTTTACTAATTCAATTATTTCATCTGTTGTCTCACCATAAGGAAATGCAAATAAAGTTGGTATCTCCCCAAGCTCTTTTAAGAAGATTCTATTGGATGTTTCTATTTCATCTCTTACTTCTTCAATACTAATATCTGGCATGTGGGCATGTGTATGAGAGTGTGCACCAATTACTACTCCTTCTTCTTTCAGTTTTCTTATTTGATCCCAGTTAATATATTTTTTATTATTTGAAATCGTCCCTGTTGTTACAAATAAGGTAACTGGAATATTATTTTCTTTAAATAAAGGCCATCCAACTTCTAAAAAAGACTTATCAGCATCATCTACACTTATTCCAATAGTATTTGCTGGAAGATCACCATCATTAATAATTGTATCAATAATAAAATCTAATGATTTAATAGTATATTTTTCTTTAGTTAATTCTTCAATATGACTATTAAGTTGCTCAATGGTCACACTTGTTGAGGGATATTTAGAAACTCCAAATTTATGATACATAAATACAGTTGCTGAATTTTTTACTTCATTAGCAAAAGCACTACTTACTAATAAAAAAATTAAAGAAATACTTTTTAAAAATAGCAATAGAATGTAGTTATGTAATTTCATATGTTGTTATTTCTAGATATTATATCATCAATACCAGAATTTTGTGTAATTGATGACAACAAAATAATATTACAACAGAAAATTACTAAATCTGAAACAGATAAGTTAAGTGATAATATAATACAATCCTATATAGAAATAGATAAACGATTAAATTTAACTAAAAATCTTAAAAAAATTTCTACAACAATTGGTCCTGGTTCTTACACAAGTTTAAGGGTTGGTTCAGCATTTATTTCTGGTCTTATGATTTCTCGTAATATTCCTTATTACCCACTAACTATTGAGGATATCTTAAACTTTAACGCAATAAAACATTCCAAAAAAAATTTGGGAGTTTTTATAACCTCTTCTAATAATCAGAAATTTTTTTGTTATAAAATTAAAGATAACAACATGAAATACTATAAAATTGAAAATAATAAATATTCAATTCCAAAAAATATCGATTTGATTCTTTTTAATAAAAGTAAAATAAATGAAAAAAATGAATTAGAACAAATGAAGTTTTCTTTTTTTGAAGAATTTTACAACAATTACAATAATTTCACTTTTAAAAAAAATATTATTATTGAACCAATATATATATCAAATAATCAATTACTAAATTGAATAGAATTAGCTTAATAAATAAAGAACACTTATTATCAATAATCAATTTTATAAATGATAATGGTGATGAATTTAATTATTTTAAAAACATAGGATGGAATATAAAAAATATTGAAAGTCATTTTAGCAAAAATAATAATTACTCTCTTGGATATTTTAAGGATAATAATCTTGTAGGAGTCTTAATTGGTGATACAATTAAAAATGATAAAGAATATGATTTAGAATTGCATATTTTATTTGTATCAAAACATCAAAGAAGAAAAAAAATTGCAACAAAATTATTAAATTATATTGAAACAAATAACCTCAATTTTTCAAAGATTTTCATTGAAGTTGCTGAAGATAATGAAGAAGCAATAAATTTTTATCAAAAAAACAACTTTGTCTTTTTAAATTTTAGACATAACTATTATAGGTATAATGACAAAAATATTCATGCTAAATGCTTCGTAAAAAATATCAATAATGAGTGATAAATATATTTATATAAAGTCTTATGGCTGTCAGATGAATGTATACGACAGCAACCGTATTAAAGATTTATTTTCAAATAAGGGATATAGAGTAACTGATGATATTTCAAAGGCAGATTTAACAGTTTTGAACACTTGTCATATTAGAGAAAAGGCAGTTGAAAAAGTTTACTCTGATATTGGCAGAGTAAAAAAAATTAAAGATAAAAAACAAAATATGAAATTAGTAGTTGCTGGTTGTGTAGCTCAAGCAGAAGGTCTTGAAATTAAAAAAAGATCTCCATCAGTTGATTATGTTGTGGGACCTCAATCATATCACAAATTACCTGATATGATTGATAAAGTAGATGAAATTGAAAATAGTGAGTTTTTACAAAATGAAAAATTTAAAAACTTAATTTTTAACTCTTCTAATTTATCTTCTGAATTTATATCAATTCAAGAAGGATGTGATAAGTTTTGTTCTTTTTGTGTAGTGCCATATACAAGAGGACCTGAATTTTCTAGACCAGTTAATGATATAGTAGAAGAAACAAAAAAATATGTATCAAATGGAATTAAAGAAGTAATTTTACTAGGTCAAAATGTTAATGCTTACCACGGTGTAGCATTAGATGGAAAATCAAAAGATCTAGCTTATTTAATTAATAAAATCAGTGAAATCGAAGAAATAAAAAGAATAAGATATATGACATCTCATCCTATAGATATGAAAGATACCCTCATAAATGCTCATGCTGATAATTCAAAACTTATGCCTTTTCTTCATCTGCCCATTCAATCTGGCTCAGATAAAATTTTAAAAAAAATGAATAGAAAACATACAGTTGATGATTATCTAAGTATAGTTGAAAAAATAAGAAATGTTCGGCCTGATATTGCTCTTTCATCAGACTTTATTGTCGGTTTTCCAGAAGAAACAGATAAAGATTTTGAAGATACAATGAAATTTATTGAAAAAGTAAATTTTGTTATTGCTTACTCATTTATTTATAGTCCAAGACCAGGAACACCTGCTCAAAACAAAGATAATATTAGTTTGTTAGATAAAAAAGCACGCTTAAGCGCTTTACAATCTTTACTTACACAACAACAAATAAATTTTAATAAATCATTTGTTAATAAAGGGATGGAAGTATTATTTGAAAAGATAGGCAGGCATAAAGATCAATTTATAGGTCGTACAATCTACAATCAAAGTACATTTATTAACTCGAAAAAAGATTTATTAAATCAAATTATGAATGTTAAAATTACAAACTCAACTAATTTTGCACTTGAATGTCAGATATAGTAAATAAAAACGAAAATTTAGAATTAGAATTAGAAGATAATACAATTTTAAGTAACTTATTTGGTATCAATGATAGAAATTTATCTCTTATAGAGCAAATTAATCAAGTTAAAATCCAATACCGTGGAAACAAAATTAAAATATCAGGTAATAAAAAATCAATTTTTGAAACTAAGAGAACTATCCTTAATTTATTTAAAGAAGCACAAAATGGTGCAGAAATAGATGAGGATAGAATTAGAGATAATAAAAGTTTAATATCTATGAATATTAAGTCAGACAAGCAGATGGATTTATTTATTCAAACTAAAAAAAGAAAAATTATACCAAGAACTGAAATACAAAATAAATATTTGCAACTACTAAATACTAAAAACATTACATTTGCTATTGGTCCTGCTGGAACAGGAAAAACTTATTTGGCTGTCGCTAAAGCAGTTTCAGCACTGCAAGATGGTAAAGTAAATAAAATTATTCTGTCAAGACCGGCTGTTGAAGCCGGTGAAAAGTTAGGTTTCCTTCCAGGAGATTTAAAAGAAAAAGTAGATCCTTTTTTGAGACCTATTTATGATGCTTTGTATTCAATGCTACCATATGAACAGGTAGAAAAAAAATTACTTAATAACACTATAGAAATAGCACCTATAGCATTTATGAGAGGAAGAACTCTTGAAGATTGTTTTATAATTTTAGATGAAGCTCAAAATACAACAAAAACACAAATGAAAATGTTTTTAACAAGATTAGGTAAAAATAGTCAAATGGTTGTTGTGGGAGATATTACACAAATCGATCTTGTAAGTGAAAAAGACTCAGGACTTAAGGATGCATTAAAAAAATTAAATAAATTAAATGATATTGGTTTTATTGAATTATCAGAAAAGGATGTCGTTAGACATGATTTAGTAAAAAAAATTATTAATGCATATGAAAAACATAAAAGTTGATTTTTTTTCAGAATCAAAAAAATGGCCAAGGCGAATACCTAAAATTAAGACTATTACAAAAAAGACTATAAATAAGATGCGCTCTTATTTTAAAAGAGAAGATAGATTTGAATTAAACATAATTTTAACAGATAAATCAAAAATGATAAAACTTAATAAAATCTATAAAAATAAACACTCAGACACAGATGTTCTTACTTTTATTTCAAAGAATTCAAATAAAAATGTTGGAAAAATTTTATATTGTGATATTTTTTTCTCTATAGATACCATTGAAAGATTTATACATAAGAATAAAGTTAGTATTTATGACCATTTTAACCATTTATTAATTCATAGTTTATTACATATTAATGGATATGATCATAAGAAAAATTTAGATTTTAAAAAAATGAAAAAAGAGGAGATAAAAATTTTAGGATTATTTGGCATTAATAATCCTTATACAACTTAATGAATACAAATAACGCTGATAAATCATCGAGCTGGAAAAATTGGATAATTAAAAAATTGTTATCTAATGATTCGACAAAAGAAGATATCTTAAATTTTATAGCTAATGATGAAGATGACAAAGATCTTGAAGATCTTAATGACAATAATGAAAAAAATCTAATCAAAAACATTGTAAATTTGAACGAAAAAAGTGTTGAAGATTTAATGATACCAAGAAGTGAAATAATAGCTCTAGATCATGACAAATCTTATAATGAAATTCTAGAAGTCATTAAAGAAGAGGGACATTCTAGATTTCCAGTATACAAAAAAAATATCGATAACGTGATTGGCTTTTTTCACATAAAGGATTTTATTAAATCATCGCAAGATACATTTCAGATGAATGAAATTATAAGAGATGTTTTATATGTTGCACCCAAATCACCGATTTTAGATTTACTAAAAACAATGAGATCATCGAGGATTCATATAGGACTCGTTGTTGATGGAGTTGGAGGTGTAGACGGGTTGGTTACCATAGAAGATTTAGTTGAAGAAATCGTTGGTGAAATAGAAGATGAACATGATGCTGAAGATGAAGAAGAATTAGTTTATAAAAAATCTGCTAATTCAATAACTGTAGATGCTAGTTATAGAGTGGAAGATTTAGAAGATTTTTTTGCAATTAATATTCCAAGAAATGAAGATGATGAAACATCTTCTGTAGGTGGTCTTGTATATGAAAAAATAAATAGGATACCGAAAAATAATGAGGTAATAGATTTTAATGATGAACTTAGAATCAAGATTGTTAAATCAAACAATAGAAAAATCGAAATAGTTGAAGTAAATAAAAATAATTGAGTATTTTAATTTATTTAATTTTAGGACTTTTAACATCACTTCTATTCCCTCCATACTTTTTCTTTCCACTAGGTTTCATCATTTTTCCTTCATTTTGTTTACTTCTAGATTCAAATAAAGAAAATTATAGTAATTTAAATATATTTATAAAATTTTCAATTTTTGGATTTGGTTTTTTTATTAGTTATTTATTTTGGGTTAAGAACCCTTTTTTTGTTTTTGAAGAAACTAAAAGTTTTTTCTTAGTTTTTTTATTGTTAATAATATTATTATCTGTAATTTTAAGTTTAATATTTACAATAATTTTAAAATTCGGAAAAAATATTCCAATAATTTTTCTTATTCCATTTATGTTTACTTTTAGTGAATATATAATTTCAGTTATTTTTTATGGTTTCCCTTGGTTTACATTTTCTTTGGTTATTTCCAGTAATGAATATCTACTTTTTTCATTAAAATCTTTTGGAACATTAATTTCAAGTTATTTAATAATCCAAATATTCTGCTTACCTTTTATTTTTATTACAAAAGTAAATTTAAAAAAGGAAATGAGATATCTTTCAATTTTTATTGTTTTGCCGATAATTTTTTTATTGATATTAAATGTTAATTCTAAAAATAATAATTTAAAAACCAAAACTATAGATTTAGAAATTTTCCAATTAAATTTTAAAAATAATGATAAATCTCTAACACCAGAAAAAAAACTAAATACAATAATAAATAATATTCAAAAAAGTACTGCAGATTTGTTAATATTTGGTGAAAATAATTTCCCTTATCTTTTAGATGATCTTGATCTAAAAATCTTAAAAGATTCTTTAAATGAAAATCAAGTATTGATAATTGGCGCTACAAGATTTGAGAACAATAAATATTATAATAGTCTAATCAGTATTACCACATCAAAGGTAAATTACTTTGACAAAAAAATACTTGTTCCGTTTGGAGAATTTCTACCTCTTAGAGATTCGTTTAATTTTTTAGAAAAAATTGTTGGTCCAAATAATTTTTCAAATGGTAATAAACAAAGATTAATTAATTTACCAAATAATATAAGTTTTGTTCCTGTAATTTGTTATGAGATAGTTTTTTATTGGA
>CACNUO010000019.1 GCA_902623585.1 uncultured Alphaproteobacteria bacterium | reverse complement strand
CTCACCGAAGAGAAATATGTAAATTTTTTAAGCAATTCAAATTACTTTAATTCGGTTTTAAAAGATAATAGAAAAGGAATAATTGATTCTTTTAAGGTTATATTAAAAATTAATCAAAATAAATATGATCTAATCATAGATTTACAGAATTCTAAAAGAACAAATAATTATTGGTCATTCTTAAAATTTATTTCAGAAGTAAAAGTTAACGGATCTCGTTCTAATTGTGATATTCAATATGTAATTCCTCCACAAGGAACTGAATCTCCACAACAAGGTTTATACAATCAACTAAAGTTACTTGGAGTAAATGAAATTAATCAAAATGTAGATTGGCTTTCCAGAGATATTTCGGCAATTAATGAAGATAAAATAATCTTAATGATACCTGGTGTTTCTAAATCAGGTAAGGACAAGCAATGGTCACCAGATAAATTTGCAACACTTGCAAGTACTCTAGAAAAGAAAGGATATAATATTTGTGTCATTGGGCAAAAAACAGATAAACAAACAGTAGAAACGATTAATAATGCATGTCAGAAGGTTATTGATTTAAGCGATAAATCACCTCCTGAAATCATCTATTCCATCGCTAAAAAAAGTGATTTTATAATTAGTAATGATACTGGACCAGGTCATATAGCAGCTCTAAGTAATTCACCTATTCTTTTTTTAGCTAAAGATAATGTTATCTCAAAATCAAACTTATCTGAATATAAAAATGCTTATACGATTCTGACCGATACAATGGACTTAATTTCAGTAAAGCAGGTTTTAGATTTTTTACACGATAGTAAATTAATCAATAAATGAAATTAATTCTTTTTCTAAATTTTGGTTGTTAGAGAATAGTTTAGTATATTTTTTCTTCCATGGCGCATATTCTTCTGCAATCATACTTGGAAGATTATCTGAATCATAAATAACACAAAGTTTCGTTTCAGAAAGTGATGCAATATGTGTGCATCCACATTCAGGTGTAATTACATATGTTGAAGAGTTTATTATTGATGTCCAATTATCAAAATTTAATTGATCTAAGATTAAAACATTATTTATACATTTAAGATTTTCAAACTCTTCATTAGTAATAATTTCATATTTTTTAAATATTTCATAGAATACATTTTTTGATGTTCCATCAGTTGTCATTACAATATTGATTTTCAAATTTTTAAGATTGTCTAATAGATTAATAAAGTTTTCTTCTGAAAAATATTTATTGATCCATTTTGAAGATAAATGAATTAAGCATAATTTTTTAGAACTTATTTCTATTTTATTAAATCCTAATTCATTCTTAATCTCTGCATTATTATTATAACTTAATCCGCTTTTAGTAACTAACTCCATCATAATTTTTGTTTGATGAATTGGGATTTTTTTGGAATATCTTAATTGGCGATCTATTATTAAGCAGTGAGTAAAAAAGATTTTACCCAAAATTCTATAAAAAAATTTACTCATATAATTATTTTTGTATCGAGATTTAAAAATTAATAATGACTTTATTTTACTTTTAGAAAAAATTGATATTAATATACTGAATATACCAGGGCTAAATGTGAAAATATAATCATAATCTTCATTTCTTAATTTTGAAATTATTTTTAAGACTTGATAAAATTTATTTTGAAGTAAAAAAATTTTTTTAATAGATTTATAGTTTTTACATATTTTTTGATTTTTTTTAGAACATACAATATCAATTTTACAATCCTGATTAGCTTGTTTTAGTCCTTGCACAACTGGAAGAGTAAGGATCATATCTCCCATTTTATCGTTTCTAACTAAACAAATTTTCATAAAGTGTATTTAATAACTTAAAAAACAGTTTATATTTTTTAAAATCAGCCCTTGAATTTAAATTCATTTAAGATTATATCCTAACAAAATATGACAAAAGACTTAATTTCCTAATATGCTATTAAATAATAGCTTTAACTCAATCTCTATAAAATTTTGGCTGTAAATTTCAAAACAAAGAAAGATACTGGTCCAAGAATCAATGAGCAGATTACTGCAAGTGAAGTCAGACTAATATCTAGTAGTGGCAAACAAATGGGGATCTTAAGCATTCGTGAAGCTTTAATTCAAGCAGAGGATGAAGGTTTTGATTTAGTTGAAGTGTCTCCTGAAGCTAATCCACCAGTTTGTAAAATTATAGATTATGGTAAATTAAAATATAGAGAGCAAAAAAGTAAGAAAGAAGCAAAAAAGAAACAAAAAATAATTGAAGTTAAAGAGATTAAAATGAGACCTGGCATTGATACCCACGATTATAATGTTAAAATTAAAGCACTCTCAAAGTTTATAGGTGGTGGTAATAAAGTTAAAGTCTCTATGCGTTTTAGAGGACGTGAAATGGAGCATCAAAATTTAGGCTTTGATCTTCTAAAAAAACTAACTTCAGAAGTTGAAGAATATGCAAAAGTTGAAGTAGCTCCTAAGTTTGAGGGAAGACAAATAATGATGATACTTGTCCCTCAAGTTGCTAAATAATTCTACATATTGCAAAATACTCAATTATCAGTATAAGCCTTCAAAACTTGTTATGGCCTGCGGGGCAGCCTAACGGGTAAACTTATAATATAGGAGATAGTAATGCCCAAGCTTAAAACTAAGAGTAGTTTAAAAAAAAGATTTTCTAGAACAGGTACCGGTAAAATTAAATTTAAACCTGCTGGAAAAAGACATGGAATGAGTAAACGTTCCAATAAATTTATTCGTAACACTAAAAGATCTGCAATTATGTCACCAGGTGACTCTGCTTTGATTGATCATATGTTACCATACAACAAGTAAGGGGAAATCAATGGCAAGAGTATCACGAGGTGTTACAGCAAGAGCTAGACACAAAAAAGTAATTAAAAGAGCAAAAGGTTATTACGGTAGAAGAAAAAATGTTTTTCGAGTTGCTGTGCAGGCTGTCGAAAGAGGCATGCAATATGCTTATAGAGATCGTAAAAAAAGAAAAAGTGATTTTAGGGGTTTATGGATTCAAAGAATCAATGCTGGTGTTCGACTTCATGGTTTAACATATTCGCAATTTATATCTGGTCTTAAAAAATCATCTATTGAAATAGATAGAAAGATTTTAGCGGATCTTGCAGTTAACCAACCAGAGGCTTTTAAAGCTTTAGTTGATAAAGCTCAATCTGCTAGATAATTTTAATTAATAAAATATAATAAATATTGATGGCATTTGTTGAAAATAAAATTGATGTTCTAAAAAAAATTAAAGCTTCAAAATCCTTCGAAGATTTGGAAAAACTTCGATTATATTATTTAGGTAAAAAAGGATTAATACCTGAAGCTTTAAAAGGATTAGGGTCTTTGTCGATTGATGAAAAAAAATCGAAAGGACAAGAATTAAATATTATTAAAAAAGAAATTGAAGAAGGTATTAAAAACCAAAGAACAGAAATTGAAAATATTGAAATTTCAAACAGTATTAATTTAGAATCAATTGATGTTACTCTACCACCTAATATTTCTGAAAAAGGAAAAATACACCCAATTAGTCAAACAATATTTAATATTATAGAAATTTTTGGAAATTTAAATTATGCAGTGGAAACAGGTCCAGATATAGAAACAGATTTTAATAATTTTACAGCCTTAAATATTCCAGAACATCATCCAGCAAGAGAAATGCAGGATACTTTTTATGTTCAGGATAATGGAGACAAAAATGTTCTTCGAACCCATACCAGCCCTGTTCAAGTGAGAACTATGCTAAACACAAAACCACCTATTAAAATTATTGTGCCTGGCAGAACTTATAGAAGTGACTCAGATGCTACACATGCTCCTATGTTTCATCAGGTAGAAGGTTTAGTCGTTGATACAAGTTCTACTATGGTTGATTTAAAATCAACACTTGTTTCATTCATAGAAGAATTTTTCGAAGTAAAAAACTTACAATACCGTTTTCGCCCTAGTTACTTTCCTTTTACCGAGCCCAGTGCAGAAATGGATGTAGCTTATACCAAAGTAAATAATAAGATAAAAATTGGTGAAGGAGATAAATGGTTAGAAATATTGGGTTGTGGAATGGTCAATCCTGTAGTTTTGGATAATTGTAACATAGATTCAAAACATTATCAGGGTTTTGCTTTTGGTATGGGAATTGAGCGTTTGTCGATGCTTAAATATGGTATTACAGATTTAAGAAGTTTTTTTGATCCAAATTATAGATGGTTGGACCATTATGGCTTTAGTATTTTAGATAATCAAACACGATCAGGGCTATAAATGAAATTTACATTAGACTGGCTAAAAGATCATTTAGATACTTCTGAAAATTTAAATACCATAACAAATACTTTAACCAATATTGGTTTAGAGATTGAAAGTGTAGAAGATAAATCAGAAATATTTAACAATTTTACAGTAGCTAAAGTTTTAAAAGCAGAAAAACACCCTGATGCAGATAAGCTTAAAGTATGTCAGGTAGAAACAATAAATGGAAATTTTCAAGTTGTGTGTGGTGCTCCAAATGCAAGAGAGGGGATGCTAGGGATTTTTGCACCAGAAAATAGTTATATTCCTGGTACGGACTTACATCTAAAAAAAACCAAAATAAGAGGAGTTGAGTCTTGTGGAATGCTTGTATCAGAAAGAGAGATGGGTATTTCTGACGAACACGATGGAATTATTGAAATAAAAGATAATTATAAAATTGGTGATTTGTTTAGTAAAATTTTTACAATAGATGAACCTGTTATTGAAATTAATTTAACACCAAATAGATCTGACTGTTTATCGGTCAGAGGTATCGCAAGAGATTTAGCTGCAGCAGGAATTGGTAAATTAAAAGACATAAATTATAAAAAAATTAAAGAATCATTTAAAAGCCCAATTACGTGGAAAAAAGAATTCAAAAATAATAATCTATGTCCTGGAGTAGCAGGTCGATATTTCAAAAATGTCAAAAATATAGAAAGCCCTAAATGGCTTCAGGATAGATTAACTGCTATAGGATTAAGACCCATTTCAGCTCTTGTTGACATTACAAATTATATTACCTTTGACTTAGGAAGACCACTTCATGTTTACGATGCTGATAAAGTGTCAGGCAGTTTAATAATGCGATTAGCTAAGAAAAATGAGGAATGTTTAGCATTAAATGAAATTAATTATCAATGTGACAGTGATATGATTGTAATTTCTGATGATGAAAATAAACTTCATGGAATTGGTGGGGTCATGGGTGGCCTTGATAGTGGTTGTAGTATGGAAACTAAAAACGTTTTTCTTGAAGTTGCGTTATTTGATCCGGTTTCTGTCACTAAAACTGGAAGAAAACTAAATCTTCAAAGTGATGCACGTTACCGTTTTGAAAGAGGGATAGATACTGACTCCATCTATTGGGGTGTAGATGCTGCAACTCAAATGATTTTAGAATTATGTGGAGGTGAAGTAAGTGAGTTCGTTTCCTCAGAAATTAATATAGAAAAAAGTAAACCATTTATGTTTGATACAAATAAAGTGAAGACTTTTGGTGGAATAGAAATCATTAATGAGGAACAAGAAAAAATTCTAGTTTCACTTGGTTTTTCTGTTAATAAAAAAAAATCAAAATTTGAAATTCAAAGCCCTACTTTTAGACCAGATATTGTTGGTGAGGCAGATATAGTAGAGGAAATAATTAGAATTTATGGTTATAATAAAATTCCTCTTAAAAAAGTAACAAATCAAGAAGAAAAAAAGCAGATTTTAAATACCAAAACAAAAACTTTTTATAAAAGTAAAAAAACTATGGCTCTGAATGGATATTCTGAAGTTGTAACTTGGTCGTTTATGGATGAAAATAATGCAAAAATTATATCAGATGAAATAATTAGTTTAAAAAATCCTATAAGTACTGATTTAAATACGATGAGACCATCTACGGTTCCAAATTTATTAGAAGCAATCAATCAAAATAAATCTAGAATGTATCTAAGAGCAAAAATATTTGAAGTAGGTCCAAATTTTTCTAAATCACTACCTGACCAACAAGAAAATGTTGCTACTGCTATAGCTTATGGTTCATCTGATGAACAAAATTGGTTATCAAATAAAAAAAATATTGATGTCTTTAATATAAAAGCTGATTTATTTTCTATTTTAGCTGATTTAAACGTACCTACAGATAATTTGCTATATGAAAAATTAGAAGGTCAAATTTATCATCCTGGCAAATCATCTTCTTTGAGGCTTGGTAAAAACAAAATAGCTAATTTTGGAGAATTACATCCAGTTCTATTAAAAACAATGGATATTAATTTCAAGGTATATGGTTTTGAAATATATTTGGAGAATATTTCACAATTTCAAGAGAATAAATCTTCTTCAAAAGGAGGTTTTACTAACAATCCCTATCAAATGGTTGAACGAGATTTTGCCTTTCTTTTCCCAAAAGAAGTAAAGGCTGGTGAGATAATTAAAAAAGTAAAAAAAATAGATAAAAATATAATTCAAAATGTAACGATATTTGATGTTTATGATGGCGATAAACTTCCAGAAAATAAAAAAAGTATTGCTTTTAGGGTTTTACTTCAACCTCAAGATAAAACATTCAATGATCAAGAAATTGAGGAATTATCAAATAAAATAATAGACGAAATATCTAAATCGCTTGATGCATCTATACGTAACTAATGACAGAACTTAGTTCTATTCGTAATTTCTCCATAGTTGCTCACATAGATCATGGAAAATCAACATTAGCCGATAGACTAATACAGTTTTGTGGTGGTTTAACTGACAGAGAGATGAAAGAACAGGTTCTAGATTCAATGGAATTAGAAAGAGAAAGAGGCATTACAATTAAGGCTCAAACAGTGAGACTTTCTTACAAATCAAATGATGGCAAAACTTACATACTTAATATTATGGACACTCCAGGTCATGTTGATTTTTCCTATGAGGTATCAAGATCTTTAGCAGCATGTGAGGGGTCTTTGTTAATAGTTGATTCTACTCAGGGTGTTGAGGCTCAAACATTAGCCAATGCGTATCAGGCAATTAATAATGATCATGAAATTTTACCTGTTCTAAATAAAATTGATCTTCCTTCTTCTGAGCCAGATAAAATAAAATCACAAATTGAAGATGTACTAGGTATTGAAACTGACAATGCTTCTCTTGTTTCAGCAAAAACAGGTTTAGGTATAGAAGATTTATTAAATAAAATCATAACACTCCTTCCTTCTCCTTCTGGTGAAATAAGTAAAGAATTAAAATGTATGTTAGTTGATAGTTGGTATGACAGTTATCTTGGTGTCGTGGTACTTGTAAGAGTTATAAATGGAGAGCTAAAAAAAGGGCAGAAAATAAGATTTATGGCAACAGGTGCAACATATACAATTGATAGAGTAGGGATATTTTCTCCAAAGGCAACTGAAGTTGATACACTTGGACCAGGTGAAATTGGTTTTATAAATTCTGGCATTAAAAGTGTTTCCGATTGTAAAGTTGGTGACACAATAACAGATGATAAATTTCCAACCGATGAAGTTCTCCCAGGTTTTAAACCATCCCAACCTGTAGTTTTTTGTGGAATGTTTCCAGTTGACTCAGATGACTACGAACATATGCGAGATAGTATGTCTAAACTTGCTTTGAATGATTCAAGTTTTTCTTATGAACCAGAAGTAAGTCCTGCTTTAGGTTATGGTTTTCGTTGTGGCTTCTTAGGTTTATTACATTTAGAAATTATTAGAGATCGGTTTGAAAGAGAATTTAATTTAGAACTTGTAACTACAGCACCATCAGTTGTTTATAAAATTTTAATGAAAGATGGATCCACTATCAATCTTCATAATCCTACTGATATGCCAGATCCAGTTAAAGTCGAAAACATTTCTGAACCTTGGATTAAGGCTACAATAATAGTACCTGAAGAATTTTTAGGATCAGTACTAGAATTATGTACTTCAAAAAGGGGTATTCAGCTAAATATGAGTTATGCCGGAAATAGACCTTTAGTTGAATATAAACTTCCACTGAATGAAGTTGTTTTTGATTTTTATGATAGATTAAAATCAATTACTAAAGGTTATGCAAGTTTTGATTATGAAATTACAGGTTATGAAGTGAATAATTTAGTTAAAGTAGGTATACTTATTAATGGAGATCCAGTAGACGCACTATCTTTAATTGTACATAAAGATAGATCTGAACAAAGAGGTAGAGCTCTTTGTGAAAGATTAAAAGATTTAATTCCAAGACAACAATTCAAAGTTGCAATTCAAGCAGCAATAGGTGGTAAAGTAATTGCCCGTGAAACAGTAGCTTCATTTAGAAAAGACGTAACACAAAAGCTTTACGGTGGAGATGTAACAAGAAAAAATAAACTTTTAGATAAACAAAAAAAAGGTAAAAAAAGAATGAGGCAGTTCGGAAAAGTAGATATTCCACAAAATACTTTTTTAAATGCATTAAAAATGAATGATAATTAAATTTTGGAGAGATGTGAGAGTGGTTTAATCAGCACGCTTGGAAAGCGTGTGTAGTAGCAATACTACCGAGGGTTCGAATCCCTCTCTCTCCGCCATAAAATTAGAGATTTTAAATACTCATCTAATAAATTATATTATTTTTTAGCAAGTTTAGACAGCCAAGATTATTAGGATAAAAGAATATATAATTAAATTTTTTCTTTATTTTTTTAAAACATACTACTTTTTTTTCAGGAATACATAATGGATCTATGTTTCCACAAAATAATATATAATTATCATCTTTCTGAATATTTCCAGCATACAATATAGGAGTAGGTAATCTTATTTTTATTGTAAATCCATCAATATTTTTTTCATAATAATCTTTTCCAATAACTAATTTTTCAAAACTTTTCATCTCATTAAGTGAAATATTTAACTCATCTAAATTTTTTATTGTGTTTGGAATATTATAAAAAAAATTACTAGAAAAAATTATTAATAAAAAAAATATTAATATTTTTTTATTATAAAAAAATTTCTCATAATAAAATCTCGTGATTATTTTTGTTGAAATTAAACTAAAAAAAATTGAAAATAAAGCGTAACCAGCAAATCTTGATTGTGGAGTTTTGAAAAACCAAAATAGTATAGATAACAAAATTAAAATAATAAGAAAATTTTCAATTTTGGTAACTTCAGGTTTTTTATTTGGTCTAAATTTAATAAAAATAAGAATAATAAAAATTAAAATTAAACTTGTTATTGGAATATTAAATAACCTATTTATATCATGGTCCATTAACCAATATTTAGTCCAAAACCTTACATCAGATTTAAGATAATCATTATGATTTAAAATATTTTCTGCTTCAGACCAAACAAATTTGTCACTTGTAGTATTTATTGATTTTGAATAAAACATATATCCCTTTGATGAAGCTTCAAGTAGATTCATTCTTTTAGAAGTAATTTCTTTATCAAGAGTCCAATTAATTGTTTCTATACATGTGAAGTTTACAGGGTAGAAAATACAACCAGTATTTATTAAATTTTTTGTAAAGAAAGTAAGTGATAAAATAATAATAAATATTGTAAATCTAAGATTATTTATAATTAATCTATTTTCTTTAATTAATATAAAAATACAATATAGTAACAAGGGAAGTATGAAGATGGAATTTATTCTAAAGATTATTGAAGTAGTAAAAAATAATATTGAATAGAATAAATAAATATTGGACTCTTTTTTATAATTATATTTTAATAAATTAATAAACCCAAGAATTATAAATATTTGAGGAGGTATATCTGCGCCATGATCTTTTAATTTTGAAAATACAACTATCGAAATAGCAAGTATAATAAAAGTTATTAATTTAACTTTTAAAAATTTTGAATTTAAAATTTCTATAGTTAAAAAAGAAATAAAACAAAAAAAAAATAAATAATTTAAAATAAAGTTTAGTTCAAATTTATATGGAGGTAAGGCAAATAACGCAGAGTAATTAAACCAGCTCATATATGGATTTGCTAAAACATCATTGAAATTTACTAATCCAAAAATAATTTTATAATTATTTATCAAGTTAAGATATGGGAGATGGTGATAGTAAAAATCTTCATGTAAATTATTACCCAACAAAAAAGGAAATAGAAAAATTGTTATAAAAAATAAAATGTTTAGAGAATTATTTAAATTAATTTTCTTGGAATAAATTATGAAAAATAATAAGCCTAATAAATTAACAACTATAGTTATTAAAAAATCTATTTTATAAAAAAAATGTATGAATATCGCAATAAAAGTTAATAATGGTATAGATAGTAGATATAATTCAAATAGATTTGAGTTATCGTTATTATTGAATACAAGTTTTTTGAAAAAAAAACCATATCCAATTGATGAAAAAAAAATTAAAAATAAATATAGATAAATAATTATTATTTTGTAAATTATTAACATACTTAAATGAGAAAAATACTTATCACTGGGGGAGCTGGTTTCATAGCTTCAAATTTAATCAAATTAATTTTAGATAATAATTCAAAAGTTTTTATATATTCTTACGACAATTATTATTCTGGTTCTCGAAAAAATCACATTAAATCAACTAAAGTAAAATATATTAAAGGAGATACTCAAAAAATAAATAAAAACAGATTTTTAAAAAAAATAAATTTTGATCATGTGTTTCATTTTGCAGAATTTTCAAGAATTGTCCCTAGTTTTGATAACTATGATACTTGTATTAAAACTAATACATATGGAACCTTTGAAGTTATTAAATTTTGTTTAGAGAAAAAAGCAAAATTAATTTACTCAGCATCTTCAAGTACAATTGGTAATAATAAATTTCTTTCACCTTATTCCTGGTCAAAATATGCAAACAATGAGTTGATCAAAAATTTTTCAAAATGGTTTGGTTTGAAATATGTTATTGTATATTTTTATAATGTATACGGACCAAACCAAATAGCTAAAGGACACATGTCCGCTGTTATAGGTATTTTTGAAAAACAATACTTATTAGGAAAACCATTAACGGTTGTAAAGCCTGGGACTCAAAAAAGAGATTTCACTCATGTTGAAGATATAGCTAATGGGACATATCTAGCAGCAACTAAATCTTTAAACTCTGAATTTCACTTAGGTTCTGGAAAAAACTACTCTATTATAGAAGTAGCCAAAATGTTTAAAAGTAAATATAAACTCGTATCAGAACGGCCTGGAGAGAGATTTTATAGTCTATCAAAATCAAATAAAGCAAAAATACAATTAAAATATAGAATTAAGAATGATTTAAAAAGTTATATAACCAATTTTATAAATAAGAAATAAATTGAAGAATTCACAAACATACACAATTATAGGTGCAGGACCTTCTGGTCTTGCTGCAGCAAATGAACTATCAAAAAACAAAAATAAAGTTACCGTATATGAAAAGGCTGATTTAGTTGGTGGTTTAGCCAGAACAATAGAATACAAAAATTGCAAATATGACATAGGGCCTCACAGATTTTATACTCTCAATAAAGAGGTAAATGAATTTTATAAAAATACTTTAGGACCAGATAGTATTACGGTTAAAAGATTAACTAGAATTTTTTATGATAAAAAATATTTTTATTATCCACTTTCACCATTTAATACACTTATAAACCTTGGAATAACAAAAGCGTTTAAGATACTTACAAGCTATTTTTTTTCTAAAATAAAATCAATATTCAATTATAGCAAAATTAAAAATTTTGAAGATTGGGTTATTTCAAATTTTGGATATGAATTATATAAAACTTTTTTCAAAAGTTATACCGAAAAAGTATGGGGAATTGAATGTAAAAATATTAGTAAAGATTGGGCTGCACAACGAATTAAGAATATAAGTTTTTTTTATGTATTTTTTAATTCTATAATTAAGAAAATAAGAAAGAAAAAAGTAAAATCTCTTGTAGATTCATTTCAATACCCAAAATATGGAGCTGGTTTTTTTTATAAAAAACTATCTAATAAAATCATAGAAAATGGTGGAAAGATCGAACTTAATTCAAAGCTTACTAAAATAAATCATTTAGATTATAAGATTAAAAATATTGTTATAAAAAATAGTACTGGAATAGAAAATATAGAAACAGATTTTTTTATCTTTAGTAATCCTTTTACTGAAATTATAAGACTATTAAATCCTAAACCACCGCAAAATATTATAGAGGCATGTAATAATTTAAAATATAGGCATCACATAGGAGTTAAACTTGAAATTCATGGATCTGTTTTTCAAGATAATTGGATATACGTTCATGATCCAAGAGTTAAAATGGCTAGAATTTCTAATTATAAAAACTTTTCTCCATACATGTCGAATAGTATTAATATAAATCCTATTACTGTTGAGTATTTTTGTTTTGAAAATGATAAGATTTGGAACTTAACAGACCAAGAAATTATATCATTTGCTATTAAAGAATTAAAATTAACTGGTATTATTGATTTTAATAATACAGTTAAAAATTCTTTTATAGTGCGTTCATTAAATGCATACCCGGTAATAGCTGAAGATTACCAAAAATATGTTCTAGAAATAAGAAATTATTTAAGCAAATTTAACAACTTATTTCCTATAGGTAGATCAGGAATGTTTAAGTATAATAATCAAGATCATGCTATTGCGACAGGAATGTATATGGCCAGAAATTTAATTAATAAAGATTTTGATATTGACATATGGAATATTAATAGTGAAGGAATTTATGTAGAAGGTGAAATAAAAGATTAGATTAATCTATTTTTTTACACCAAAATTGATACATTCCCGCAAAGGTTCTCGGATTATTTTTTTCGTATTCTTCCCACTTATCAAGATTATACAAATCAATTTTATTACTATATATTTCTTTAAATTTTTCTTTAACTAATTGATCTTCAAATCCCAAAAAAATTAAACCTAATTTATCTAAATATTCTTTTATTTTACTTATTGTAAATCTATGTTCTTGAACATGAAACAACAAATCTCTTACACCACTAACTGTATAAAAATCGGGACTTGATTTAATATAATTCAAATGATTATCATTATTCTCAATTAAATCTTTTCTAAATTTAATAATGTTTTTATAATTAGATTGAAGTTTTATTTTATTAATTTTATTCTTAATTTCTTTTATATGTTGTCTTGCTTTTTCACTATATAATCCAATAAGCATTAAAGAATCTTTATTCAAACAAGAGGTTAATATTTTCCATCCTTTAAATGGATTATCCATATGATGAAGAACACCGACTGATTCAATTATATCAAACTTTCTATCTATTGATTCTAAATCTAAAATATCCCCCTGAATAAAATCAATATTATTAATTTTAAGTTCATTCGCCTTTCTTTTTGCGTAAGATAAACTTTTAAAACTTAAATCCAGAGCAAGTATTTTAGACTTTTGATATTTTGAAGCAGTTGTTATGGCATGCTGACCAGTGCCACAACCGGCAATTAGAATTTCAGGACTTTCAGAGTTTGTTATTTTTTTTAAATCTAAATTTAAATCGTTATCATTTATTACCTCTTTAATTTCTCTAGGCTCAATACTTAATCCAAGATTTTCCCATCTAGGATAGGGGTTTTCCTCATATTGTTTTTTTACCTTAATTGAAATGCGATCCTCTACTTTCGATATAGACTTTATTGATTTAGATATTTGAATTTCAATTTCATTTTGATTTAGATGTAATTTAAATATTTCTTTTAATTTATCTGAAAATTTAACTTTATTTGACCAACTAAAATTAGTTAAAGGTTCGTAACATAATAAGCACAATATATCTAAATCACTGATTTCTTTATTTTCTTTTAAATTGTTTTTAATTCTTTCATCAATTTTTTTTATTTTTTCTATCTCATCTTTTGATTGGCCATATATGTATTCATTAAGAAAACATTGCATAGATAAAGAAATTAAAAAATTAATGTGATTTTTATCAATATTTAATTTGTATGTTTGGTTTAAAATTTCTTTTCTTATCTTAACAAAATTTTTTTCGATATAATAATCAGGAATAGGACAAACTTTCATAAATTGCATTAGAAGACAATTTTTCTGTAAATTTTCTAAAACATAATTAAAATCTTTATTAGTTATTTTATCCTTAATTAAAGATAAGTTATTCTTCAGATCTGTATTTAAAAATAAACCATTTAAAATATTAGGAGCAATAGAATTAAGCTTAGAGCAAATGAGAGCTATGGATTCTAACATTCCAATTGGAGTTACGTATGTTCCTGAGGTTCCAATGAGTGTAGATACAAAAGAGGATTTAATAAATATTGAAACTAATATAAGAGAGCACAATGATAAAAGTTGATAGTTTTTCATTTCAAGGTGTAAATGGTGCTTATAGTGAACAAGCTGGAAAAAATATTTTTCCAAACGCAACAGGTATACCGTGTGCAACTTTTGAAGATATGTTTGAACATGTTAGATCAGGAAAATCAGAAGCAGCAATGGTTCCAATAGAAAACTCACTTGCAGGAAGAGTAGCGGATACTCAAAGATTGATACCCGACTCTAATTTAAAAATAACTTATGAATATTTTCTTGAGGTAAATCATAACTTACTTGGAATTAGAGGTGCAAAAATCTCAGATATCAAAAGAATAAGAAGTCATGAACAGGGAATTGCTCAATGCCGAAACAAAATTTTAAAACTAGATAAACAAATGATTGTTGAAGCTGATACAGCTGGATCTGCTAAACTAATTTCAGAGTTAAACAATATTGAAGATGCTGCTATCGCATCTGCACTTGCTGCTAAGATTTATGATCTTGATATTTTGGAAAAAAATTTTCAAGATAACCAAAATAACGTAACCCGATTTCTTGTTATGCAAAAAAATTTATTAGATATAAATCCAGATACAAAGGATATTCTTACAACGTTAGTATTTACAGTTAGAAGTATTCCAGCGGTTTTATATAAATGTCTTGGTGGATTTGCTAGTAATGGTGTTAATATAACTAAGCTTGAGAGTTACATTCACCCACAGGGTTTTGATGTTGCACAATTTTATGTAGATTTTGAGGGACATCCTGAAAATACATCTGTAAAATTAGCATTAGAAGAGATGAAATTTTTTTGTAAGAAGATAGAAATCCTTGGAGTATATGAGAAATCTTCATTCAGGAAAAAATAGGATTTTTTAAAAAGTCTATTTATATTTTATTTACATTAATGTTATATTGCTACAGGGAGGATTGAGGGCAAATAAATTGCTAATCCAGTCAGATCTGAAAAGAAGCAGCTGTAACAATCTTGTTTGGGTCTCAACTCCTTCCATTAATTATAATGACTGAAGAAAATAAATATAAAGTTTTAGCTAGAAAATATAGACCTCAAAAATTTGAAGATTTAGTTGGGCAAGAATTATTAGTTAAAATTCTATCAAACGCTATAAACAATGACCGGCTAGCTCACGCATACATTCTAACAGGTGTCAGAGGTGTTGGAAAAACTACCACTGCTAGACTTATAGCGATGAGTATTAATTGTAAGAATAGAGATAAAAAAAATTGTGAACCATGTGGAAATTGTGATTCATGCAAATCAACAACTTTGGACAGTAATCTTGATGTTATTGAGATTGATGCAGCGTCTAATACTGGCGTTGATGACATTAGAGAAATAATTGACAATGTAAAATATAAACCTGTTATAGGTGATTATAAAATATTTATAATTGATGAAGTTCATATGCTTTCAAAAAGTGCATTTAATGCACTGCTTAAAACTTTAGAAGAACCACCGGAACATGTTAAGTTTATTTTTGCCACAACAGAAATTAAAAAAGTACCAATAACTGTTTTATCGAGGTGTCAGAGATTTGATTTACATAGAATAGAAAATAAAATTTTATCAGATCATTTATTAAAAATTTCCAAACTAGAAAATATCGATATTGATTTAGACGCCATTTCGTTAATTGTTAGATCGGCAGATGGATCTGTAAGAGATGGTCTTAGTCTATTAGATCAAGCAATAACTAGCCCAAAAGAAAAAGTTGACTCGCAAACTGTAATAAGCATGCTGGGATTAGCTGATAGAGAAAAAATATTTAACTTAGTTGAAATTATTTTAGAAGGAGATGCGCTTGGTGCAATGAATAAGTATAAAGAATTGTATGAATTAGGAGCGGATATAGCAATGATATTTGATGAACTATTAAACGTAGTACATTTCCTTGTTCAAATAAAAATAGCACCAGATTTAAAAGATGACATTTATATTCCAGAATTTGAAAGAAATAAGGGGGCTGAATTGTCATCAAAAATGACATTAAATAATTTGAATATTATATGGCAAATTTTATTCAAAGGTTATCAAGAACTGCAAAATAGTTCTCATTTATATCAACATGGTGAAATGATTATTTTAAGAATTATTTACTTACACGATGGCCCAAGCCCTGAAGATCTAATTAAAAAATTGGACAAGGAAGTAGTTGAAAAAGAACCCTTAAAAAAAAATCTTGAACTGCAAAATGAAACTAATGAAAGTAGCAAAGTACTAAACTTTAATGAAAATAAAAAAGAAATTTTACCAAAAGAAAATGTAGATATAAAACATGTTCAAGACTACAGACATTTTGTCGATATGTTTTTTAAAAATAGAGAGGGATTACTTCATACTAAGCTATACAATGATGTGAAATTAGTCTCTTTTAAAGAGGGAGAAGTTACCTTAAATACGTCTAAAATCAATGACACTGCCTTCAATAGAACAGTTGCAAAATTAATCTCTAAATGGACAGGAAGAATATGGCAGATACATTCATCCACAAGTAATCTTGGAAAAAGTTTACATGATGAGGATATTATTAATCAACAAAAAGAAATTGAAATAATGAAAAATCATCCAGAAGTAAAAAAAATATTAAATGAATTTCCTGAAAGTAAAATTCACGCTATTACAGAACTAGGTGAAATAAATGATGATGAGATAGATATAAATCAACCTAAGATGAAAAAGGAGAAATAATGGTTAATTTGGGTAATATGATGAAGCAAGCTCAACAGTTGCAAAAAAAAATGGCTGAAGCACAGAATAAACTAAATGATATTGAAGTTGAGGGTACTTCTGGAGGGGGCCTTATTAAAGTAACAGCTACAGCAAAAGGTATATTTAAAAGAATTTCAATTGACGATAGCTTGATTAAACAAGATGAGAAAGAAATACTTGAAGATCTGATAGTCGCTGCAATAAATGATGCCAAAGAAAA
>CACNUO010000018.1 GCA_902623585.1 uncultured Alphaproteobacteria bacterium | reverse complement strand
CAATGCTGGACATTGATTTTGGTACATATCCTTATGTTACATCATCAAATACAATATCTGGTCAGATATTTTCTGGTACAGGTTTTAGTTATAGAAATGACCATAAAATTTTAGGAATCACTAAGGCGTATACTACTAGAGTTGGATCAGGACCATTTCCAATAGCACATTTTTTATTATTAATTATTCCTGAAGGTAATAGATTAAGTTTATAGACATTATTATCTACTTTAATTGTATGACCTGCATTATTTCCACCTTGGTATCTGACTATTAAGTCAGCTTTAGAAGAAATCCAATCAACAATTTTACCTTTTCCTTCATCTCCCCACTGGGTTCCAACTATTGTATAAAACATTAGATCTGCTTAACTATTTTATTCATCAAATAATACTTGATTCCAAATTTTTTTGCCTCTTTTTTTATATTACTATTATCTTCAAAAGTTTTAAATAAACTATAACCTTTATTTATTAATTTTTGTTTAATTTTATCACTCGTATTGAATGCAATTAAAATTCTTTTATTTTGATTAACCAACGATGAAGATCTTAAAATTGTATCCATGTAACACGTATATCCTATTGCAGTCTCAGAATTAGAGCCATATTTTAAGTTATATCGACCTCCTCCAGCAATTTCACCTCTTACATCTTTAGCAAAAAATGTGAATTTTATACCCTTGTAGTAATTTTTGTTTTTTTGTAAGTCAAAAAAATCTATATTTAAGAAATCATTCTTTGAAGTTTTAATTAGATTAGATATTTTTATTAGTCTTTCTACTTCATTTTCATAACCTATTATTTTATTTAACTTTGATATATGTTTTTTTTTGTTTTTAATTGAGCCAGAAGATAAATGTAATATTTTAAACGAATTATATAATTCATTTTTTTTCAATAACTTTAAACAATTATTAATATCTTTTAATTTAATATATTTTTTTAGTTTATTTTTTAAATCTTTATTAGTTATTTTTTTAAGCAAACTATCGAGAAAAAATGGCGCTGTAATTTCGATAACAATATTTTTAACTCCAATTTTTTTTAAAGTTTCGTAAGCAAGATTAATAATTTCTACATCAGCCTTATAGCTTTCAGATCCAATAATCTCAGCACCAACTTGTTGAAATTGCCTTTCAGGTCTTAAAATAGTTCCAACTTTTCTAACAACTTCTCCATAGTAACATAATTTGAGAGGTCGTATTTTATTGGCTAGTCTAGATGAGGCAATTCTAATTATTTGTGGAGTAATATCATTGCGAATACTTAATTGATCTTGTTTTTTATTTGTCTTTAAAGTTAGCGTATTTCTATCTAAATTTTTACTAAACTCAATTAGTGGAGTCTTAATTAAAGTAAAACCATTATCTCTGAAATAATTTATTATACTATTTTTATATTTATGCTCAATAGATGCATCAAAATTTAAACTATCTTTAAAACCTGCTGGTACTAGAAATTTATTAACCAAGGTAAGGCCTTACTAATTTTTTTATTTCTAGAGATTTCTTTTTAACCTCGGTAATTTCTTGCCCCTCAACTAGTATTCTTACTAATGGTTCAGTGCCAGACAGTCTAACAAGAGATCTTATTTCTTTATTATTAAATAATTTATCATTTTTTAATTTACCAAGAATTTTTAATAATTTAGTATTCTTTTTTTTATAAGTTAAATTTATTTTTGACTGAGCGAAATCATTATACAAATCAAAAATTTTAC
This sequence comes from uncultured Alphaproteobacteria bacterium, assembly GCA_902623585.1. Lineage (GTDB taxonomy): Bacteria > Pseudomonadota > Alphaproteobacteria > HIMB59 > CACPNW01. The sequence goes on along the minus strand of CACNUO010000018.1, from coordinate 16,396 downwards.
TTGCCTTATTTTTATTTGATATCAATATTTCAGTAATTTTTAAAGCAGCTAAAATTCCATCACCTGTATTAGAATATTCTGACAAAATTATATGACCTGATTGTTCGCCGCCTATCATTGATTTTGATTTTTTCATCTGATTAATAACATTGATATCTCCTACAGATGTGCGTTTGACTTTTAATTTTAATTTATTTATGAGATATTTTTCTAATCCCATATTAGACATAACAGTTATAATCACATCATGTTGATTAGATTTATTCTTAGGTTTTATATAACTTTTACACAACAACCCTATAATTTTATCACCATCAACTTTCTTGCCTTTTTCATCTACAACTATTAGTCTATCTCCATCACCATCAAATGCAAATCCAATATCAGCCTTTTCTTTTATCACATTATGTGAAAGTGATTTTACATCAACTGCACCACAATTTTTATTAATGTTTAAGCCATCTGGATTATTATTAATGGCAATTATATTATGACCTAGTTCCCAAAATAAATTTGGAGCTATATTATATGTGGCTCCATTCGCACAATCTAAAACAATTTTTAATTTTCTCTTTAAAGATGATTTATTTAAAGTACTCTTTAAAAATTCTGAGTATCTTCCTGATGCATCCTCCAATCTTCTTGCATTCCCCGATACAAATGTTTTGTTTGATATTTTAGAATATTTTTTATTATCCAATACTATTTTTTCAACTTTTTGCTCTATTATCGAGCTTAGTTTTGATCCATTACTATCAAAAAATTTAAGCCCATTATATTCATATGTATTATGAGAAGCCGTAATCATTACACCAATATTAGCTCTTAAAGTTTTAATCATTAATGGTACGGCTGGCGTTGGAAGTGGTCCAACTAAGATTACATCCATGCCCATAGAAATAAATCCAGCTGTAACAAGTGGCTCATATAAGTAACCAGATAATCTTGTGTCTTTACAAATCACAACCCTGCTAGTTTGAGAATTTTTCTTTTTTAGAAGAAATGCTACTGTCTTTGAAATTTTGAGACAAGTTTCAACTGAAAGAGGCTCTTTGTTAACTAAGCACCGTATACCATCGGTACCAAATATTTTAGACATTTATGTCTTTTATTCAAAAAAATAAATAAAGTGAAGTAATTAAATTAGTTTGCTGGTGCAGGAGCTGATCCACCTGTTTTTGGAACAGAAGTAGCAGGTTTTTTTGGTTTATTTATATCATTATCAAAATCATCACGAGTAGGTTTTATACCTTTTATTAAATCTTTAATTTCATCACCTGATAATGTTTCATACTCTAAAAGACCCTTAGCAACTATATGCAGTTCCTCAATATTATCTTGAAGAATTTTTCTACAATTATTTTCAGCTTCTTCTGCAAGAGATCTAACCTCCTCATCAATTAGTTTTGCTGTAGAGTCAGACAAATTTTTTGATTGTGCAACAGAATGCCCAAGGAAAACCTCCTCACTGTCACTGTTATATCTCAGACGGCCTAATTTTTCACTCATGCCCCATTCTGTAATCATTTTTTTTGATAGATTTGTCACCATTTGTATATCGCTTGCTGCACCATTTGTAATTTTATCTTTACCAAAGATCATTTCTTCTGCAATTCTTCCACCGGTAGCTATTAATAAATGTGCTTTCATCTGATCTTTTCTCATAGACAGCTGATCTTTTTCTGGGAGTCTCATAACCATACCTAAAGCTCTGCCTCTTGGAATTATAGTTGCTTTATGTATTGGATCAGAGGCTGGTGAGTGAAGAGTTGCCACTGCATGACCAGCTTCATGATAAGCTGTAAGTTTCTTTTCATCTTCTGACATAACCATAGATCTTTTTTCAGCACCCATCATCACTTTATCTTTTGCACTTTCAAAATCTTCAAGAGTAACCATTCTTTTATTTTTTCTAGCAGCTAATAATGCTGCTTCATTAACTAAATTTGCTAAATCAGCTCCAGAAAAACCTGGTGTTCCCCTTGCAATAATTTTTGAATCAAATTTTGGAGAAACTTTAATCTTTTTAATATGAACTTTAAGTATTTTGTCTCTTCCCATTACATCAGGGTTATTTACTGTTATTTGACGGTCAAATCTTCCTGGTCTAAGCAATGCTGGATCAAGAACATCTGGCCTATTTGTTGCTGCAATAATAATTACACCTGCATTTGCTTCAAACCCATCCATTTCTACAAGAAGTTGATTAAGAGTTTGTTCTCTTTCGTCATTTCCGCCACCAAGACCAGCGCCACGGTGTCTTCCAACAGCATCAATTTCATCAATAAAAACTATACAAGGTGCATTTTTTTTACCTTGGTCAAACATATCTCTAACTCTACTAGCACCGACACCTACAAACATTTCAACAAAATCTGATCCTGAAATAGAAAAGAAAGGAACATTTGCTTCACCTGCAATTGCTCTTGCAAGTAATGTTTTTCCGGTACCTGGTGGACCTACTAGGAGTGCACCTCTTGGAATCTTGCCGCCTAATCTAGAGAACTTTGAAGGATCTTTTAAAAATTCAACAACTTCTTCTAATTCTTGTTTAGCTTCATCAATACCTGCTACATCATCAAATGTAACTTTTCCTACTGCCTCGTTTAATAATTTGGCTTTAGATTTACCAAAGCCCATTGCTTTTCCACCACCGCCTTGCATCTGACGCATAAAGAAAATCCAAACTCCAATTAATAGAAGCATAGGAAACCACGACAGTAATACGCTTAAAAGTGGATGCATTGATCTTTCAGAGGGCTCAGCAGTAATTTTTACACCACTTTCATTTAATTTATCTACCAAATTAGGATAATTAGGGACATATGTGCTAAATGATCGTCCGTCGTTTAAAAATCCTGTAACGTTGCTTCCATTGATATTAACTTCAGAGACATTTCCGCTTTCTGTTGCGGCTATGAAGTCAGAAAAGGATATTTTTGAAGTGTTTCTATTGTTAGAACTTCCTTGGAAAAGATTGAAAAGCACAATTAAAAGCAATCCAATTATAATCCATAACACAACGTTTTTACTGATGTTTTTCATCTACTTAATACATAGGAATTTATTATAAAAACACAATAGTTTTGTAGAAAATTAAACAGATTTTCTTGAAAATATAAGAAAATCATGATTTTTTTTAACAATCATACCTTTGACATTATAAATTTTAAAATTTAATTTCTTCATTTCACTTATTAAGATTCTAGTTTTTTTTGATCTAGGAGCATTAGATTGATAAAATAAAAACTGATATATTCTTCGAATAATATTTTCAGAAGTAATTTCATTTAAATTTTTTAAATTATTATGGCTAACAATAATTTGTTTACTGTCAACATGAACAATATTATTGAGAAGTATCTCAAGTATCATTTGAATGAAATATGGTGAATAAAAAAGTATATTCTCAAAATCTTTATTTATTTCTTTAATTATTTTTTGGTCAGATTTTTTAAGAAAATTTCTTATTGTAGGACGAGTATAGTCTAAATTAAAATTTGATGGATCATTAATATATTCTATTTTATTTTTCTTATTGTAGTCTAATAACATTTCTTTGGAGAAATTTAAAAGAGGCCTTATTATATTGACTTTGTTGAAATATGACAGTTCAGATATTGATTTTAAACCATAAAAATCACTGCCAGCCATCTTTCGATTCAAAAAAGTTTCTAAATTATCATCTTTGTGATGAGCAATAAATAAATGCAAAATATTATTTTTAACACAAAAATTTGTAAGTAAATTATAACGATTATTTCTAGCCTCATTCATACTTTTCTTACTCACTTTATCTTTGTTTACAGTTAGAATTTGAGAGTTAATATTGTTTTCATCCAAGTAGGTAGAAATAAACTTAGCTTCCTCTTTAGAATTTTTTCTAATATGATGATCTACAATTAAAGCCATCAATTTCCCTTTTTTGTATTTAATAAAAGCGTTTACAAGGAATAATAATGACATACTATCTGGACCGCCAGAAACTGCCACAGCGACAGAAGGTTTTTTTTCAAAAGTATATTTTTTTTCTATATTTTTAATGAATTCTTTATTTGTGAGCTTCATTCATTATTTTCTAAACAATTATACTCAACAATTTGTTTTTTGGTTTGAGGAATTATTTTATTTTTTGGAAAATCAATAATTAATTTTTCCATAGTTTTACAAGCCTCAGTGGTTTTTTCAACTTGGAATAATGACTGAGAAAGTTTAAAAAGCATTTCTGCAGCTTTAATACTATCTGGAAATTTTTGGAAACCTTCTGCAAATATAAGTGCTGCTTCTCTATAATTCTTTTCTAGAATATATAATTCTCCAAGCCAATAATGTGCTGAACCTGATAGTTGATTATCAGGATTGTCTGAAATAAACTGTTCGAATAAAGTTTTGGCATCCTGCCATTTCTTATCTCTAATATTATCAAATGCTTCTTGGAATTGATCTTCAGGTGATAAGACTTCTTCTTTTTCATTAGAATTTACTTCCTGATCTTCAGATATAACTTCTTCATTTGTATCATTTGTGTTTTTTGAAATATTTAATGTTCCAAGTGTATTTTCAGTTTCATTATCACTTAAGGTATTGCTTTTAACTTCAGAACTATCTTGTGAAGCTTCATCAGTATTTAATTCAACATTATTTAAAGGAACTGATTGGAAATTATTAATAACTAATTCTAAATTTTCTAATTTTTTAAAGATATCGTCTAATTGAAAATACAATTCTTCTAAATTAGAAGTTAAATTTTTTATATCGTTTTCAATATCATAAATTCGTAAATCGATAGCAGAAAGATTTTTAACAAAATCATTATTTGTTCCATTTGATTGATTCGGTGAATTTGAAAATACTTCTTTGGAAAGATCTGAGACTTCTCTTTGTAATCTTTCTAATTGTTGGGAAATTGTTAGATCACTTTCATTAGAAAAAGAATAGCTTGAAAAAAATAAAATTAAAACTGTGAGTATGTATTTATACATTATCTGATTTTAATTTCTAATTGAGATAAAAATGTGGCGCTATATTTCTATAGCGCCAAAGTATTAAGGAATGTAGATTAGTTAACTAAAGTTACTGATCTTCTGTTTTGAGCCCATGCTCCATCGTTTGATCCGACAACAGCAGGTCTTTCTTTACCATAACTAATTGTTGAAACTCTGTCAGGATTTATTCCTAATCCTATGAGATAATTTTTTACTGCCTGAGCTCTTTTTTCACCAAGAGCTAAGTTGTACTCCCTTGTTCCTCTTTCGTCACAGTGCCCTTCTATTGTTACAGTAACATCGCTATTCTGTTTGAGCCATGCAACCTGATCTTGCAGTAACTCTAGAGCGTCTGAGTCTAAATCTGAACTGTCATATCCAAAGAATACTCTGTCACCAACATTAACAATTAAATCTTCCTGTGATCCAGAAACTATGCCACTTCCTGCAGTTTCAGTAATAGTTCCATCAGAAGAAACATCACTTCCAGAACTACTTGATCCTGAACCTGAAGAATCAGCTGAGTCTTTTGGAGTTGTTGCACAAGCTGCAACAAATAAAACCATAAATATAGAGATAAAAAACTTGTAAAACATAAATAATGCTCCCTTAATACTTTGACTAGATATACTAAATTATTTGAAGTTCCTTAACATTTTTTTCAAAATTTCGTATATTTTTTTGTATTATATTAGATTAGTGCATCAATGGCGACCATGCTGGATCAGATCCGCCTAAGGGAGTTATTACTTTTCTTTCATTAAAACCAGTTAAATCGATAGAATATAGACTGGATTCACCTCCGGATCCATCTTCAGCCGTTCTCTCTTCTTTAAAATACATTAAAAATCTACCATTTGGCGCCCATGTTGGTCCCTCGACATGAAATGATTTTGCAATCATTCTTTCATTTGAGCCATCAACCTCCATAACTCCTATATAAAATTGTCCTCCCTCTTGTTTAGTGAATGCAATCATATCACCTCTTGGAGACCAGACTGGTGTGTAGTAACTTCCTGCCTCCCTGCTAATTCTTTTAATATTTTTTCCACTATTATCACTTACATACAGATGCCTTCGTCCACTTCTATCTGAATTAAAAACTATTTTTTTTCCATCAGGTGAAAAACTTGCAGAAACATCTATTGAAGAATTATTAGTAACTCTTTTAGAAATTCTTGTTTTTAGATCAAGAATATAAATTTCAGAATTACCAATTTCTGGATCAGTATAAGACATAACGATTTGATTACCATCAGGTGAAAAACGTGGAGCAAATGTCATTCCAGGAAACTCTCCTACTATTTCTTGCTTACCAGTTTCTATATCAAAAATGTAAACCCTAGGATTATTTCTGTTTACGTAAGACATGTATGTAATTTTTTGTGAATTAGGAGAAAACCTTGGAGTTAGAACTAGATAGGATCCATCCGTTAGAAAACGATGGTTTGATTGATCTTGATCCATGATTGCTAATCTTTTTTGTTTATTTTCTTTTGGTCCTGTCTCAGCAACATAAACTATCCTTGTATCAAAGTAACCACCTTCACCGGTTATATTTTTAAATATGGAATCTGAAATAATATGAGCAACTCTTCTCCAATTTTTTTCATTAGTCTCATATTTTTTTCCAACTATTTGTTTTTGTTGGAACACATCATACAATCTAAATTCAACAGATATTTTTCCATTATTAGATGAAATTTTTCCTGAAACTAAATGTTGTGCTTTTATTAACTTCCAATCTTCAAATCTAGGTTTATTTGATAGAGATTGATTATCTTGAATAAATGATCTTTTATCTATTGGTAAAAAAAGTCCAGACCTTTCTAAATTATCTGAAATAACAATTGAAATATTTTTACCTACTTTAGTTAATTGTGAATTTTTTGAGTATAGCTCTGTTACAGCTATTGGAGTTGGCTTAACGCTACCTTGTGTTAGGGTGACTTCTAAAGAAAAGACTTTAAAACTAAAAAATATAAAAAAGGTTATAAAAAAAACTTTTTTCATCAGTACCCTTTCATAATACTATAATCGAAAGTAATTGTAAGATTTTTCCATAGATTATATTTATTTTTTGGAAGTTTTAACGGAGTACATTCTGGGTTTAAGAGAGTTCTCATTGCGCTATCAGTAATTGGTCCATAAAAAGGATTAGTTTTAGCTATATTTGTGTCAACAATGCGGATACTATTTGGTGAAACCTTCATATTTTGTAATACTTTTGCTGAAATTGTAACCTTATCTCCTCTTTCTATAACTGCACCTGCTGGAGCATTCCAACAAGAAGATAATTGCTGCCTCAAGATGTCTATTTCAGATATTGATAGTATTACATTGTCATCAGTATCATCTGTACTTTTATTATCAACTTTTTCAACCTCTTCTTTAACCTCATTTTGAACCATATTTGTTTTTTCATTTCTTAAATCTTTAAGCATTGATGCTATGCTAAAATCTTTTTCAGGTTTTGGCTTTGGTTTAGATACGGATTTATCACTTTCCAACTTTGGTTTATCCTTTATATTTGTTTCAACATCTAAATCTGATTTAACATTTTCATTATTTATATTTTTTGGCTTTGGTTTGAGTTTTGGTTTAATTATATCAGTTTTAATTGTTTCTATTTTTTTCTTAACCTCTAAAATTTCCTTCTCTTTGATAACTACTTTTTTTGTTTCCTTAACTTCTAAATTTGGAGTTTGTTTCATTTCCAAAACTGGTTGATTTGGATTAGTTTTTTCTTCAATTTCAGTTTTATTTATTTCAATATTTTTTTTTACTTCTAATTGATCTGATGAATTAAATTTTTTTTGCTTAGTAATTGTTTCCTTATTTTTATTTTCTGGTTTTGCAGTATCAGATTTTTTCAAATTTGTATTTTCATCAACATTAAGTATTTCAATAGGTATTACGTTTGGAACGTAGATTTCTTTAGGAGAAAAAAAATTTGGTAAGCCGACCATAAACAAAAGGATAATTAAATGTATTAGTGTTGAAAAAATAACTCCTGATGTTTTAGGATTTAAATTTTCAAAAAAGTTTATAATTTTTAAACTATTATAGCTTATACGATCCATCTATTGCTCAAGATTTTGAGTAATTAATGCAACTTTAATATATCCTGCTGAATTTATTATGGACATAATTTCCATAATCCTTCCATAAGCTACTACTCTATCACCTCGTATATAAATTCTTGCTTCTGTGTTTTGTTCAGTAATAGCGTTTAGACGAGGAATTAAATTTTCTACTTCAACCTTTGATTCTCCAATGTAGACTTCTCCGTCTAACTTAACGGTTATCTCAATTGGATCTTTAATATCAGTTAATGCAGTAGCTTTAACCTTTGGCAAATCAACTTTAATCCCAACCGTTAGGAGAGGTGCGGTAACCATAAAAACAATTAGTAAAACAAGCATAACATCCACAAAAGGTGTAACGTTAATTTCACTCATTTGAGTGTACCTTTGCTTCTTTCGTTTGTTTAAATTATTTGAGGTAATCAATTTATTTTTTCTCTAATTGCCTAAAAAAAATTGTTGAGAATTCATCCATAAATGTTTCCAAGGATATAAAATATTTTGATAAGTCGTTTGAAATTTTATTGAACGCAACTACTGCAGGTATAGCCACAAATAGACCTAATGCAGTTGCAAAAAGGGCCTCAGCAATTCCTGGTGCAACTACTGCTAAATTTGTATTTTGAGCTATTGCAATAGATTTAAAACTATTCATTATACCCCAGACTGTTCCAAATAAACCAATAAAAGGTGCAGTTGATCCAGCAGTTGCGAGAAATGTTAAATTTCTTTCAACATTTTCACTTTCTTTATTAAAAACAACAGTCATTGATCTCATCATTCTATCTTTTAAAGAATTAATATCAGATGTATCATTTTCAAACTGAGTTTTACTTTTTTTCCACTCTAAAATTGCTGCACAAAATAATTTTGATTTTGGATCTGTATGATTAAAATTTAAAGTTTCATATAAATCTTCAAATGAATTTCCAGACCAAAAAATATCTTCAAATTCTTTTTCAAGTTTTTTTAATTGTCTAATTCTTAAAATTTTTGAAATTATTACATTCCAAGAATAAAGAGAGGCTAGGATTAAAATTATAATTACAGATTTGACAACAAGGTCAGCTTGCATAAATAAAGCAAGCATTGAAAAATCTGGAGCTTCTGTCGATAAATTTGTACTATTAATATCTGCCATAATAATTATTTTTTAATTTTTTCAAGATCACTACTATGAACCATAACCCAAAAACCTGGTCTATTTTTTTCACATAATGCTATAACAGGTGTCTTACCCTCTTCTTTTGCAAGCTTTGCAGTATCATCCCATAAACTAATTGCTGTATGCTTTGCTCTTAATTTACATTCTATAAATAAATCTTCGTGAATCACATCAGCTCTTGTCACTTTACCATTACCCCCACTCAAAGGTGTCCTTTTCCCATTAAAATAATTTGCAACATCTCTTTCTCTTTTTTTCCAGGCTTTATCAGGCATCTATATTCCTTTCATTAGGCTGTCAGTGAAGATAAAACATTATCATCAACTTCAAAATTTGATGATACAACTTGTACGTCGTCATTGTCTTCTAAAACTTCAAGTAATTTAAATAGTTTGTCCGCTGTATCTTTTCCAATATTTATATTATTTTTACTTTTCCAAATTAAATTTGCAGAGTTAGTCTGACCATACCGTTTAATTAATTTATCATTAAGTTCATGCAAATCATTTTGATCACAGTATATTGAATACTCTGTTTCATTTATCTCATAATCTTCGCTATTATTTTCAATAAGAAATTCTAGAAGTTGATCTTCGTTTACTAAATTTTTATCAAGAGTTATATTGCCAAATCTGTCAAAACCAAAACTAACGCTTCCTGTTTCACCCAAATTACCTCCATGTTTACTAAAAGATGACCTAATCTCTGCGGCTGTTCTATTTTTATTATTTGTAAGTGCCTCAACTATTATTGCAATACCTTCAGGACCATACCCCTCGTATCTTACTTCTTCATAATTACTATCAGGATCATTGCCTTGCCCTTTTTTAATTGCTCGTTCAATGTTATCTTTTGGCATATTGAGTGACTTGGCTGAAGCAATTGCAGATCTTAACCTAATATTACTTTCAATATCTTCACCACCAACTTTGACTGCAACAGATATTTCTCTTCCAAGTCTTGAAAATACCTTTGCTCTTTTTTTATCTTGAGCACCTTTTCGATGCATAATATTTTTAAACTTCGAGTGTCCTGCCATTTCGATTAGATTTATAAATATTTTATCCGATGTTAGTAAAGATATAAAATATTAGATAAATGTGTCTAATATATGTAAATTAAGTCTCTTGAATTGGGGTAATATTTTTGGCTAAACCAGTATTAATATCAATGTCTATTAAAGCTCCACATACTGTTATATTTTCAGTAGCAGGTGTAAATCTACCTTCAGCCCTATACCCCTTAACAAATCCATGGATTGGATTATTTATATCGAAACCAATTATTGAATTATAATCCCCTGACATTCCAACATCTGTTTGATAGGCTGTACCTTTTGGTAAAATAACACTGTCTGATGTTGGCACATGAGTATGTGTACCTAAAACTGCCGTAACTTTTCCATCAACATAATATCCAAATGCTTTTTTTTCAGAAGTTGCTTCACCATGTATATCTATAATTATCGCATCGCATGTACTGCCTAATTTCTCTTTTTGAAGAAATTCGATTATGCCTTTAAAGGGATCATCTAATGATAAATTCATAAATAATCTAAGCATTACTTGTACTACAATAATTTTTTTTCCATTTAAAAGTTCAAACTTATAATAACCTTTTCCAGGAACACCTTCAGGGTAATTCAAAGCTCTTATTATTTTTGGATTTTGTTCTATATAGGATAGCATATCTCTTTGATCCCACGCATGATTCCCAAGTGTAAGTATATCTATTCCGCTAGAAAATAATTCTTCTGCATCCTTTTTTGAAAGTCCATAACCAGAAGTAGCATTCTCACCATTAGCAATAATCATGTCTGTATTGTATTTAGATTTGAGTGTTGGGATAATTTCTTTAATTTTTTTTCGTGATGCCTTACCGACGATATCACCTATAAAAAGAATTTTCATTGAAAACTATATAAATTTTTTTCAGTAATAACATAATCAACTTTAAAATCAAATTTATCTATGGGTATATAATCTAATTTTTGATCTTCATATGCATATGCTACTGATATGAATCTATGATTAATTTTATTTAAATATGCAAAAGTCCTATCATAATAACCTCCGCCATAACCTAATCTATTTCCTTTATGATCAAAAGCTAAACAAGGAACAAAAATTAATTCAGGATTTAAAATTTTATTTTTATGTTGAGGCTCTGATATATTCATATGCCCTTTTACAAAATTCTCTTCACTCTTAAATTGTTTAAAGATTAAATGACTATTTTTTTTTTCAATTACTGGAAGACATAAAATTTTATTTTCAATAAAGATAAGATTATTAAGCTTTTCTGTATTTATTTCAGAATTTATAGAAATAAAACTAGATACTATATTGATTTCTTGAAAGTTAATTTTTTCAAAAAGTTTATTAAACAAAGATAAAGCAAAATGAGATGGTTTATTAGTAAAAATCTTATCTCTTAAAATTTTTTGTTTTTTTCTGATAATTGATTTTTCATCTTTAATATTATTCATAATAAGAATTCTTAATTATATCAATTAAGCCTTCTACTTTTTTATTTATTTCATCAAATTCTTTATCTAAATTCAATTTTTCATCTTCTAAAATTTTTTTTTCATTTTGTAGTTTTAGTATTTTATCTTTAAGTTCTAAGTTGTTCTTAAGATACTCTTCATTTTTTGCATCATTTATTTCTGAACTTCTTTCTATATTTAATTTTTCTGAAAGCTCTGCTTGAAGCTCTATAGAGAGAAGTGATAGCAATATAGTATCACTTATTTTTCCATTAGAGTATTTTGGATTTTGTAATTTACCATCAATTTTTTCATTAATTAAATTTATTGAATCTATTATTTTTTTTTCATCTTTTTTTTCATATTCTAATGATATTTCTCTGTTTAAAATTTTTGTCTTATAAAAAGGCATAGTTATTTCTTAATTAGAAGTTCCAATTCATCAATATATTCAGACATTTGTTTTCGTAAATTTTTAATTTCATTTTCAAGATTTTTAATTTTTTCTTTTTTGGAAATATGATGATCCCTAAAATCTTCTAAAGCTGATCTTAGATTATTTAAGTTTTCGCTTAGAACTGTAATTTTTTTTTGTGTTTCCATTATAATTTTATAGTTTGTAATTTTATAATTGTCACTGTAATGAACCCATATTAAATAATTTTATATCAACCATAAAGGTAAGTATTTGAATAATTTAAATAATATCAAGAATCTAAGACAATTATCAAATTGTATTAGATTTTTATCAATGGATGCAGTGGAAAAAGCAAAATCTGGTCATCCTGGTATGCCTATGGGTATGGCGGACATCGCAACAGTTCTTTACAAAAATCATTTAAAGTTTGATCCTAATGATCCGGAGTGGATTGATAGAGATAGATTGATTATTTCAAATGGGCATGGCTCAATGCTTTTATACTCTTGTTTGTATCTAACAGGATATAAAGACATTGACATAAATCAAATTAAAAATTTTAGACAATTGCATAATAAAACTGCAGGTCACCCAGAATACGGAAGTGCAGAAGGAATAGAAACAACTACCGGGCCTTTGTCTCAAGGTTTAGCAAATGCAGTTGGAATGGCGTTAGCAGAAAAAAAATTATCAAATAATTATGGAGAAAAATTAGTTGATCATTACACTTATGTTTTTGCTGGAGATGGATGCTTAATGGAAGGTTTAAGTCATGAAGCATGTAGCCTTGCAGGGCATTTGAAATTAAATAAACTTATTATGTTTTTCGATAATAATTCTATTTCTATAGATGGCTCAACTGAACTTTCAGTTTCAGATAATGTAAGAAAAAGATTTGAAGCTTATAATTGGAATATAATTGAAATAGATGGTCATAACTATGAGGAAATTGATCAAGCTATAATTCAAGCAAAAGAAAGTGATGCTCCAACAATTATATCTTGTAAAACTAAAATTGGTTTCGGTTCTCCAAACAAAGAGGGTTCGGCTTCATCACATGGTTCACCTCTTGGTGAAGATGAAATTAGTTTAACAAGAAAAAAATTAGAATGGAATCATTCACCATTTGAAATTCCAGATGATTTATTACATGAGTGGAGAAATTTCTATAAAAGAAATGATGAATCAAGAAATTCATGGTTTTTAAATAATAAAGATTTAATTGAAAGTAAAAATTTTAAAGAAAGTTATTATCAAAAAATTAATTCTCAACTTCCAGAAAAACTAGGTGAATTAAAATCTGAACATTTTAATAACAAAACAAATTGTGCATCAAGAAAATCGAGTGAGCTAACGTTAAATTTAATTTCAAACTATCAAAAAAATCTTATTGGTGGATCTGCTGATCTTACTGGATCAAATAACACTAAGGCAAAAGATATGGATGTAATTACATCTGATAATTTTAATGGAAATTATATTCATTACGGCATCAGAGAACACGGAATGGCTGGAGTAATGAATGGCATTGCTTTGCATAAAGGTTTAATTCCATACGGAGGAACATTTTTGGTATTCACCGATTATTGCAGACCTTCAATTAGGTTATCAGCTATTATGAATATACCAGTTATTTATGTAATGACACATGACTCGATAGGATTAGGAGAAGATGGACCAACACATCAACCAGTTGAACATCTTGCATCATTAAGAGCTATACCAAATTTAACAGTAATTAGGCCTTGTGATATTATTGAAACTATAGAAGCATGGGAAAGTGCAATAAACAATACTGGACCAACAATCTTAGTTTTAACAAGACAAAATTTACCAATGTTACAAAAAGATAATCGAAAAGAAAATCTTGTAAATAAAGGTGCTCATAAAATAAGAGACTTTAAAGAATATGATGCAACAATTTTATCTTCTGGTTCTGAAGTTGAGATTGCTTGCTCTGCATCAAATAAACTTTTTGAAAACAATAATTTAAAGATAAGAGTTGTGAGCATGTCTTCGTTTGAATTGTTTGAGAAAAATGATGATGGTTATAAAAAAGAAATTTTAGGAAATAAACCTATTTTTGCTATTGAGGCCGGAGTAATAAATGGTTGGGAAAAATATATTAAAAATGAAAATTTTGTTGGCATGTCAACTTTTGGTGAAAGTGGTCCATACAAAGATTTATATAAGCACTTTAAGATAACAGATGATTACTTAATTGAAAAAATAATTAAAACTTTATAAAAAGGAGAAATATGAAAGTTGCAATAAATGGATTTGGACGAATTGGAAAACTTGTTTTTAGAGCTTTATTAGAAAAAAATCCTAAAGATATTAATATTGTAGCTATTAATGAACTAGGGAGTGTTGAGAGCAGTGCCCATTTACTTAAATATGACAGTGTACACGGTATCCTTAAAGATGAGATTAGTGCAATCAAAAATGGATTAAAAATTGGTAAACACAAAATTAATTTTTATTCTGAAAGAGATCCAAATAACCTTCCTTGGAAATCACTCAAGGTTGATGTTGTTCTTGAATGTAGTGGTGTTTTTACATCAAAAGAAAAAGCAATTTCTCATTTAAATGCCGGGGCTAAGAAAGTTATTATTTCTGCGCCAGCTTCAAATGTTGATGCTACAATTGTTCAAGGTGTAAATAACCATACCATTAAAAAAAATCATAACGTAATTTCAAACGGATCTTGCACTACAAACTGTCTTGCTCCTTTAGCTATGGTTCTTGATGAAAAGTTAGGAATTGAAAGTGGTTTCATGACAACAATTCATAGTTACACCGGTGATCAAAGAACTGTTGATCAAACTCATTCTGACTTTAGAAGAGCAAGAGCTGCCGCTGAGTCAATGATTCCAACTTCTACAGGAGCGGCAAAGGCTTTGAGTCTAGTTTTACCAAAATTAAAAGGCAAACTAGATGGAACAGCTATTCGAGTACCTACTCCTAATGTCTCACTTATAGATCTTACATTTGTAAGTAAGAAAAAAACTAGCCCAGAAAAAATTAATTCTATAGTTCTTCAAGCTTCAAAAACTAAAAAATTAAATGGAATTCTAACGACAAACTCATTACCTCTAGTTTCAATTGATTTTAATCATAATTCAAGCAGTTCTGTTTTTGATATGAGTCAAACACAAGTTGTCAAAGATAATTTCTGTAGAGTTTTATCTTGGTATGATAATGAATGGGGATTTTCAAATAGAATGGTAGACACTATGGTTGATCTTAAAAAATTTATTTAGTGCCTAAAAAAATTTGTTTTGCAGTATCGACACTAGGACAAATTGAAAGTTTAGTAGAATTTCGAAAATCAAAGTTCAAAATTTCGATTATATT
Source organism: uncultured Alphaproteobacteria bacterium (assembly GCA_902623585.1). GTDB lineage: Bacteria > Pseudomonadota > Alphaproteobacteria > HIMB59 > CACPNW01. The sequence continues at coordinate 897 of CACNUO010000018.1, read as the reverse complement.
TATAAAATATTTTTTAATTAAAGGTTTTGGTATAGAGTGGCTTAGAACTTTAATAAATCACACTAAAATTAAATATAAGTCTCACAATATTAAGTTTTTTGTGGACTCAGGCTATGATCAAGGCCTTGGTATATTATTAACTCATGAAAATATTGATTATTTAAAATTAAAAAATAATAAAATCATCTTAAATAAAATTAATCAAATTGCTAAAAAAAATAAGGTTTTATTAAATCCAACTTTTGATGTAGTAGATCTTACGAAAATTAAAAATATACAAAAAAAACTTAATATAAAACTATGAAAATAGATGGAAATCAAATTAAAGTCGGAAATATTTTAGAAATTAATAACAAACTTTGGAAAGTTTTGAAAACCCAGCATACTCAACCAGGAAAGGGTGGTGCATACTTGCAAGCTGAACTTAAAGAAATAAGAGAAGGTACTAAAATGAATAGTAGGTTTAGATCATCAGAAACAGTAGAAAGAGCTATCCTTGATGAAAAAGAATTTCAATATCTTTATGATGATAATAATAATTTTATATTCATGGATAAACAAACTTATGAACAAATAGAACTTGGCTCAGACATATTAACTGATGATCAATCAAAATTTTTAGTTGAAAATAATAATGTTATTATCAATTTCTATAATGAAAAACCGGTCGGAATTGACTTGCCTGATACTGTAGAATTAACTGTTATAGAAACTGAAGGTGTAGTAAAAGGTCAAACAGCAGCTTCATCATATAAACCAGCTACTTTAGAAAAAAATATTAAAACATCTGTACCGCAATTTATTGCAGTTAATGATAAAATAGTAATAAGTACAATTGACGGTAGTTATATCGAAAAATCAAAAAATTAATGCAGCCTGCTGTAATTAATATCTTTG
>CACNUO010000017.1 GCA_902623585.1 uncultured Alphaproteobacteria bacterium | reverse complement strand
ATCATTGGCAAAAAAGGTGTTGAAAAAATTATTGAATTAAAACTTAATAATAATGAAAAGAAAGAATTTAACCATTCCGTTAAAGCAGTAAAATCATTAACTACATTGTCTAACAAGCTTCTAAATAAGAAAAATAAAAAATAATTGTATTTTTCATCTAATCTAACTATTACCTTTTTATCAAAATGAATTTGCATGAATACCAAGCTAAAGATCTACTAAGAAAGTACAATCTACCTATACTTGAAGGCAAAAGTTACATTGAAAATGTTGATGATTTAGAAAAAGATTTACAAAATATAAAAGGACCACCTTGGGTTATCAAATCACAGATACATGCTGGAGGAAGAGGAGCAGGGAAATTTTTAAAACCATTTAATACAAAAGGTGGAGTACAAATAACAGAATCAATTGATGATGCACAAAAAATTGCAAAAGGAATGATGGGTAACATATTGATTACAAAACAAACAGGTAATGAGGGAAAGTTAGTAAATAGAATTTATTTAGAAGCTGGATGTGAAATTGATAGGGAATATTATTTAAGTATTCTTCTTGATAGGAATCAATCAAAATTAATGATGATGGTATCTGATGCTGGTGGTGTAGACATAGAAGATGTAGCTGAGAAAACACCAGAAAGAATTCAATATGTTTATTTTGATAACTTAGAAGACTTTACAATTAGTGATAGTCTTCAAAATAAATTAAATTTTTCTATTAATGAGTTTAACCAATTTAAAGAAATTGTTTCAAATTTATGTAAGGCCTATGTCGAAATAGATGCTTCTTTAATTGAAATTAATCCTCTTGTTGTAACAAAAGATGAAAAACTAATTCTTTTAGATGCTAAAATTAATATTGATGATAATGCTCTTTATAGACAGGCTGACATTGAAAAATTAAAAGATACTTCAGAAGAAAATGATTTAGAACTTGAAGCTTCTGAAAACGATATGGTTTACATTAAACTAGATGGAAAAATAGGCTGTATGGTTAACGGAGCTGGGCTAGCTATGGCAACTATGGATATTATTAAACAATTTGGAATGGAACCAGCCAATTTTTTAGATTTAGGTGGTACAGCAAATAAAGAAAGAGCAATTAAAGCTTTCAAGATTATTCAATCAGATAAAAATGTGAAATCTGTCTTCATAAATATTTTTGGAGGAATCATCCATTGTGATATGATTGCTAATGGCATCATTGATGCAATTAAAGAATTAGATTTTAAACTTCCTGTTGTTGTACGTTTTCAAGGAACAAATTCTAAAGAGGGAAGAGACATTATAAATAATTCATCATTAGGACTAATTTCAATTGATGATTTTTCAAATGCAGCTCAGAAAGCTGTGGAGTTATCAGAATAGTGTCAATTTTAGTTAATAAAAATACAAGACTTATTTGCCAAGGCTTTACCGGTTCACAAGGAACATATCATTCTGAACAAGCTATAGCATATGGCACAAACCTTGTAGGTGGTGTAACGCCTGGTAAAGGAGGGCAGACCCATTTAAATTTACCGGTGTTTAATACCGTTGCTGATGCAGTTAAACAAACTGAAGCAAACGCAACAGTCATTTATGTGCCTGCTAAGTTTGCTGCTAAAGCAATCCACGAAGCTTTAGATTCAAACATTGAATTAATTGTATGCATTACAGAAGGTATTCCAGTCTTAGATATGATTGATATAAAAAAAAGAATTATTAATAATAAAACATATTTGATTGGGCCAAACTGCCCAGGTTTAATAACACCTTCCGAATGCAAGATTGGTATCATGCCTGGTTTCATCCATAAAAAAGGTAAAATAGGTATAGTGAGTAGATCAGGAACATTAACTTATGAAGCTGTTGCACAAACAACAGAGGTAGGATTAGGTCAATCAACATGTGTTGGTATTGGTGGAGACCCAATACATGGTATGGATTTTGTAGATTGTATAAAGTTATTTTTAGAAGACGATGAGACCGAGGGAATATTAATGATAGGTGAAATTGGTGGCGAGGAGGAAGAAAATGCGGCAGAATTTATTTCAAATTCAAAAAGAAAAAAACCAGTTTCAGCATTTATAGCTGGACAATCTGCCCCTAAAGGAAAACGTATGGGTCATGCAGGCGCTATCGTTTCAGGCTCAAAAGGTACAGCTCATTCCAAAATTAAATCTTTAGAAAATGCTGGAGTTTTGGTGTCAAAATCCCCGGCATCATTGGGAAAAACTATGAAATTAGCAATGCAAAATGGGAATAATTAGTTTCCATTAGTATGATTGTTATGCGAAATGGTTTTAGTTTAATAGAAATCTATGAATGATACTTTCTTAAATAGTGCTAATGCTTCATATGTGGCCGAACTATATTCTAAATTTAGAAATGACCCTGAAAGTGTGGATACAACTTGGAAAGATTTTTTTAATAATTTGAATGAAGATGACTATTCTGTTCTTAAAGATTTTGGAGGACCAGAATGGAAAGAACGTCCGTCAAGTATAATAGATCAAAATTACATAACTAAGGTTATAAAATCAAATGCGAATTACAATTCTGAGAAATTTAGAATATCAACCTTAGATTCAATTAGAGCGTTAAGATTAATTAGAGCTTTTAGAATTAACGGACATTTAATTGCAGATCTTGACCCCTTAGGAATATCTGAAAGAGAGTATCCTCAAGAATTAGATTATAAAAGTTATGGTTTTAATGAATCAGATTTAGAAAAAGAAATATTCATTGATGGAAGTTTAGGTTTAGAAAAAGGTAAATTAAAAAATATTATTAAAATATTAAAAGAAACTTATTCTGCTTCAATTGGTGTTGAATTTTTACACATACAACAAGCTGATCAAAAACAATGGGTCCAAGAAAGAATTGAAGAAGTAAGAAATAAAACAAATTTCACAAAAGAAGGAAAAAAAGCAATTTATAAAAGATTAGTTGAATCAGAACTATTTGAGCAGTTTTTAGATAAAAAGTTTTTAGGTACAAAGAGATACGGTATCGAAGGTGGTGAAGCGATGATACCTGGGATAGAGCAAATTGTTAAACAAGCATGTTTGTCTGGAATTAAAGATATTATTATTGGAACAGCTCATCGAGGGAGACTAACACTTCTATCAAGTGTTTTGGAAATGCCTTACAAAAAAATATTATCAAAATTCCAAGGATCTTTAAACGATCCAAATGAGGTACTAGGTTCAGGTGATGTAAAATATCACTTAGGAGTTTCTGCTGATCGTGAATTTGAAAAAAAGAAAATTCATTTATCGCTCACTTCTAATCCATCACATTTAGAGGCAGTTAACCCAGTTGTGGCAGGAAAAGTAAGAGCTAAACAAACTTTAGCTAAAGATAAAACAACAGATAAAGTTATCGGTTTATTAATTCATGGAGATGCAGCAATAGCTGGACAAGGAGTTGTGGCCGAAACATTTGCTATGTCACAATTAAGAGGGTTTAAAACAGGTGGTACCATTCACTTTGTAATTAACAATCAGATAGGTTTTACAACTATGCCACAATATGGACGATCAGCACCTTATTGTACTGAAATTGCAAAAATGGTTCAGGCACCAATATTTCATGTTAATGGCGATGACCCAGAAGCAGTAGTCCATGTTTGTAGACTTGCAACGGAATTTAGAAATAAATTTAAAGTCGACGTTGTTGTAGACATGTTTTGCTACAGAAGATCAGGACATAACGAAGCTGATGAACCTTCTTTTACTCAGCCACTAATGTACAAGGCTATCAAAAAACAAATTACTACAAGAAAAAAATATGAAAAAAAATTAATTGAGAACAATACTCTTTCAGAAGAAGAATCTAGAGACATTGTAGATTCTTTTAAAAATTTTTTAGATAAAGAATTTGAATCAACTAAAAACTATAAACCAAATAAAGTAGATTGGTTAGAGGGAACTTGGACAGGTTTATCTACTGCAACATTTGATGCAAGAAGAGGAAAAACATCTGTAAAAGAAAAAACATTAATTAACGTTGCTAAAAAAATTCATGAAATACCTGCAGATTTTAATGCCCATAGAAGAATCAAAAAAATTTATGGAGATCGATTAACAAGTGTCATCAATGGAAAAGGTATTGATTGGGCAACCTCTGAAAGTTTAGCTTTAGCGACACTTTTAGATGAGGGATACGGTGTTCGAATATCTGGACAAGATGTTGGAAGAGGAACATTTAGTCATAGACATGGTGTACTATACGATCAAGAAAACGAAAATCGTTTTGTTCCATTAAGACACTTTCAAAACAAACAAGGTTACTTTGAAATTATAGATAGTTTTTTATCTGAGTTTGGTGTTCTTGGTTTTGAATATGGATATTCACAAGTTGATCCTAAGACACTAGTTATATGGGAAGCACAGTTTGGTGATTTTGCAAATGGTGCACAAATTATGATTGATCAATTCATAAGCTCTGGAGAAAGAAAATGGCTGAGAATGTCTGGTTTAACGATGCTTCTTCCCCACGGACATGAGGGCCAAGGTCCTGAGCATACAAGTGGAAGATTAGAAAGATTTTTACAGATGTGTGCGGAAGATAATATGCAAATTGTTAATTGTACAAGTCCTGCAAATTATTTTCATGTTTTAAGAAGGCAACTACATAGAAATTTTAGGAAACCTCTAATTATATTTACACCAAAATCTACACTTAGACATAAATCTAATGTTTCTAATATTGAGGATTATATTAATGGATCAACTTTCCATAGAATTCTTACTGATAAATTATCTGTTAAAGAAAAAAGGAAAAATAAAAGATTAATCATTTGCTCTGGTAAAATATATTTTGAACTTGCAGATCACATAGCAAAAAATAAAATTAAAAATCTTTCCATAATAAGATTAGAGCAGATTTATCCATTTCCTTATGAAAACTTTAGAGATGAATTAAAACATTATACTGATGCTGAAATTATCTGGGCACAAGAAGAGCCAAAAAATATGGGTGCCTGGGGTTTTGTGAAAGGTAGATTGGAAAGTGTTATGCAGGAAGCCAAAGTTAAACAAGAAAAAATATTCTATGTTGGTAGAAGTCCAGCTGCATCTCCTGCCGCTGGTTCTTTAGAAAGACACTTAAGTAACCAAGAAACTATTATAAAAATGGCAACTGAAGATTCGATTAGCAAAATTATCAAATCTTGGGCAGGTATTTCAACAAAATTAAAGACTAATCTGCCAATTGAATAAATTGACGTAAATGTTATTAAGCATTTAATTAATGAGCACTGAATTAATAGTTCCAACACTTGGAGAGTCAATTACAGAAGCAACTGTTTCGAAATGGCTTAAGAATATAGGCGATAATTTTGAAGCAGATGAACCTTTAGTTGAAATTGAGACAGACAAAATTACAGTTGAAGTACCAGCACCTCATGCAGGCTCTCTAAAAGAAATAAAAGTTTCTGAAGGCACTGACGTTGAAATTGGTGGTATTTTAGGAATCTTAAATGAATCAAAAGGCAAAACACCAAGTCCTAAAAAAACTGAAAATAAAGAAGAAATAATAAAAGAAGAAGTAAAAGCAGTTAAGGTTGAAACAAAATCTTTGTCTGCCAAATCTTCACCATCTGCAAGAAAAATTGCTGAAGAAAATAATATTAAACTTGAAGATGTCACCTCATCCCGTTCTGATGGAAGAATTAATAAAGAAGATGTAGTTTCTCATCTTTCTTCTTCAAATAAAACAACCAATAACATAGGTGAAAGAGAAGAAGTTGTTAAAATGTCTAAAATCAGACAGACAATATCTAAACGTTTAAAGGAGGCTCAAAATACAGCAGCCATACTTACTACTTTCAATGAAATTGACATGTCCAAAGTTATGGAAATTAGAAAATCAAAAAACCAAGAATTTCAAAGTCGGTATGAGGTCAAATTAGGTTTCATGTCATTTTTTGTAAAAGCGGTAGTAAAAAGTTTGCAAGAGTATCCAGCTGTGAATGCTGAAATTAAAGATGAAAATATAATTTATAAAAATCATTTTGATATAGGTATAGCTGTTGGAACTGAAAAAGGATTAGTCGTACCAATACTTAAAGACGCCGATCAATTGAGTTTTGGAGAAATAGAAACTAAAATTATTGATCTTAGTACAAAAGCCAAAGATGGAACGCTAACTATGGACGATTTGACTGGTGGAACTTTTACAATTTCAAATGGTGGCGTTTACGGATCAATGCTCAGCACCCCAATAATCAATAGACCTCAATCTGGAATTTTAGGGATGCATAATATTCAAAAAAGAGCTGTAGTTGTAAATGATGAAATAGTAATTAGGCCAATGATGTATGTTGCATTAAGTTATGATCATAGAATTATTGATGGAAAAGAAAGTGTTGGATTTTTAGTGAAAGTGAAAGAACTTCTAGAAGATCCATCCGAATTAGTATTAGGAATATAAAATGGAAGATTTTGATTTAATTGTAATTGGCGCAGGACCTGGCGGATATGTAGCTGCAATCAGAGCGGCTCAACTTGGAATGAAAGTTGCTTGTATAGAAAAAGAGCCATCACTTGGTGGAACTTGTTTGAACATTGGATGCATACCTTCTAAAGCATTATTAAATTCATCTGAAAAATTTGTTGAAATTTCAAATCATGCTGCAGAGCATGGCATAAAAACATCAAAGATAGATTTAGACCTAAATGTTTTGATGGATCGTAAAACTAAAATTGTAAAAAAACTTACAACAGGGATCGGTTTTTTATTTAAGAAAAATAAAATAACACATATTCCTGGCATGGCTTCGTTTGTAGATAAAAATACCATTTCTATTACAAATGGAAAAAATGAAATTACTGCCAGTGCTAAAAATTTTATTATCGCAACAGGATCATCTTCGATTGAAATACCAAATATTCCTGTTGATGAAAAACAAATAGTATCTTCAACAGGCGCTCTTTCTCTATCTAAAATACCAAAATCACTCCTAGTTATTGGTGGTGGATATATTGGACTAGAGATGGGATCAGTATGGAGTAGATTAGGCTCAAAGGTAACAGTTGTTGAGGCTCTTGACAGAATTGTTCCAACTATGGATGGTGAAATTGCAAAAGAGTTTATGAAAATGTTAACTAAACAAGGATTAGAATTTAAATTATCTCATAAAGTTAGTTCTGCAAAATCTGGTAAGTCTGGTGTAGATGTTGAGATGGAAACATCAGATAAAAAGAAAATAAAAGAAAACTACGAAATAGTTTTAATGTCAGTAGGAAGAAAACCAAACACAGAAGGGCTGGGTCTCGAAAAAATTGGAATTAAATTAACGGATAAAAAATCTATTGAAATTAAAGATAACTTTAAAACTTCTGTAGAAGGAATCTATGCAATCGGTGATGTAGCACCAGGTCCAATGCTAGCACACAAAGCTGAAGAAGAAGGAGTAGCTTGTGTTGAATTTATAAACGGTCAAAAACCTCATATAAACTATAATGCTATACCAGCGATTGTTTATACTAATCCAGAGATTGCATCTGTAGGCAAAACAGAAGAACAACTCAAGCAAGAAAAGAAAGACTTCAAGGTTGGAAAATTTCCTTTTATGGCAAATGGTCGTGCCTTAACTACTTCAGCATCTGAGGGATTTGTTAAAATTTTGGTTGATAAAAAAACAGATGAAATTTTAGGTGCTCATATAATCGGTCATGATGCTGGACAACTGATTGCAGAAATTGTTACTACAATTGAATTTGGTGGAAGTGCAGAAGATATTGCAAGGGTATGTCATGCTCATCCGACAACTAGTGAAGCAGTAAAAGAAGCAGCTTTAAGTGTAGATGGTAGAGCAATTCATATTTAAATTTTAGCTAGATCCATTCCTTTTTTGTATTTTTTTGATGATGTTTTTATAACTGCTTGACCACATCTCATAATTTTTCTTTTATGATCGAAAGTCATTTTTGGTTCACCATGTAATTTCCATCCATTAGAGAGCGCTTCTGTTACTCTTTGGCAAAAATCAACAGTGTCATCATCTGTGATAAATCTATAACCTTTCATTTTACCTCCTTTTCATTTGGTACTTAACAAATTTACTTCTATAATTTTAATTAAGTACTCAACAAGATCAGTTTGCATATCAACTGTGAATTTATTTTTATTATTTGATCCCATAGCCAATATTAGACTATCCTCACGAAATTTAACTTTTAATAATATATATGATTTTATCATTGCTGATTTATTGGGAAAAAATAAAAGTAAACCTTTAGGATTTTGATTTAAATTTGTAACCATTTTGTTTTTAAAATAACTATTTGCAATTTTATTATCCAGTTGTGATAAGTTTTCTGATTTAATATTTTCATTTGTGACAAAACAATTCATTTCATCACAACCTAAAATTGTTTTAAGATCATTTTTAATTAAACTTATTAATTTTGGTAAACTTTTTACATTTAGAATTCTAATTGTAGACTTAAGAATTCTTTTTTGAGCATATAAATGACTTTTCCCTGCAAGTAGTACTTTTGTCATTTGATTTTGTAGATCTATATTTTGTTGAGATATTTTTTTATATCTATAAGCTTCTAAATCAACAACCTTACCTGAACTATTATCTATTGTTGGAAAATTTAGTTCATTAACTAATTCTGAATTTTTAATAAAAAAATTTTTATTTTTTTTTAAAAAATTTATTATTTGTTTTTCACTAATTTCATCTTCATGCGCCATGATGATTATTTTGGCAAGATTTGCTGTCCTGTTTTTGCCCAATCATCGAGAAATGCTTTCAGCCCTTTATCTGTGAGAGGATGTTTATATAATTCGTGAATAACTTTAGGTGGTAGAGTTGAAACATGGGCACCAATCACAGCTGCATCAATAAGATGTTGAGTATTTCTTACCGAAGCAACTAATACTTCAGTATCAAATCCATAATTTTCATACATTATTACTATATCTGAAATCAGATCCATTCCTTTTTCACCAATATCATCGAGCCTTCCCACAAATGGAGAAATAAATGTTGCACCAACCTTAGCAGCTAGTAATGCTTGAGCAGCACTAAAACACAATGTTACATTTACCATGATATCTTTTTCTCTAAGAGCTTTGCATGTCTGAAGACCAGCAGGTGTAAGAGGAACTTTTACAGCAACATTCTTAGCTAATGATGCTAAGTACTCACCTTCTTCAAGCATTTTGTCATACTCGGTTGCTGTCACTTCTGCACTGACTGGACCAGATACTATGGAACAAATTGTTTTAATGGTTTCCCCCATATCTTTACCACTTTTTGCAATTAGAGATGGGTTTGTCGTAACACCGTCTATTAATCCACTAGGCATTAACTCTTCGATCTGAGGTATATCGGCAGTGTCTATAAAAAATTTCATTGTTTGTTGTATACCATATACAAGTTATTTAGAAAGTTAACATATAAAAAATACATAAATATAATGTTGTACGATGTAGTAGTAACAAGACCTTTCGACAAAGTTTTCACTTATTCTTCAACAAATGAGCAACTTGAAATTGGTCAAGTAGTCTTAGTTCCATTTGGAAAAAAAATAGAAGCTGGAATTATTTGGAAGAAGAATGTTAAAAATCCTGGATACGAAATTAAAGAGGTTACAAAAATTTGTAATGATCTTATTCTTCAGAATTCTTCAATCGATTTTATAAATTGGATCGCAAGTTATACTTTAGCTCCACTAGGAGCAGTTTTAAAATTATTTCTTATTAATAATGATATAGTTGAATTTGATAAAGAAAAATTAGATAGTTTCAATAACACCAAACCCTCTTTAGTGACCTTGAGTGAAGAGCAAGCAAATTCATTCAAAGAAATTACCCAATCATTTAATAAATCAAATAAACCTGTTTTATTAGAAGGTGTAACAGGCTCTGGTAAAACTGAAGTATATTTTGAAATAATAGATAAATTTTTAAAAGAAAAAAAACAAATATTAATAATGGTTCCAGAAATTAGCCTAACACCGCAATTAGAGACAAGAGTAAAGAAGCGTTTTGGAATGGAAGTGTGTTTGTGGCATTCTAAAATTACAAAAAAAAATAGGCAAAAAATTTGGCATAAATGTTTTGCTGGAGATCCAGTAATTGTAATTGGCGCTCGTTCAAGTTTGTTTCTTCCTTTTACAAACTTAGGATTAATTGTTGTCGATGAAGAACATGATTCTAGTTATAAACAAGAGGACAATATACGTTACCAAGCAAGAGATCTTGCAGTTGTAAGAGCTAAAATTGAAAAAAATTTTATATTATTAGCTTCAGCAACGCCGTCTTTAGAAACAATAAATAATGTTAAAATTAAAAAATATGATCAAGTCTATTTATCAAAACAATTTTCTGGAACTCCATTACCTGAAATTTCTATAATTGATTTAAATAAAAATAAACTTGGAAAAGATAAATGGATATCACAATCAATTATAGATTCTATTTCTCAGTGCTTAGAAAATAAAGAACAAACTCTTATTTTTTTAAATCGTAGAGGATATTCTCCATTAACCTTATGTAACAGTTGTGGATTCAGATATGAATGTGATCAATGTTCATCATGGATGGTAATGCATCAACACAAAAAAGTTTTCTTATGCCATCAATGTGGAACTATAAAAAAATTAAATTTAGATTGTCCTAAGTGTAATGAAAAAGATAGTATAAAATTTGTTGGTCCTGGAGTTGAGAGAGTTGCAGAGGAGTTAAAAGAATTCTTTCCTGGAAAAAATATTTCCATCATGTCTAGCGACAATGTTAACACACCAAACAAAATTAAAAAATTTATTACTGATATAAACAACAAAGATATAGATATAATTGTAGCCACACAAATTATGGCAAAAGGATATGATTTTCCAAATTTGTCATTAGTAGGAATCCTTGATGCGGACGCAGGTTTATTTGGTGGTGATCCTAGAGCTATAGAAAAAACTTTTAACCTACTTCAGCAAGTTGGAGGAAGAGCTGGTAGAGGAAAAAAAATTGGTAAAGTTTTTCTTCAAACATATTTTCCAGATCAAGAAATAATTAAGTCGATTCAACTTCGAGAAAGAGAAGCTTTTATTGAAAGAGCTTTAGAAGAAAGAAAGAATTTTAATATTCCTCCTTTTGGTTTTATGACTTCAATAATTCTTTCTAGTCATACAAAAGCTTTAGTTCTTAAGCATGCTTCAAGACTGGTTCAACAAGATCAAAATAGTAAAAATATTAAAATTCTCGGTCCAGTTGAAGCTCCAATTTTTCTGCTTAGAGGACAATATAGATACAGAATATTATTGAAGAGTAATAGTAGAAAAAATCTGAATAAATTCACAAAAAAAATTGTCGAAAAGACTAAATTACCTTCTTCTGTAAAGTTAATTATTGATGTCGATCCCTATTCATTTATGTAATTTACCCACAATTTTAAAAATATCTTCAATTTAACTCATTTGACGCACAAACTGACAGTTTACCTACTTTTTCTGATGTGTTAATAGCCTATCTCTAAACTTCTTATGAACTTAATTTATGGCATCTAATACATTGTCTGGAGACCTAATATCTGAAAGGTACGGAGCAGCTCTCTATGATCTTGCTTCTGAAAAAAAATGTATTGATGATATTCTAAATGACTTTGAATTAGTGCAAAAAGCATTGAAAGAAAGTTCAGAATTGAGACAAGTAATTAAAAGTCCATTAGTAAATTCAGATGAGAAGCTTAATATTTTGTTAAAATTATTTTCTAAAGCAAATTTACATAATCTTACGACAACTTTTTTAAAAGTTCTTGATAACAATAAAAGAATTTCAAATATCGGTTCTATTATTTTACAATTTAAAAAAATAAACTCTGAAAAAAGAGGTGATATTACTGCTGACATAACATCAGCAAACATATTATCTGATGATGAAAAAAATAATATTACAAATCAACTTAAAAAATCTTTAGGTGAAAAATTATCTTTAAATTTTGACGTTGATGAAGACATTATTGGTGGTTTAATTGTTAAGGTTGGTTCCAAAATGATTGATACATCTATAGCGAATAAAATTAATAAACTTAAAATTGCAATGAAGGGGGCATAATGGAAATTAAAGCTGCAGAAATATCGTCTGTAATTAAAGACCAAATAGCTAATTTTGAAACTAAAGCGGATGTTGCTGAGGTTGGAACAGTATTAAGCGTTGGAGATGGAATTGCACGTGTATATGGTCTTGATCAAGTACAAGCTGGAGAGATGGTAGAATTCCCAGGTGGCATTAAAGGTATGGCCCTCAACCTTGAAATGGATAACGTTGGTGTTTCAATCTTCGGTGATGATACTGGAATTAAAGAAGGTGACACAGTTAAACGTACAGGAGAAATTGTTGACGTTCCTGTTGGAAAAGAATTGTTAGGACGTGTTGTTGATGGTTTAGGAAATCCTATTGATGGTAAAGGTCCTATTCAATCTTCTGAAAAGAGAAGAATTGAATTAAAAGCCCCAGGTATTATTCCTCGTCAAAGTGTATCTGAACCTATGCAGACAGGTATTAAAGCACTTGATGCTCTTGTTCCAGTTGGAAGAGGACAGCGAGAATTAATAATTGGTGACAGACAAACAGGTAAAACTGCTGTTGCTATTGATACAATCCTAAATCAAAAATCTGTAAATCAATCAAACAATGAAAAAGAAAAGTTATATTGTATCTATGTTGCAATTGGTCAGAAAAGATCAACAGTAGCCCAAATTGTAAAAACACTAGAAGATAATGGTGCAATGGAATATACAATTGTTGTATCTGCAACTGCATCAGAGCCAGCACCTTTGCAATTTTTATCTGCTTATACTGGTTGTACAATGGGTGAGTATTTTAGAGATAATGGTATGCACGCATTAATTGTTTATGATGATTTATCAAAGCAAGCTGTTGCTTACAGACAGATGTCTCTTTTATTAAGAAGACCTCCTGGACGTGAAGCATATCCCGGAGATGTATTTTATATTCATAGTCGTCTTTTAGAAAGAGCTGCCAAAATGAGTGATGAACATGGTGGTGGAAGTTTGACCGCCCTTCCAATTATTGAAACTCAAGCAGGGGATTTATCTGCTTATATTCCAACGAATGTTATATCCATTACTGATGGACAAATATTCTTGGAAACCAACCTATTCTTTGCTGGTATTCGACCTGCAATTAACGTTGGTCTTTCTGTAAGTCGTGTTGGTTCTGCTGCGCAAACAAAAGCAATGAAAAAAATTGCTGGTCCTGTAAAACTTGAATTAGCTCAATATCGTGAGATGGCTGCTTTTGCACAGTTTGCATCAGACTTAGACGCTTCAACGAAACAATTACTTGATCGTGGTGCAAGACTAGTTGAAATCTTAAAACAAGGTCAGTATTCACCACTAACGGTTTCAGAGCAAGTTGTATCTATTTATGCTGGTGTGCGCGGATATCTTGATAAAGTTGCTGTAGGCGATGTAGTCAAGTTTGAAGCAGAAGTTTTAAATGAGATTAGAACCAAGCATAGTGATTTATTAGATGCAATTGCCAATGAAAAAGAATTATCTCAAGAAAATGATGATAAATTAAAATCAATCTTAGATGATTTGGTTGGAAAGTTTGCAAGTAACTAACCTATGCCAAGTTTAAAAGATATCAAAACTCAGATCAATTCAGTTGGATCTACAAAAAAAATTACATCAGCAATGAAAATGGTTGCTGCAAGTAAGTTACGTAGATCACAAGAAAAAGCTGAAGCAGCAAGACCATATTCATCAAGACTAGAGGAGATGCTTTCCTCTCTTGCATCATCTGCTGCATCTGGGGAAGGTATAATTAAACTCTTAACAGGCACTGGCAATGATCAGAATTATATCGTAGTTCCAGTAAGTGCTGATAGAGGTTTATGTGGTGGATTTAACAGCAGCATAAATAGAGAAACTTTTAAGTTAGTTAAATCACTTGAGGGTAATGGAAAAAAAGTTCAACTAATGCCAGTTGGGAAAAAAAGTAGAGACTTTTTTAATAGAGTAATGAAGGATCAAATTATAGAGAGTTTTGTCGACTTAAATGTTTCAAGTACTGGTTACGAGTCTGCATTAAATATTTCTAATAAGCTTCAAGAATTATACTTTGAGGGTAAATTTGATAAATGCATATTAGTTTTTAATAAATTTAAATCAGCTATTTCTCAAGAAGTAACACAACAACAATTAATACCATTAGACGTTTCAAATTCTGAAAAGGAAGAAGAAAAAGAAAATTCTTCAAATGCAATTTATGATTATGAGCCTGATGAAGAAACAATTTTAAAAGATTTACTTCCAAAAAATGTTTCTATTCAAATATTCAAAGTACTTTTGGAAAGTGATGCAGGGGAGCAGGGAGCAAGAATGGCTGCAATGGACAACGCAACCCGAAACGCAGGTGAAATGATAGATAGTTTAACGTTAAAGTATAATAGAACGCGACAAGCGTTCATTACAAAAGAATTAATAGAGATTATTTCTGGAGCTGAATCAATATAAAGGGGGATATATGGCTAACAATTTAACTGGAAAAATATCACAAGTTCTCGGAGCTGTTGTTGATGTAGAGTTCGATGGTGAACTTCCTGCAATCATGAACGCTCTAGAAGTTGACAACAACGGAACAAGATTAATGCTAGAGGTTGCTCAGCATTTAGGAGAAAATGCTGTTCGTACAATTGCTATGGATACAACAGATGGACTAGTTAGAGGTCAAACAGCTACTGATACAGGTGCCCCTATTTCAATGCCTGTAGGCCCGGAAACTCTAGGTAGAATTATGAATGTTGTAGGAGAGCCAGTTGACGAAAGAGGCGACATTGGAACAAGTAAATCTTATCCTATTCATAGACCAGCGCCAGAGTTTGTTGATCAATCTACAGAAACTGAAGTTCTGGTAACAGGAATTAAAGTGGTTGATCTACTAGCACCTTATGCAAGAGGTGGTAAAATTGGATTATTTGGCGGAGCCGGAGTTGGTAAGACAGTTTTAATTATGGAATTAATTAACAACATTGCCAAGGCTCATGGAGGATATTCGGTATTTGCTGGTGTGGGAGAAAGAACGCGTGAGGGTAATGACTTGTACCACGAAATGATTGAATCAGGAATTATTGACTTAAAAGGAAAAGATTCAAAAGTTGCACTTGTTTATGGTCAGATGAATGAACCACCAGGAGCAAGAGCTAGAGTTGCTCTTTCAGGATTAACTCAAGCAGAATACTTTAGAGATGAAGAAGGTCAGGATGTGTTATTTTTTGTAGATAACATATTTAGATTTACCCAGGCAGGCTCTGAAGTGTCAGCTCTTCTAGGGCGTATCCCATCTGCAGTTGGATATCAGCCAACACTTGCAACAGATATGGGTGCTTTACAAGAACGAATCACAACTACAAAAAAAGGATCTATTACATCAGTACAGGCAATATATGTTCCTGCAGATGACTTAACTGATCCTGCACCTGCAACATCCTTTTCACATTTGGATGCAACAACAGTTCTAAATAGAGCTATCTCTGAAAAAGGAATATATCCAGCAGTTGATCCATTAGACTCTACTTCTAGAATTTTAGATCCACAAGTTGTTGGTGATGATCATTATAGAGTTGCTAGAGAAGTACAAAGAGTTCTACAAACATATAAAAGTCTTCAAGATATAATAGCTATTCTAGGGATGGATGAGCTTTCAGAAGAAGATAAATTAACAGTTGCAAGAGCTAGAAAAATAGAAAAATTTTTGAGCCAACCATTTTTTGTTGCAGAAGTCTTCACAGGCTCTCCTGGAAAATATGTTGATCTTGAAGATACCATAAAAAGTTTTGATGGACTCGTAAAAGGTGAATATGATCATATGCCAGAAGCTGCATTTTATATGGTGGGTGGTATTGATGAAGCTATTGAAAAAGCTAAAAAATTAGAAGCTGAAGCTGCATAATGGCAACAATTTCTTTTGATTTAGTTTCTCCAGAAAACCTCATCTTTAATGATGATGTTGGAACTATTATTGTTCCAGGCAAAGATGGTGATCTGGGTGTCTTACCTGGACATAGTCAAGTAATGTCCTCATTAAGACCTGGTAGAGTGATGGTTTATAGTGAGGATAAAAATTTAGTTAAATCATTTTTTGTATCAGGTGGTTTTGCTGAAATTAATCCAGAGAAATGTATCGTTCTTGCAGAAAGTGTAGTTGAACTAAATTCTTTAGACAAGTCTTCAATTGAAAAAGAAATTGAAGAATTAGGTAGTAAGGAAAGTAAAGAGTCAGAAGAGCAACTGTCGATAGCAAAAGCTAAATTAGAAGCTATAACTGTAAGTTTTTATGATAAGATTTAATTACTAGAATTAACAGAGTCTATTAAATTTTTTGCATTATTATAAAAAAGATCCTGCTTTTCACTTTCCGTTATTTTGCTATTTCGAATTCCTCTCTTCATTGCTCTTAATTGTTCGTATCTAATAAATGTCATTCGATCATCACAATGACTTAGAGCTAAATTATGATTATCAGAATTTATTGAAGACCAAGCTTTCCCAAAAGTAATATATTTCCCTCTCATTCTCCCTATCATATCATCAGATCCATACATTATTTTTTCAAGACCAACACCTTGATACAGAGCGTCGATTGAATCAGATTCACATACTGTAGAACAATCATACCAAATATTTTTTAAATCTCTAATTTTCTTAATTCCTTTTTCTAACGCCCAAGCAGAATAACTTCTAGCACAGTGAGCAAGTATCCATTTAACGTTAGGATATTTATCACTCAAATAAATTAGGTCATTAATATTATCATCATCGGCAATTGCATCCTTTTTTGCTAAATGCATCATAATGATAAGTCCAAATTTATCTGCAATTTCTATTTGCTCTTCAGTTATAAAATCTAAAATATTGCAATTAATTGTATCCTTTGTTTTTGAATAAAATCTATATGGTTTAAAGCCTTTAATGTTATTTTTTAATAAAAGCCCTTCAATATAATTTTTATCCATATTTGGGTTAATTAAAATTAAGCACTTATTTTCAGTAAGTGTTTTAGTTTGTTCTAAAATATATTCATTTGATCCTTCAAAGTTACATGGATATTTAAATGGAAAAGGAAAACTTAACCTGTTTACAACTCTATTAGGCATAAGTAATTGATCTACTTGATCTGCAAATCTCATAGATACTTCACTAAAATATTTTCCTTGAAAATTTCTTTCACCAATATCTTTTTTAGGATCTTGATTAAAACTCCATTTATAAATATGGGTATGAACATCAAAAATATTTTTAGGAACAAAGTTTTCTAACTCTTCATCCCATATTTGTTTATCTAAGCTTGTGATTATTAATTCAGGATTTTCATTAAACATCTGTTATAACTTTTTTAAATTCACTTTGAATTTTCTGATAAACATTTTTTTTAAATGGTACTGCATTATGAGTAATTTCGTCGTAATTCATCCATTTCCAATCACTAAATTCAGGATTTTCTGTTCCTACATTTATATCTCTATCATCTCCATTAAAGTTAAATAAAAACCATTTTTGAATTTGACCCATATACTCATTTCCCCAGGGTAAAGTGCTTAAAATTTCACTTGGTATGTCATAGGATATCCATTCTTTAGATGAAGCAATTAATGATGCTTTATTAGTACCAATTTCTTCCATCATTTCTCTCCAAACTGCTTCTTCAGGATTTTCATTTTCATCAATACCACCTTGGGGCATTTGCCAATACCCGCTGGGATTATCTAATCTTTTGCCAACTAAAACCTGATTTTTTGTGTTGAGAATCATCATTCCCACACATTTTCTATATTTTTTTTGCATTATTATTCTTGAATTTCATTAAAGAGACTAACACCTTGTACAAGATCAAAGGCTCTACGAAGTTGATAATCAAGCTTTAAACGTTTTTCAAATTCACTTAATTCATTATCTTCATTATCTTCCAATTCTTCTTCGTTATTTTTATCAAGGGAATCTTTTAAATCTGACTCAGAAAATCTTTTATAATTAAAAGATTCAAATTCTCCTTGCTCAATAATTATATCTGGAACAATACCCTTACCCTGGATTGATTCACCTGAAGGGGTATAATATCTAGCTGTAGTTAATCTTATACCAGTGAGATTATCGCTATTTGAAACTTGAAAGGGAATTATTGTTTGTACTGATCCTTTACCAAAAGATTGTGTGCCTATAATGATTGCTCTTTTATGATCCTGTAGGGCGCCTGCAACAATTTCAGATGCAGATGCAGAACCTCCGTCAATAATTACAACAAGTGGTTTACCATTAGTTCTATCAGACTTCTTTGCACGATATCTTCTAATATCTTTTTTATCTCTACCTCTTGTTGAAACAATTTCTCCTCTTTCCAAGAATATATCTGTTACCTTAACTGCTTGAGTAAGAAGACCGCCTGGGTTAGACCGTACGTCTAAAACATAACCTTTTATTTGGTTTTCTTTTTCAATTTTTTTTATTGCATCAAGAAGGCCACTTTCTGTTTGTTCGTTAAAAGATGTTATTCTCAAATATCCAATATTATTAAGCACTTCACTTTTCACTGATCTAATTTTTATATAATCTCTAATAATTTCAATCTCAAAGGGTTCAGTATTTGCTCTAGAGATAGTAATTACTATTGGTTCACCTTTTTTACCTCTCATTAATTCAACGGCTTCATTTAGAGTTAGACCAAAAACAGGTGTTTCATCTATTTGAATAATGTAATCACCTGCAAGAACTCCAGCTTCATATGCTGGTGTATCTTCAATCGGAGCAATGACTTTTACAAAACCTTCTTCCATTGTAATTTCAATACCTAATCCCCCAAATTTACCCTCTGTATCCATTTGCATTTCTTGAAATACTTCTTCATTCATAAAACCAGAATGAGGATCTAAACCTGACAACATTCC
>CACNUO010000016.1 GCA_902623585.1 uncultured Alphaproteobacteria bacterium | reverse complement strand
TAATCTAGATCTTTTATCATCACCAATTATTTCAATATTTGCTAAATCAAAAAAACTATCGGTTGTATCTTTATTAATACTTTCATAATTTTTATTAGATGTTGTAATTAGATCACCATAATTTTTGAAATTTTCTTTACTAATGTTCTTTATTTTATAGTTCACAAAAACTTTCCAATTGCCCTAATCCGTGAAATACCACCGTCAGGATAAATATTTAACTTCAAATAATTTATTTTTTTAATCTGTTTAGTTAAATTAATTTTTAATGATGAATTAGGTTTAAGATTTTTATTTTTTATCAAAAATTTCCAATTTTTGCTTTCATTTATTAATTTGCTTATATTTATATTTTTTATTGAATAAAGACCTTGTACTGAGCAATGAGATGGATAATTACCTTTAAAATAATGAGTTTCAATATTAAACTTTTCAATTAAACCAGGTTTGCCAAGTTTAATTATAACCCAGTCATATCCTGATCCTCTTCTTCTTTTAGTTTCCCAACCATTGCCCATATTTTTAGATTTAAATGGAAGTAGTAAATTTTCTGCCCTTCCAAAATGTTCATCACTACATGCCACAATTTTTGAACCATTAAGGATGCTAAGTAAATCAAATTTTTTATTTGGAAATTTTAATTTTGATACATCTAAATTTCCTAATAATTTTAATCTTGCAACTCCTCCATCTGGATAGATGTTCAATCTTATAAAGTTAAAAACTTTATTATTCTGTTGAGTTTTAAAACCATGAAGATAATTTGGATTAAGTTTCCTTTTTGATAAAATATTTACCCAATTAAATTTATTTTTTTCAAAATAACAAGCATCAATACTTGCGTATTCAGGTTGATTACCATTAAAATAGCTTGTGTCTATTTCAGCAAAATTAATTTTACCCGGAAGGCCTAATTTAATAGTAACATAATCATTTCCTTCAATTCTTTTTCTTCTTGTTTCCCATCCATCCATCCATTTCCCATTTTTATCGTATACTCCTTCTTTAAAAATTGGCTGTTCCTCTTTAAGCAATCTGGATGCTGATCCAAAAAACTGATCAGAAAATCTATGAATTTTTGTACCTAAAACCTTACTACATAAGTTTATATAATTTTTTTGAATATATTTCTTATTCATTAATTAATTCTGTTAATCTTAATTTTGCAATTTCTTTTACTTGTGAAATTGAAGTTTTTATTTCTAAGTTTAAATCATTATTCTCTAATCTACTTTTAAACTCTGTTATAATTTCATTTTTATTTTTATTTCTAACTGCAAAAATAAATGGAATATTAAATTTATTTTTAAAACTTGAATTTAAATCTTTAAATAAGTTAAATTCTTGTTCTGAACAATCTTTTAAACCAGATCTACTTTGTTCTTCATCAGATAATTCAGACAAACCTTTATTTATTTTTATTTTATCGGCTAGATCAGGATGTTTTTTAATTATATTTATTTTAGTTTCTTCATCTAAATTATCAAACAACTCTAAAAATATTAATATCATTTCTTTTTTATTTTTAAATGGTCGCTTTTTATCAGCATATTCTGTTATAAATTTAGATTCTTCATAAACATTTTTAAAAGAATCAATAAATTTTTCAGAGTTATAATTATTAATATCTTCAATTTTCATCACTAAAATTTTCATACCAATAATTGGCAATTTCCTCTCTCTTGCATATCCAAATATCATTATAACCAGCAACATAATTCAAAAATTTTACCAAAGACATAAATCTTCCAGGTCTTGCTATTAATCGACAATGTAAACCCACACTCATCATTTTTGGTTTATTGAACTCGTTTGCTTCTCTGTATAAAGTATCAAATGAGTTTTTTAAGTAATTATAAAAATCCTCACCTGTGTTAAAACCTTGTAAGGTAGAGAATCTCATATCATTATTATCTAGAGTGTATGGAATAATTAGATGTTTTTTATTTTTTAATTTTATCCAGTATGGTAAATCATCAGCATAGGAGTCACTATCGTATATAATATTTGTATTTTCTAAAATTATATTTCTTGTATTTGGACTTGTTCGACCAGTATACCAACCAGACGGAAAATAACCAAAAATATCTTTAATAATGTTGTTACATTTTATAGTATGTTCTTTTTCAACTTCCTCAGTTATATTTTGATAGTCTATCCATCGATAACCATGGCTAGCTACTTCATACTTTGATTTAATTATTTGTTCACAAACATCAGGATTTTTTTCTAAAGCCATACCAACGCCAAATATTGTTAAAGGTAATTTTCTTTTTTCAAACTCATTATGTATTCTCCAAAAACCCCTTCTTGAGCCATACTCATATATTGATTCCATATTCATATTTCTGGCACCTATTATTTGATTTGCATTAATTATTTCCGATAAAAAAGTTTCTGATCCTTCGTCACCATTTATTATTGAATTTTCAGCACCTTCCTCATAATTTAGAACAAATTGAAGAGCGAGTTTTGATTTATTAGGCCAATAAAAGTTAGAGTCATTATTTCCGTAACCTACATAATTTCTGTCGTCTTTCATAAAAATGCTTGATTTAATATTTAGTTAAATACTGTATAAACGAATAATTATTATGTCTAAAGGATATTTAACTACTCATGTTTTGGATACCTATAATGGTAAGCCTGGTTCTGGTATAAAAGGGTCTCTTTTTAAAATTGATGGTGAAAATAAAGTTAAAATTTCAAATTTCACTCTCAATGAAGATGGCAGGTGTGATGAACCTATATTAGGTAAAGAGAATTTTATTCTTGGAAAATATGAGTTATTATTTCTTTGCGGGAGTTATTTTAAGGAATTTACAAATCTTCATGAACCATTCTTTCTTGATGACGTAATAATTAGATTTGGAATTAACAAAGAAGAGCACTACCATGTTCCTCTTCTTATTACCCCGTGGAGTTATTCAACATATAGAGGAAGCTAGTGTCTAGAGAGCATATCGATTTTCTTCTTAATGAAGAAAAAATATCTATCAAAGATTTAGACACAAATACAACGGTACTAAATTATCTTCGTAATAATCATGAGTTGACTGGAACAAAAGAAGGTTGTGCATCTGGTGATTGTGGAGCATGTACTGCAGTTGTAGGAGAATTAAAAGAAAATAAAATTTCTTATAAAAGTATAAACACGTGTATTACTTTTTTGTATTCTCTGCATGGTAAGCAATTAATAACAGTTGAGCATATACAAAAAAATAAACTTCATCCTGTTCAACAATCAATGATTGATAGTGACGGATCTCAATGTGGTTTTTGTACACCTGGTATTATTATGTCAATGTATAATATGTATGAAAACAAAATAAAACCAACAGAAGAAAATATAGATAAATTTCTTTCTGGAAATTTATGTAGATGTACAGGTTATCTTCCAATTAAAAATGCAATTAAGAATATGTATAGCTATAAAAGTAATAAATTTTCAAAAAGTAAAGTTATTAGATTATTAAAATCAATTAAGAAAACTGATATTGTTATTAAAAAAAATGACTCTAAGTTTTTCATCCATTATAATATAAATTCTCTAATAAAAGACTATCAAAAGATTAGTAATGGACATTTACTAGTTGGGGGTACAGATCTCGCTCTTGAAGTGACAAAAAAAAGAAAAGATTTAAAAAATATTTTTTATTTAGGATCAAATAATGATTTAAATTATGTTAAAAATAAAAACAATAATTTACACATTGGATCCGCTACCCCCATAAATGATATTTTACCAATTTTAGAAAATATTTATCCAACATTTGCTAAAATGTTTGAAAGATACGGATCTGAGCAAATAAGAAATACTGCATCTCTTGGAGGTAACATTGGAAGCGCATCTCCAATAGGTGATAGTTTGCCTGTGTTAATTGCACTCAATAGTAAAATTGTAATTCAAGGAAAAGTTAAAAAAACTTTATTATTGGATAATTATTTTCTCAGCTATCGAAAAACTAAATTAAAACCTAATGAAATAATTAAAGAAATTATAATACCCATTTATAAAAAAAATATTCTTAAATGTTATAAAATTTCAAAAAGAATAGATGATGACATAAGTTCTGTTTTCATGGCTATAAATGCTAGGATTGAAAAAAATATTATTAAAGAAATAAAAATTGTTTGTGGAGGTTTGGCAGAAACTCCAAAAATAGCTGAAAAAGCACAAAAATTTTTATTGAATAAAATATTTAATGAAGAAAATATTAATGAAGCAAAGAAAATTATTAAAAAAGAATTTGATCCTATAGATGATATGAGAGCGTCAAAAAATTATAGAACTAAAATTAGTCAAAACCTTTTAGAGAGGTTTTTAAATGAAAATAATAAAATTAAATCAACGTTATATTAATGGATAAAATATTTACAAAAAATATTGAACATGAAAGTGCAGTAAAACATGTTACTGGAAAAGCAATTTATACTGATGATATATCAGAACCTAAAAATTTACTTCACGCAGTAATTGGATACAGTAATTGTAGTAAAGGGGTGATAAAAAAAATTGATTATAAAGATGTTTTATCTTCAGAAGGTGTAGTAGACATTATAACTGAAAAAGATATTGAAGGTATAAATGATGTTGGGCCAATATTTAAAGGTGATAAAATTTTTACTTCAAAAAATATAGAATACTATGGGCAACCAATTTTTGCAGTTGTAGCAAAAACTAATAATTTAGCAAAAAAAGCTGCATTAAAAGTAAAAATAGACTTAAAAATATCTAAACCAATCGTTTCAATTGAAGAAGCATTAAAGAAAAAATCATTTGTTTTAAAACCGAAGTATCTAACTAGAGGAAATATAAAAGATGGATTTAAAAGATCTGACAACTTTTTAAAAGGTAAATTGTATTCAGGGGGACAAGACCATTTCTATTTAGAAGGTCAAATTGCAATGACTATTCCTCAAGAAGATAATAATTTTTTAGTATATTCTTCAACACAACATCCATCAGAAACGCAGCAAATTATTGGTAAGGTACTAAAACAAAATTATAATAGTATCCATGTGATAGTAAGAAGAATTGGTGGTGGTTTTGGTGGAAAAGAAACACAATCTTTTTTATTTGCAGCCATTACAAGCATTGCAGCAAAAAAGTTATCTAAACCTGTAAAACTAAGAGTCGATAGAGATGATGATATGATCATGACTGGAAAGAGGCATGATTTTTTATTTGATTATGAAGTAGGTTTTAATAATAATGGCGAAATACTTGCTCTAAAATTAATGATGGCTTCGAGATGTGGTATCTCCCCAGATTTATCAGGAGCTATAAATGATAGAGCCATTTATCATATCGATAATGCATACTACATACCAAATATAGAAATTAATTCGTATAGATGTAAAACAAATACTGTTTCAAATACTGCTTTTCGCGGATTTGGTGGGCCTCAAGGAATGTTTTGTATTGAAAATATAATTGAAAATATTTCTCAAAAATTAAAACTAGAAGCAAGTGAAATAAGAAAAGTTAATTTTTATAAAGAAAAAATTAAAAATACTACTCATTATGGGATGAGAATTACTGACAATGTGATTGAAGATATTTTTAATAAACTAATTAAGAAATCTAATTACAAAAAAAGAAAAGCAGAAATTAATAATTTTAATAATAAAAATAAAGTTCTTAAAAAAGGAATAGCAATAACACCTGTAAAGTTTGGAATATCATTTACAACTACTCATTTAAACCAAGGTGGTGCCTTAGTTCATATTTACACTGATGGATCCATTCATTTAAATCATGGAGGAATTGAAATGGGTCAAGGATTAATGACAAAACTTGCTTTAGTGGCTTCAAATGAATTTGGTCTTAATTACGAAAATATAAAAATCTCTTCAACGGATACAGAAAAAGTGCCTAACACATCAGCAAGTGCAGCATCAGCTACAACTGATATAAATGGAGCAGCAATTGTTAATGCTATAAATAATATCAAATCAGGTCTAAATGAATTTATCTATGATTATTTTAAAACAAATAGCAAAATAAAATATGAAAATAATTTTGTTTATTTTGATAAAAGAAAAATATCTTTTAAAGAATTGATAAATACTGCTTACTTAAATAGAATTCCATTGTCATCTTCAGGTTTCTATAAAACTGACAAAATTAATGTGAATACAAAAACACTTCAAGGAAGGCCGTTCTTGTATTTTACTTATGGCGCAGCAGTAACAGAAGTAATCATTGATAAATTAACTGGTGAAAATAAAATACTTCAAGTAGATATAATTCATGATGTTGGCAATTCTATAAATAAGAGAATTGATAAAGGGCAAATTGAGGGTGGCTATATTCAAGGATTAGGTTGGCTCACAACTGAAGAAGTATCTTGGAAATCAAATGGAATTCTAACAACTCATAGTCCTTCTACTTACAAAATACCTACCGCCGGTGAAACACCATTTAAATTTAATGTTGAAATATATGATCGTGGTTTTAATAAAGAGAAGGTTATTAATCGTTCTAAAGCTGTTGGAGAGCCACCATTTATGCTAGCAATTTCAAGTTTTATCGCACTAAAGGACGCAGTATGTAATGCTAATGAAGAAAAAAATTCTGAAAAATTAATTGCACCTGCTACTGCTGAAAACATATTAAAAAGTTTACACTAATATGAATCTTAAAAAGTTAAGTAAAAATATAAGTTTTAACAGTAAAATAGTTAAAGCTAAAATTATTGAAGTTAAAGGATCATCGCCCAATAGTTTAGATGACATTATATTAATCTCAACTGATACTATCTTTGGAACTATAGGTGGCGGAAACTTAGAATATTTAGTTATAGATGAAGCGAAAAAATTAATAGATAAAAATATAGCTAATAAAGTAATGAATATTCCGCTTGGACCAGGAATTGGACAATGTTGTGGTGGATACGTACAAGTTAAATTAAGTTTACATAATAATTCCAAAGATGCACTAAAAGATGAATATATTGTTAATAATGTTAAAGCTAACTTATATATCTTTGGATCCGGACATATTGGTCAAGCATTAATTTCTAAGTTAGAAAATATTAATTTTAATACTTTTATAATTGATTCAAGAGAAGATTATTTAAAAATGACAAATATCAAAGATATAAATTATTTACTTTCAAAAAAACCTTGGGAGATTGTATCAAAACTAGAAGATAATTCTTATTTTATAGTCTTAACTCACAGTCATGATTATGACTTAAAAATATTAAATGAAATTTTAAAAAAAAATAATACTTTTGTTGGTTTAATTGGATCTCTTACAAAGAAAAAAAGGTTTTATAAAAGATTGATTGATAATGGTCACAATAAATCAATAGTTGATAAAATTGAGTGTCCGATTGGAATTGATATTGGTAATTCAAAAGATCCGAATGAAATAGCTTTCTCAATAATTACAAGAATAATATCAATAAAAAATAGCTTGAAACTTTTATCAAATAATAAAATTAAAAAAGTTATATGACAAACATAGATTTTATGAAAAGAGCTATTTTACTATCAATTGATAATATCAAAAATAATGGAGGTCCTTTTGGATGTGTAATTGTAAAAGAAAATGCAATTATTGCAGAAGGAGTAAATAGAGTAACATTTAACAATGATCCTACTGCTCATGCTGAAATTGTAGCTATTAGAAATGCATGTCAAAAATTAAATACCTTTAACTTAGATGGTTGTGAATTGTATTCCAGTTGCGAACCATGTCCTATGTGCTTGAGTGCGATATATTGGTCACATATAGACAGAGTATATTATGGTAATTCTAGAGAAGATGCTGCAAAAATTAAATTTGATGACAAGTTTATTTATGATGAACTATCAGTAGAAATGAAAGAGAGAAAAATTCCTATCAGTCAAATATCACGTGACGAGGCAATAAAAGCATTTAATATTTGGGAAAAAGAAGAAAATAAAATAAGATATTAATATGGAATTATTTCTTAAAATTGTTGCACCAGTTCAATCTTATGACTTTCAAACCTTTTTTCATAATTTACTTTTGTCACTACCAGCATCGGCTTTATTAAGTTTATTATTATTTTTTATACTCGGGGCATTTTCAAGTTTAAAATCTAAAGAACAAAGGCTTTATATTGTAATTGCAACAACTATAGTTATAGCTTTTACTGCAGCTTTTTATAATTTAGGCGTTCCAACAGAAACATTATTTGCAGTATATTCTGAGTGGCTACATTTAATTGTTAGATGGGTTCATATAATTGTTGGTGTAGCATGGATTGGAACATCATTTTATTTTAATTGGCTAGATAGTAGACTGGAAAGAGATGATCCAGATTTTAAACATCTTGATGGTTATTTATGGTCTGTTCACTCGGGTGGGTTTTATAGAATTGAAAAATTAAAAGGACCTCCTAAAAAACTTCCAAAAGTTCTTCATTGGTTTAAATGGGAGGCATATGCAACTTGGATAAGTGGTTTTGTACTACTTATTTTAGTTTATTATTTAAATGCAAGCTCTATGATGTTGGGAGCTAGCGGTATTATATTAACACCCTTTCAAGCAATATTAATATCTATATTATTACTTATAGGGTCTTGGCTTCTATATGATTATCTTTGTAAAAATGTCTTAAAAGATAATGAGCAAACTTTGATTGCAACTGGTTTTTTATTATTTGTATTATTAAGTTATTTTTTAACCCAAATATATGGATCAAGAGCTGCATACATACATGTTGGAGCAATTATTGGTACCATTATGGCAGCTAATGTTTTTAGAGTCATTATTCCTGCACAAAGAAATCTTGTTACATCAGCTGAAAATAATCAAAAGCCAAATTTAAATCTTTCAATAGAAGCAAAAAATAGATCAATACATAATAACTATTTTACTCTACCTGTGTTGTTTATAATGATTAGCTCACATTTTTCTTTTACATATGGGGCAGTAAATAATTGGTTAATATTAGCTGTTATATCAATAGCTGGCATTTTGACTCGTCATTACTTTAATTTAAGAAATAAAAAACAATATAAATTTTGGATATTACCATCAGCAGGTTTAATCATGTTTTTTTTAATGACTTTAAGTAGTCTTTCAATATTTGAAAAAAAAGATGTAAATGCATCTCTTTCTTTAGAAT
Organism: uncultured Alphaproteobacteria bacterium; assembly: GCA_902623585.1. Classification (GTDB taxonomy): domain Bacteria; phylum Pseudomonadota; class Alphaproteobacteria; order HIMB59; genus CACPNW01. Next base: position 10,895 of record CACNUO010000016.1, on the reverse strand, counting down.
TAGTAAGTTTCAATGAAGTACAAAATATAATTAAATACAGATGTGGAACATGTCATGCCAAATATCCAACTTTTGAAGGTATTGAAGCGGCACCAAAAGGTGTTGTGTATGATACGGCTCAAGATATTGTAAATAATATTAAATTAATCAAAGCTCAGGCTATTGATGCTGAAATTATGCCTCCAAATAATCTTACTGGTATTACAAAAAATGAAAGAGAGATATTAAAAGTTTGGATTGAGCAAGGAGCAAATATCAATAATTAACTGGAATGGGGTCTAATGATCTCCATAAATACCATGTGGCTTGTGAACTATATGGACTCCATTTATTATAAAGCAATTTAAGTTTTCTTTCACTGATAGGAAGTTGAACTTTATAAAGTTTTGAAATAGCTTTCAAAAACCCTAAATCACCTATTGGAAAAATATTTGAACTTCCATAACTAAACATTAAAAACATATGAATAGTCCAATTCCCTACTCCTTTTATTTCAATTAAATTATTATAAATTTCTTCTTCAGAAGTTTTATTTATATTTTTTATGAATTTCTTGTTTTGTAAAAAAAATTTAGAAATATTTCTAATATACAAAATTTTTTGTCTTGATAGACCACATTTTCGTAAATCTGTAGTACGTAACTTAGATACAGTTTGTGGTGTTATATTTCTTTTAAGTTTAAAAAATTTAGTTTTCATTGAATCAGCTGCTGAAACTGATATTTGTTGACCAATTATTGAATTAATTAATGAATGAAAATAATTAGAATTTAGATTTAAATATTCATTTCTATAAGTTTGAATTAATTTCTTCAAAACTTTATCTTTATTTGATAGATAAATCTTACCTTTATTCCAATATTTAGGCTTCATATGAATTATTATAACAAATTTAAAAAAATTATATCATACATAAATTTTATTTTTGGAATTTATTTATGGGCTTTAGTAATATATGCAATATTAAGAGCTACAGGATTAATTAAAAGATTTGCATTACAAGAACATCTTTTAGGCGAGTATTTATCAATACCTATTAAATTTATTTTAAGTTTATTTTAATAAATAATATGATTTATTATTACTTTATTGCAATGGCTGCTGCACTCTGTTGGGCAGTAGCATCTCTAGTATCAGCAGATGTTACAAGAACTATTGGAGGTTTGGCTTTTAATCGTCTTAGATTATTTTTTGTATCTATAATGTTAATTGCTTACACATTTTATATAAATACTTGGAATACGATTAGTGTTGATTACTTAACTATTATTATAATTTCAGGAATTGTAGGCATATTCTTAGGTGATACTTTATTGTTTATTGCTTTACAAAAAATTGGTCCTAGAAGAAACAATATTCTATTTTCATTAGCTGCTCCTTTTACTGTAGTAATAAATATTTTTTTTTTAAATGAACTTGCTTCAACTATAAGTATTATTGGATGTTTTGTTGTTTTTTTTGGTGTTGTTTTTGCAATTTCTTATGGAGACAAAAAAGGATCTGAGCATAGATGGGAAAAGGTAGAAGGTTCACTTTATATAGGAATTATTTTATCCATTGGAGCCGCTTTATGCCAAGCAATTGGGTTAGTTATGATAAAACCTATATTGTCAGATGGAGCGGATCCAATAGCTTCAGCTGCAATTAGAACAACAATATCATGTATTTTTTTGTCATTTACATTTTTTTTAAATTATGAAGTTTTTAATACAAAAGTTAATCTTACAGCAAAAATTATTTATCAATCAATTCTAAGTGGTTTTTTAGGAATGGCCTTAGGTATGAGTTTACTTTTAATTGCATTACAAAAAGCTGATGCAGGTATTGTTGCAACTTTATCTTCAACTAGTCCAATAATGATATTATTTCTTCTTTGGATATTAACAAAAAAAATACCATCTTATGGGGCATGGATGGGAACAATTATTGCAATTTTTGGAACAGGATTAATTTTTATCTATTAATTTAATACCTAATTCTTCTAATCTTTCTTTATCGATACTCGCAGGAGCATCCATCATTAAATCCATAGCTTGTTGATTCATTGGAAATGCTATTACTTCTCTAATGTTTGGCTCATCAGCAAGTAACATAACAATTCTATCAATGCCTGGTGCACTACCTCCATGAGGAGGCGCTCCAAACTTAAGAGCGTTAAGTATTCCTGAAAATTTCTCCTCTAATTCTTTTTTCGAATATCCAGCTATATCAAAGGCTTTATACATAATTTCTGGTTTATGATTTCTAATTGCGCCAGAAGATAACTCTACACCATTACATACAATATCGTATTGATATGCTTTGATATCAAGAGGATCTTTTTTTTCTAAAGCTTCCATCTCACCTTGAGGCATTGAAAATGGATTATGACTAAATCGTATTTTATTAGTTTTTTCATCAATTTCATACATTGGAAAATCAACTATCCAACAAAATTCAAAAGAATTTTTATTGAGTAAATTTAAATCATTACAAATTTTTTCTCTTACTTTACCAGAAAATAATTGAGCTTCTTTTAATTTATCACAAATGAAAAATATTGAGTCATTTTCTTCTAATTTTAATGATAGTAATTGATCTTCATTTAAATTCTTTGCAATAGGTCCTTTAAAACTATTTTCTGTAAATGAAATATACCCTAATCCAGCAGCACCCTCTTCTCTTGCCCAATTGTTTAATTTATCAAAGAAACTTCTAGGTTGATCGCCAGTATTTTTAACAATTATCCCCTTAACTACTGATCCTTTTTCTATTTGAGTACTAAATATTTTAAAATTTGAACCTTTAAATACATTTGTATAATCATCTATAACAAGTGGATTTCGTAAATCAGGCTTATCCGAGCCGTAAACTTCCATAGACTCCAGATAAGGTATTCTCCTAAATGGATACGGACTCACCTTGATTTCATTATTTTTCTTATTTTCATCAAATATTTCAAATAAAACTGGCTCAATAGCCTCAAACACATCCTCCTGAGTTACAAAACTCATCTCAAAGTCTAGTTGATAGAATTCACCTGGAGAGCGATCTGCTCTACTATCTTCATCTCTAAAACATGGTGCAATTTGAAAATATTTATCAAAACCAGCAATCATTAATAATTGTTTAAATTGCTGTGGCGCTTGAGGGAGAGCATAAAATTTACCCTGATGTATTCTAGATGGAACTAAATAATCTCTTGCACCTTCTGGAGATGACGATGTAAGGATGGGGGTTTGAAATTCAACAAAATTTCTATCTATCATTTTCTTTCTAATGTCTGATATTATTTTACTTCTTAATATAATGTTTTTGTGTAGTTTATTTCTTCTTAAATCTAAAAATCTATATTTTAATCTTATTTCTTCTCCATATTCGATATCAGAATTGACAGGTAATGGAAGAATTTCAGATTTAGATAAAATTTTGTAATCTTGAATCTTTATTTCAATTTCACCTGTTTGAAGATTTTTGTTAATTGTCTCATCAGATCTTTTAACGACTTCTCCTTTAATTGTTAAAACACTTTCATTGCTTAATTTACTTATTTCTTCAAATAAAGAGTGAGTTCCGTCAATAACACACTGTGTAATTCCATAATTATCTCTCAAATCAATAAATAATAAATTACCATGATCTCTAATTGTATCTGCCCACCCAGATAAGGTGACTTTTTCTCCTAAATTAATAATAGATAAGTCTGAACACAAATGTGAGCGATATTTATTCATTCAAATGTCATCTATAGTATTTCTTTTATTAATGGTATTGTTAATTGTCTTTTTTTTTCAAGAGATAAAATATCTAATTTATCAACAATATCATAAATACCTTTATAAGATCTATCTACTCTTCTCAAAATATACTCAAATATATCATTACTGTTGACTATAAATTGTTTATCAACAAGTAATTTAGTTAGAATAGTAAGAAGCATTTCATCATCAGGTTTATTTATTTCTAAAAAGGAAAAAGTTTTTAAACGAGAAGGCAAATCATTGAATTTAAAATTAATATCATTAATTTTATAAGGTGATGTGATTAAAATTCTCAATTTATTTAAAATACAATAATTTACTAAATGAAATATAATTTCTTGATCAAAAAAATATAAATCATCTATCAAAATATTATCTTTTTTCTTTATTAATTCTTCAAAATTATTTGATAATTTAATGGCATTGTATTTATTTTTCCAAATATTAGATAGAAACGATTTACCAGATTTTTTTGGACCATATAAAAAAGAGAATGTTGACTCTTGATTTATTAGTCTATTAAACGCATGGAAATTAGTTTTATTAACAAAGAAGTTTATCTCGTTCATATTATCTGTAAATGTATAACTGATTATTTTTTGTTTACTCACTTCAGCCTAATTACACATTGATTTTTTGAATCATTTAAATCTAATTTATTCATTTTAAAAATATTATTTAATATTTTTAAATTTCCATAAAAATAAATATCATATTCAATATTTTTAAATGATAATGATTTTATATTTAAGTTCTGAATAATTGAGATATTGTTTAAATTTTTTCTTATTTCTTTCAACTCAAGATTATTAAAATAATTAATTTTACAATTAATCATATTTATAGAGTTATTTTGAATTGAATTAATAATTTTCCAAATATTTAAAGTTTCAGATTTTAAAATTTTAAAAAAAGTTTCATATTCATACTGATTTAATAAAAATTTTTTTTCTATAATTTTTTCTTCAGAAAGTAATATTAATTCAAAGCTAGTTTTCTTACTATTGGATTTAGCAATTACAATAATGATTTCTTCTAATTTGTATTTTTTAGAGAATTTAGAAATTTTATCATAATCTCTATTCTTTATATGTTCTTTTTTTAATATAAAACGGTCATTAATATCTAAATTTGGAATTTTAAATAAACTATTTGTTTCTATATTTTGATTATAATAAAAGTAAAAATTATTATTTTTTGTAAAAAGATTTTCACTGATTTCATCTTCTTCGTATATTATTAATAAAAATTTTTCAGGATAATATTCAACATAAGGAATATTTTTTTTGCGATAAAATTCAACTATTTTTTTTTTATTAAAATTTATTTTTATTCTTGAGAAATATTTGTTACTAATAATTTTCTCATCATTAATGATTACATTTTTTATAAAACTATTTATTAAATCATCAGATAAATAAGTTAATAATTCATCATATTTTTCATTGCTCAATGTTTTTTTTAAAATATTTAATAGGCTTTTCTTTTTTATTTCATTTATTTTAATAATTTTTGTATTTTCAATATTATTTGAAATAAAATTAACATCATGGATGGATGTATCAAATAAATTATTAGAATACACATATTTATTTGATAATAAAAGGATTGTAATTATTATAAGTACTTTCATTCTTTTATTGAAATAAAATAGATATTATTTATTATATATTTGATGGATTATAATAAAGATAATATAGTTAAAGATAAGGCAAAAACTTGGAAAACATTTAATAAGCTTACAATTTACACAATAATTTTTGTAGCTATTATTTTGATAATTATTTTTTCTTTATTTTAATTAATCAATAATTTCAGTTTCATTAAAAAAATATTTTATTTCAATCTCTGCATTTTTTTCAGAATCAGATCCGTGAACTGAATTTTCCTGAATATTTAATGCAAATTCTTTTCTAATAGTTCCAATTTCAGCATTATCAGGGTTTGTAGCCCCCATTATTTTTCTATATTGATCTACAGCATTTTCACCCTTCAATACTTGTATAATAACAGCACCTGAAGTCATATAATCAATAAGATCATTAAAAAATGGTTTATCTTTATGGACAGAATAAAATCCTTCAGCCTTATCTTTAGATAATTTTATTCTTTTTTGTGCGACAATTGACAAATTATTATCCTCAATAATTTTATTAATTGCTCCAGTAATATTTCTTTTTGTTGCATCAGGCTTAATTATAGAAAAAGTTCTATTCATATATACTCCTATAAATAATAAACATTTGGGACATCTAATTTAGTAATTTGAATTTGTCTATATTTTGATTAAAAAAGGATAAAATTCATAATATTTTGTAATCCCTTATTCTATAAATATATTTGTTAATGTAAAAAATATAGATATTATTAAGTATTTATAAAATGATTTTTGGAAAGATTAATAATTATTTGCTCCTACAAATTTCTAAGTATTTTTTTCTTATTTTATTTATTTTTTTATCAGTTGCGTGGTTACTACAAATTACAAGACTTTTTACAATTACAAATTTTATGCATATTGAATTTTTAGATATAATACTTCTTTCATTTTACCTTATACCAAATATTATTAGTGTTATAGCACCATTTATATTAATATTTGGACTCCTCCTATGTTTTATTAAGTTAAATAATGATAATGAATTAATAGCCATTCTATCATTAGGAGATGGATTAAAGCCATTTAGAAATACATTATTTTTATTTAGTTTTATAATACTTATTTTTTTTATACTTCTAAATTTTTATTTTGCGCCAATAATATACAAACAATATAAAATACAAGAAAGTGAATTAAGAAATACATTAGATTTTGATAATATGGTTTTTTCTAATTTTTTAAATTTAAATAAAACAACAATACTAGATTTTGAAAAAGATAATAACGAGTATACAAATGTACTTATAAGTTTTAATGATGAAAAAGAAAATATAGTTTTTGCAAAAAAAGGTAATATTTATAATGAAAATAATGAATATAAATTTCAATTGTCGAATGGTTTTAAAATTAGTGTTGATAATGAAAGTCAAATAGAAAAATTGGAATTTTTAAATTATGTTCTTAAAATAGATAACAAGAACATAACAAATGGAGAAATAATTGACAAAAATACGTATACAATCTTTGATGATATAAAGAGTGGGAATAAATTAAATATTATATTTAAATTAATTGATGTTTTTTTAATTATATTTATTATTTTTTTATTTTATAATAATAATCTTAAAAAAATTAATTTTAAATTCAATAATAATATTTATTTCGCATTATTATGCATCAGTATTTTAATAATAAATCAAATATATAAGAATTCAGATGTTAGCTTAATTAATTATATATCAACTACATCTATTATGGTTTTAATATCATTGATGCTTTCAGTGATGAAAAAAAGATATGAACAGAATTAATATCTATCTATTTTTTTTAACAAATAGATATTTAATAGTTAATTTTATTATAATATCATTGTTTATACTATTCATTAATATTTTAGAATTATCAAGGGTATTGCCAGAAGATAATAAAAGTTTGTTTAATTTTTTTTATTTTTCTTTTTTAAAATATCCTTCAATACTAAATGAAATTATCCCTTTTGTTACAATTATAAGTATTTCTTTTCTTATTAGAAATCTAATAAATAATAATGAATTAGTATCAATGAGAAATTTAGGATATTCAATTTTTGATATATTTCTACCAATTGGCATAGCAGTTTTTACAGTAGGTTTATTTTTTCTAATTATAATTAATCCACTATCAGTGATGATGGCTAGTGAGTATGATAATAAGTTAGATAAAAAAGATGTAAATTTACATTCAATAAAAATATCAAATAATGAAATGTGGATAAAAAATGAAATAGATAATCAAAATTCTAGTTTTATAAATATTAAAAATATAGATCTTCAAGATATGAATGCAAGAAAAATAAAAATATTATTAATTGGCGATCAATCAAATAAATTTATCTTGGCAGAAAATGGAGAGTTCAGAAAAAATATTTTTTCTTTAAATAAAGTTAAATATTATAATTTTTTTAATGAAGAATATAATTACTTGGACAGTTTAGATTTAGAGATAAATTTTAATAAAGAAAATATTTTAAATTCTATATCGAAATATAAACTAGTACCTTACTATAAATATATAAATCACTCTAAAACACTTAGTAAATTTAATCTATATTCTGAAGAAATTGGATTATATTATCTTTCAGAATTATTAAAACCTATTTTTATTGTTGTATTAGCGTTTGTAATAATTGGTTTTACTAGTAAATTTCAAAGAAATGAAAATTTTTTTAAAGTATTATTTATTTCTATTTCAATTGGATTTCTTATTTTTTTGTTGAAAGAAATAATATCTAAATTAACAATAAATCTATCAATAAATATTTATTTTTCTTATCTAGTTATTTTCTTAATTCCACTTTTTATTGGTTTATATCAAGTAATAAAAATTGAGAATGAATAATATTATTAAATTCATAAAAAAAACTTTTTTAATTTTATTAATTTTAATTATTCCAAATTACAATAGTGCAAAAGAAATATTAATTTATGCTGACTCAATTTCTTACGATGAGGATGAAAATATTATAGCTAAGGGGAACGCAAAAATATTCCAAAAGAATCAACTTATTTTTTCTGATTTGATTATTTATAATCAAAAAGATGAAAAAATTATATTGCCTTCAAAATTCACTTTTAGAGACCAAAATGATAATTTTTTTGAAGGTGAAAATGGTGTATTTCAAAAAAATTTAAATTTTGCTGAATTTGAAAATCCTAAAATTAGATTAAGTGATGGTTCGAGAATAATTGGTAAAAAAATTAAAAGAGATGGATATATAGATATTATAACAAAGGGAGTCTATTCACCATGTGTATCAAGAATAAAAATTGCTAATTTTATTTGTCCTACTTGGCAATTAGAAGGAGAAAAAATACTACATGATAATAAAAATCTCTTCCTTCATCAAAAGCACTCAAAAATGAGAGTTATAAATACGCCAGTATTTTATATTCCGTATATTGTGACACCATCACCTCTTAGAAAAGAGAGGAAATCAGGCTTTTTATCACCATCTATAGCTTTTAATTTTTTTGATACAAAAACTTCTCAATCAACTTCTTTTCCTTATTATTTTAATATATCCATAGATAAAGAACTTTTGTTCACGCCTATAATTAATTATGGTGGAGGTGTAGATGCTTCTCAAAGATTTATTTTTGATTATAATCAAATTTTGTCAGGTGGTAATTTAAAATATAACCTAACATTTGATTCAAATTTAGAAAAACAAAATAATAATGAATGGTTTACTGACGCTAGTTTAATAACAAAATACAATAAAAATATTAATAAAAATTTTAAAGTTAGTGTTGATTCAGCTTTACAAACATCAAAAAATTATATTCAAATTACAAAACCAAATGATGATTTAAGTTATTCAACTTCACTTAAAACTAATTTTAAGATTGAAGGCTTTAATTTACAAAAAATTGATGATCATTTAGATTTAAGTTTAAATTTTTATCAAACAAATCAAGAAAATGAAGATAATAAAACTACTCCTACTGTTTTTCCAAAAGTAAAATATCATACAGGATATTTTAATAAAAATGGAAATATTTCAAATTCTACATTTGAATTTTATAACATATTTAGAGAAAAGAGTAATTTAACTCATGCTAAAAATCAGCAAAAAATTTCTCATAAATATGAAATTGAAAAAAAATTTATTAATTATAATTCTAAGATTTTAATTAATGCTGAAATATATAATCAGGGTTTTAAAACTGAAAAAAAACTAACCGAAGGAAGTAACTTTATAACAGGCTCTTATTATAGATTTTTCCCAATTTTTGGAATTTCATCAGAAACACCTTTCAAAATTAAAAAAATTAATCCAAAACTGACATTAAATCCAAAAATTAATTTAGTTTTATCGCCTGGAATTTCGAATAGTAATAAACTATCTAATGAAGACTCAACAAATAATGATTTTGCTTTAGAAAATATCTATAGATTAAATAGATTCAGTGGAAATGATAAATTAGATAACTCTAAGAGAATAACTTATAGTATTAATGCTTACACAGAAAATTTTAAATCATCACTTTCACAGTCATATGAATTTACTAACAACAGTAATTTTCATAAAGAACAAGGAAATGATGATAATTTAAGTGATTTATTAGGCTCAGTAGAGTATTTAAAAAGTAATGAAGTATCATATTCTTTTAGATATGATTTAAATGATGAATATCTAAAAAAACAAAATATAAATATTAAGTCTAGAACAAAAATAGGAGAAGTAGGATTTTCGTATTTAGATCAAAATACAAAAATTAATAATATAATTACTAATGATACCGAAACAGTAAACTATTCGTTTTTAAGTAAAAAATTTTCGAAATTTTCAAAAATAAAAATTAATGGTTTATATGATCTTAAAAAAGAAATTAATAAAGAGTATAGTATTGGATACAGTTATTTTGATGAATGTTTTGGAATTAATTTGGATTTTAATAGAAAATCATATGAAGAAAATAATTTAAAACCACAAGATATATTAACATTGATGTTTTCATTTAAAAATATAGGTAGCTACAAATCAACAAATTTAGCAGTTTCTGAAAATGATAAACAAGATATAGAGTGGCAAGGATCAAGTGTAGAAAATGATAAATTTGAAACAAATTAATATTTATTTCATAAAATATATTATATTAGTAATCATATTTTCTCTTAGTTTTCAAAAAGTATTAAGCTCGGAAAATAAAATAATTTTTAAAATTAATGACACTGCATTTACAACACTAGATTTCCAAAAAAGAAAACAATATTTAGATTTTGTAGGTAATAACAGTAGTTTGTCTAAAGATTTTATAATCAATGATTATATTTCTGCAAATTTATTTTTTGAGTATTATAAAATGTCAAATTTTAATTTCAAACTTGATGAATTTAAAGTATTTGAAAATATTAAAGAAGTAAATGTACAAAATAAAAGAGAATTTGACTTCGTAATAAATCAAGAAAACATAATTCAAAATATTAAATTAGATTTAGCTAGAAAGGCCATTCTGGAAAATATTTTCAATTCAACTGTAAGTAATTTAAATATACCAATTAAAGATATAGAT
>CACNUO010000015.1 GCA_902623585.1 uncultured Alphaproteobacteria bacterium | reverse complement strand
TATCGATTAGTTTATTCTTTTTATATCTATTTACTTTAAATTTACTTTATAGATTTATTTCCTATGGCAAACCACTCTATTTATTTTTAGTAGTAGCTGGCATAGTTTTAAATTATTTTAATGGCTCTGTTATCTATACTGCTTTTAGTGGAATGCTTGATCAAATAGGTGGTTTGATTAGTGGTGCAATTTTGATTATTTTATATTTTTCTCCAATTAAAGATAATTTTGATAAGAAATAACTGAGTTTTCTGCAATCAAATCAATATTTATGTATTTTTTTTTAAATAAAGTTACAATATCTAAATAGGTTGGTCAAAACCCTTGTAAAAAAAAGACCATAAATTTGATTATGGTAAAAACTTTAGCTAAAATTATCATTGGTTTATTAAGCTTATGGGCATTAGTGTTTATAATTGCAGAGATTATGGGTGTAACTATCTATTTTCCATACACTATTGTTGAAAAACAAGAAGTACCATATCATAGAATTACTTCAGTCAGATTAGCTGTTTTTCTAACTTTTGCTTACTTTGGTTTTAGATATCTTTTTTTTCAAACAGAAAAACTTTATCCTATTCAGTTTTTAGAAATTTATATTAAATCATTTACAGTTTGTTGTTTATTTGTTTTTTACACTAGTCAAGTTGAGTTTAGAGAATACTATTTTGTTTTATTTTTGTTTATAGTTTCAATAATTTTACATTTTGCATCAAGAAATAGGATTAGAAGTTATTTTAATTAAAACAAGCGGTTAATAAACCGCTTGTAATTAATTAGTAACCCTCAAATATTGTTCTAAGAATTATTAAAATAAGTCCAACTAATGGAAACATAACTCCTCTTATATTTGGAGTAATTCCATAATTATTTACCATATTAAAATACCTAACTACTGAGCTAATTAAAGCTATTGCCATAAGCATAAATAAAAATGAATACCAGAATTTATATTGTACTACATTTTCTTCATAAGTATTTCCAGTTACATCAAAAGTTAACAATATTGACATTAATAACATTGTTAAAAAAACAGCACCTAATGGACCTCTAAAAACTAACTTAGGTTCTTCATTTGAAAATCCTAATTCATTAAAAAATTTATCATTAAAATAAAATTGATAGATAATAAATAAATTGAAAAGCATAAATAAAACATGGAATGTAAATGCCATTGTTCCCCCAGCTTCTAAAATATATTCAGCCATATAATCTCCTATTTTTATTATAATTATCAAAATATTAATGATTCTTTATAAAAAAATTATTAAAGTAACTCTAAATGAAGAATATTTTAGTAACAGGTGGATCAGGCAAGGCAGGTAGAGCTACAATCAAATTATTGTTAAAAAATAATTACAATGTTTTCAATGCAGATTTAGTTAATCATCCTGAGCTAGAAGTTCCTTTTACAAAAATTGATTTAGAAAATTTTGGTGAAGCAATGGAGTCTGTATCTGAAATAGATGATCGTATTAATGGAATAGATGCTATAATTCATCAAGCAGCTATTCCTGCTCCTGGCTTAGAAGCCAATCATAAAATTTTTAGAATAAATACTTTAAGTACTTACAATATTTTTCAAGCAGCTAAAATTTTAAAAATTAATAATATTGTATGGGCATCAAGTGAAACTGTTCTCGGATTACCTTTTGATACATACCCACCGTATGTCCCTGTTGATGAAGATTATTACCCTCGACCAGAGTCAAGCTATTCACTTTCTAAAGTGATGGGTGAAGAAATGGCCAGGCAATATTGTAGGAGAAATCCAGAGATGAAAATATTTGGACTTCGCTATTCCAATATAATGGAAGAACATGATTACAAACAATTTAAATCATTCCAAAATGATCCTTTTTTACGAAAATGGAACTTTTGGGGATATATTGATGCTAGAGATGTTGCCCAGGCTTGTCTCTTAGCTATGGAAAGTAATTTAAAAGGTGCTGATAATTTTATTATAGCTGCAGATGACACTGTTATGGAAGAGGATAATAAATTACTTCTCGATAAAGTATTTCCAAATATTCAAATTAAAGGAGAGATTGGAAAAAATAAAACTTTATTAAGTAATGAGAAAGCGAAAAAAGTATTAGGATTTAAACCAGAATATTCGTGGAGAAATATTAATTAAAAATTTAAATTCATTAAACCATCTTTGTCAAAATTAATTGGAATTGGATCTGATATTTCTCCAATAAAATTTCCATCTTCATCATCATGTAAAAAAGCCATAAAGAAAAATTTATTATCTTTTTCAACAACTCTACCAGCATAAAGTTCTATTTCAGAGCTTGTTGTTAAATAAGGACCAGGTGCTAAATTCCATGGACCTTCAAATTTATCAGCAATTAAATAATGTGTTCCTCGTTTATTTGGCCCATTATAATTTTTCTTAAATTCATCAGACCAATCTTCAGGATGATTGCAAAATAAACAATACCATTTATTTGCAACTTTAAATATTTGTGGAACTTCTAATTGACTAAAAAAACCTCCAAATAAAGGTTTAGTAGATTTCCATTCATAGAGATCATTAGATTCTGCCATACCAATAACACCACACTGATAGGGATCGTTATTGATTGATGCTCTTGCAGTGTAAGCCATTATAAATTTATTTTTATACGGGTGTTTCATTACCCATGGATCACGCATAGCACGATCTTTCCAGTAATTATTATTTTCTAGTTCCTGATAAATATTTGTATCTAAATCTAAAGCTAATCCATTTCCGCATCTATTAAAAGAGTAGGGTGTTTCACCAATTGCATGACCAATTCTTTGTTTACTTCCTTTTTCCTTTTTATTTCTTCCAGTATAAAAGTAATGCCACTTACTATTATTTTTAATTATAGACCCTGTCCATGTTGTATAGTCATCAAAATTCTCATTATCAGAAGGAGCAAAAACTGTGCCATGATGTTTCCAATTTATTAAATCTTTTGAAGTAGCTAATCCGTGATTAACATTATTATGTCTAAGATCAGGATTTTTTAATGATTTATCAGCTTGAAGAAAATAGCAATACCAAATATCATTATCCTTGTTTAACCAAAAATCCCAAAGCCATTTTTCTTTAAGTTTAATCAATTTAATTTATGGAAACCTCAGCTATAGAAGCAGTATCTTCCAAATATAAATATAATTTTTCATTATAGTAAATCATATCCCTTATTCTTTCACCAATATGAACTCTTTCAATTTTTATATTTTCAGCATCACCATTGTTTACTTTATTTGGAGTTGAAAGTTTTTTATTATCGTAATCATATTCAAAAAAATAAAGAGATTCATCCTTCATTGATGCTACTACATAATTATTCTTTTTGTCTAATCCAACTATTTGAGAAATTCCAATAGATGGATTAAAATAAATAAGAGGTTCAATAAAATTATATTCAGAATGAGATTTATGTAGTGGATATTTTACATATTTTTTTTTATTATATGTTGCATTTTTTCCTCCATAATGTTCTCCATATGAAGAAATAGCCCATCCATAATTAGGTATTTTATTATTATTCAACTCGATTAAATTAATTTCATCACCACCTTCAGGACCATGTTCCGCCTCTAATAAAAAATTATTTTTTTTATTATAATACAATCCTTGAGGATTTCTATGACCCATACTTACAACTTTGTAATCTTTTGTTTTTTTATTTATAGCAATTATTTTACTAAATATACTATCTTCTTTCTGCGCTCTAAATCTACTTCTAAAATCACCAGTAGAAAAAAATAGATTTTGATCATCTAAATTAATTATTCGTCCTCCAGATTGATGTGCATTAAACTCACCATCAATATTATCATAAAAATGCACACATTCATCTGATGTGAAAAGATTTTCAAATATAATGAGTTTTAAATTCATTTTCCCATGTAATAAACTTGTATTCCAACAATTGTCTTTCACTTCTCTTGTATAAGATACATAAATTTGATCTTTATAAATATTGATATCTTTTATTGAGAACCAACCACCTTCTAACCAATCAAAATCATGTATTCTTGATTTTCTAAATTGTTCTTCTCCTATGAACTTACTAATATTTGTTTTAATTTGTTTAAAATATAAGTCATTTGTATTATTTTTAATTTTATTAGAATACGCTAATACACCACTTGCTGAAATTAAAATTAAATTATTATTATATGTTTCTAAATATCCACTTGCTGGGAATTGGTTAGCTATACCGTATAATAATATGTTTTTTTGAGGACTATAAACTTTTGTCTTGATTTTATTATTTGAAAAACTGTGTTCAGTGTTAATTGCATATTCTAAATTCTTATTATTTTTTTTGATTTCTAAATCAAATTCATAAGGATCAAATTGTTCAAGTATTTTTGTTAATATTTGAGAATTATATTGAGTTTCAAAACTATCATCATATAAATCTTTGTATGCATCTTCAAATAATTCTTTTTGTGCTCTAAATTGATTACGTTCTTTTTTGAGATCTTTTATTTGAGTTTTTAAGTTTATCGTATTTTTATGAGATAAAATATACTTATATACAAATTCATTTAGATTATTGTTAATTTGCTTATTTATATATGTGAAATCAAATAAAAAATTTAATGAAAGAAAGGCAAATATCAAAAATATAATAAAATTTCTAAAAATTTTCATTAAAAAAAATTATCAAAAAAGAAAACTAATTACAATATGTTTTAGTATCTAACTTTGTTTTTTAATTTTTTTGAATAAAGATAATTTGATATATTTTGTGAGCTAATCTTAGCCATTTTCAATCTTGTCTCAAAAGTAGCACTTCCAATATGAGGAGATAACAAAACATTTTTTAATTTTAAAAATTTATTGTTAATTTTTGGCTCCATTTTAAACACATCTAATGCAGCACCAGCTATTGTATTTTTATTCAAAGAATCCAATAAATGAAATTCATTAATTACAGATCCTCTTGAAACATTTACTATTATAGCAGAAGGCTTCATGAGTTTTAAAATAGTTTTGTTTATTAAGTCTTTTGTTTTGCTTCCACCAATACATGTAATTACCATTACATCGATTACACTGGCCATATCTTTTAAATTTTTGAAATATTTATACTTTAAATTTTTTTTATTTGGTCCAAAATAAACAATTTTCATAGAAAGAGATTTTACTCGTTTAGAAAATGCTTTACCTATTTCACCCATACCAACAATTCCTACTGTTTTGTTAGTAAGGCTAGTTGTTAATTCAAACGGTTTTTTACTCCATTTTTTTTTTAAAATAAAATTATGAGCTTCATTTATTCTTCTTGATAAAGACATCATTAGACCAAGTGCTAAATCAGCGACATCGTCAGTAAGAACTCTAGGTGTATTTGTTATAACTATTTT
This sequence comes from uncultured Alphaproteobacteria bacterium, assembly GCA_902623585.1. GTDB lineage: Bacteria > Pseudomonadota > Alphaproteobacteria > HIMB59 > CACPNW01. The sequence goes on along the minus strand of CACNUO010000015.1, from coordinate 17,098 downwards.
ATTGTTTTTACAATAATTCAGATCAACACCATCATACCCAACACCAAATACTGAAACTATTTTTAGATTTTTAAATTTTTTAAGAAATTTTTTATCAGTTTTAAAACCACCGGTGACAACTATTCCTTGGTATTTATTAAAATCAATTTTACTCTCTAATTTCCACAAACAATCAACACTGAAATCTTTTTTATAAACATGCACAAAATCTTTTATTAAAATGTCAGTGATTAAAATATTGTATTTCATTAAATATTAATCTGTACTTGATTTAGCCCACAGATTAATTTTTTCTTCTTTTGCAAATTTATCTATTTCTTTTAATTCAGAATTACTAAAAGTTAGATTATTTTGACTATCTAAACATTCGTCTAATTGTTTTACTGTTCTTGCACCAATTAGAGCTGATGTCATAGTAGGGTGACGAAGTATCCAAGAAAGAGCCATTTGAGGTAAAGATTGCCCTCTTTTATTTGCAATTTTTGTTAACTCTTTAATTTTAAATAAATAACTTTTTGTAATCATTTTTTTATCAAGAGATGAATTATCTGAAATCCTTGATACTTTAGGTATTTTTTTTAAATATTTTCCCGATAACATTCCTTGTGCGAGAGGAGAGAATGCAATACATCCTATACCTAATTTTTTTAATGTAGATAATAAATCTTTTTCCACCCATCTATTGATCATGGAGTAAGATGGTTGATGAATTAAACAACTAACTCCTCTTTCTTTTAATAACTTATTCATTTTAATTGTTTGTTTTGAACTATAAGAAGAAATTCCTACGTATAAAACCTTACCACTTGTAATCGATTGAGCTAATGCATCTGCTGTCTCTTCTAATGGTGTTAACGGATCAAAACGATGAGAATAAAAAATATCTACGTATTCTAGATTCATTCTTTTCAAACTTTGATCAAGGCTTGCAGTTAAATATTTTTTTGAACCCCATTCACCATATGGACCATCCCACATATGATAACCTGCCTTACTTGATATTATCATTTCATCCCTATATTTTTTAAAATCAAAATTCATAACTTTACCAAAATTTTCTTCTGCAGATCCTGCTGGTGGGCCATAATTATTTGCTAAATCAAAATGAGTTACACCTCTGTCAAATGCTCTAAAAAGCATCTTCTTTGCTTCTTTTGACATAGATTGTTTACCACCAAAGTTATGCCAAAGACCAAGTGTAATAGGGGGTAAAAGCAATCCGCTATTTCCACATCTCCTGTAGATTAATTTTTCATATCTTTTTTTATCTGCTTTATAACTCATCAGTATTTACAAAATGTTCTAAATATTATCTATAATACCTAATAAAATGAGTAAATGTAAAAATTTAAATAATGTTGATTTATCATTTCATTTACAACATCCTGGTCGAGGAAGTGAACCTGGCGATCCTAATGCAATTTTTTATTTAAATGGAGTTTATCATCTTCATTATATTTTAAGACATAAATGGAATGGTGTAAGAAAAAATTTACCAAGAACTAATTTTCCTTACAATCACTCTCATTCATTTATTCATTGCACTAGTAAAGATATGTTAAATTGGGAATGGCAAAAAACCAAATTACAACCAATCTTTACAAGACACGGTATGTTTAGTGGAACTGGATTTATTACTTTAGATAAAAAACCAGCTATAATTTATCATGGAGAAAATACCAAAAATAATTTTGTTATAATTGCTAAAAACAATAAATTGTCAAAATGGAATAAACCAATACCAATTAATAAAAAAAAATTTAAGATTAATTTTTGGGATCCAGATTGTTTCATTATCAATAACACTTATTATTCAATCTCTGGAGGTATCAACCCAGATTTATTTAAATCAAAAAACTTAATTGAATGGAAATATGTAGGAAAATTTATGTCAAAAGACTTAGATGATGTAGTTAAAGGTGAAGATATTTCTTGTCCAAATTTTTTTAAATTACAAAATAAATGGGTACTTTTATGTATAAGTCATTCTCATGGTTGTCGTTACTATATTGGGGATTGGGATAAAAAAAATGAAAAGTTTATTCCAGAAATACATGAAAGAATGAACTGGCCTGATGGAACAGATCCAATCTACTCACTTGAATCAAGAGATTTTTTTGCTCCAGAAACAGTTATGTCTAAAGATGGTAGAAGAGTAATGTGGGCATGGTTAAGAATTCAACAAATCAAAAATTCTAATATTTTATCAATACCAAGAGAGCTTAAGTCTTATAATAATAAAAAATTATCAATTACTCCATTAAAAGAGCTAGAAAAATTAAGATACGATAAAAAAATTTTAACTAAAATACAAATTAAAAACAAATCAAATAACTCTAATGATACTATTACTAAAAATATCATTTCAATTAATTTTAATGCAATTGAGATTAAATTATTTATCAAATCATCTGAGATAAAAAATAAAAGATTCGGATTTCAATTATTTTCAAAAAATAAAGATTTAGGGTTTCCTATAATTTTTGAGCCTGAGTCAAAATCAATTTTAGTAGGATCTACTAAAGCATCACTTGATTTTCAAAACTTATATAAAACAAAAAATATAGAAATAACTATTTTCATTGATCATTTTTTGATTGAAGTATTTATTAATAATATACAATCAGTTGTAGGAATATATGAAAAATTTGAAAATAAAAATCAAATCAATGTTTATTCTTTTAATGGGTCGTTCATTATTGAAAAAATGCTAATATGGAAATTAAAGAAAATTAATTCTGGATATAAAAAAGCTAAGAAAAATAAAATTTGGCGAGTAAAAGAAAAAAATTAAGGATCAATCAGATCCAAATTATTTTTAGTAATTTCATTAATTTCATTTAATATTGTTCCATTGATTGGATTTTCTAAAATATTAATTGGCTTCATAATATGGGATATATCTCTAACTCCTATGAGTATACTGGATAAAAAAATACGACTTAAAACCCATGATAAAGCTAAATCTATTAATGATAAGTTTGTTTCATTAGAAAGTTTTTCTAATTTATTCATTGTCTCAAAGAAAATATCCTTAAAGTAAATGTCTTTATGGGACGGCTTTATATCAAATCTTGTTTTTTTAGGTGTTTCTCGACCATTTTTATACTTACCAGTTATAAAGCCTGCGCCCAAGGGGCTATAAGATATAATATCTATATTTTCTAAATCACAGTAATTTATTAAATCTTTCTCTGCGCCTCTATAAAGCACATTATATACTGTTTCCAATAATCCAAATTTTGAAAAGTTATTTATTTCTTGAATTTTTTTAGAAGATTTTAAAATTGATAAATCATAATTATTACATGCAACTCTTATAATTTTTCCTTCTTTTTGAAATCGATCCATAACTTCTAAAATTTCATCTAATTTTGTATTTGGGTCATGAGTGATTCCGTAATAGTCGATATGATCAGTGTTCATTCTCATTAAGCTTTCATGAACACACTTCTCTATTGTTTTTTTTGAAAGATCTCCATGTATTTTTGAAACTACTGTTATGTCTTTTCTATTCTTCTTAATTTTAAAAAATTTCCCTATTATTTTTTCAGATATTCCATCACTATAATAATAGGATGTATTAAAAAGATTTATTCCATTCTCAACTGCAACGTCAAGAAGCCTAATTGATTCATCTTCTGTTATTTCTCTGCCAAATGTAACACACCCAAGACCAACTTTACTTATTTTTTTATTTAATGATTTAAAATTAGAATATAGCAAATTATTTTTCTAACCAATGTTCAAAAAGAGGTTTAACTTCATCATTAATTTTAGAAAATGCATCTTTCTTTACTGATGGATAAAGACTTCCAAATTTATTTTTTTCTTCTATAATTTTTTTTCGATCAAATGAGTTTGGTCTAAAAACTTCTAAATTTAACCACCAAGGCGCATAACGAACAACAAGACTCGTTCTTCTTTTATTAGATTTATTCACATCGCTTGCATGCCATAGTCTACTATCCATTACAAAAACACTACCTGCTTTTCCTTTAATATTTATTTGATCTTCATAATCACCATAATAAGGATCACCCTGAAATGTAGGGTTGGTTTCTAACAGATGACTTTTTGGTTTGACTAACGTACTTCCAACTTCTTTATCAAAATCTACAAACATAAATATACAGGTAATATGAAGTACTTTTTTAGGAAATGGCTTATTAATATTACCACCATTAAAAACACAAAAAGGCCAATCAGCATGCCAATCTCCTTTTTTATTATTTAGTTCATTAATTTGTGTTGAAGTAGATGAAATTCTATAATCTTCACCAAGATAATGTAGCATTAAATGCTTTATATCTGGATGTATTAAATACTTATCAAAACTTTGGCAAAAATTAATTGTTGTGGCAAGATAAGTTACTCCATTATTATTTTTTCCAAACTTATCTGCAGACTCCTGAAGTTCTAAATTAAGTAATTGAACTTCATTTTGAGGAATAACATCTTCCAGAATTGTATATCCATTTTCTTCGAATTCTTCGATTTTTTTAATAATCATATTTGCTAATATTTTTATATAATAATATATAATATTAATAAATGACTGACTTACAATGGTATGCCTATCTTGGAGGATTTGTAGCATTCGCAATTGGATGTTATGTATATTATCTCTCTAGAAATGAAAATTTAAATGATCATCAAGTCAAAAATAGAAAAAGAATTATGAATTTTTTTTTAATTATTGCATTAGCATGTGTCGGTTATTCATGGTTATAAAAATTTAAATAAAAAGGAGTAAAAATGTCAGTTGCAAGAATAACAACTATTAATTTTAAATCTAAAGAAGATGCTGAAGAGTCTATTAAAGATTATTCAGCAAAAGCACCAAGTGAATTCCCTGAGGCACAACAATTACTACAAATACGCGCAAGTGATACAACTGTAATGGCCATATCTCTATATGCTGATACTGATGCAATGGAACGAGCTTCAGCAGCTAGAGCTAAAAGAATGAGTAATAATGAAAAAACTTTTGATGTTGTTGATACAAAGACTGGTGAAGTAACATTAAATCATAAAAATTAAATAAGGAGTGCCCGTAGCTCAGTAGGATAGAGCACCAGATTCCTAATCTGGGGGCCGCATGTTCGAATCATGCCGGGCGCGCCAAATATTCATTTTCATATATTTTGTTTCGATTATACTAAATTGAATATTATGGACAAATTACTTCAAAGATCAAATGGGGAAATTAGTATTGAATTATTTGATAATAATTTTAAAAAATTTTTTCAAAGTGGTTGTTGTAAAATTTTAAATCCAAATAATTATAATGATAATAAAGAATTAGTTTTAATTAATACCGCAGGAGGAATTACTTGTAATGATAATATTGAAATTAATGCTACAATTCATAATTCTGAATTAAGTATTTGTACTCAAGCCGCTGAAAAGATTTATTCAGGAATAGGTGATCCTGCTATAGTAGATATAAATATCAATTTAAATAATTCAACTTTGTATTGGTTACCCAAAGAATTAATTTTATTTGATAATTCAAAATTAAGAAGAAGCATAAATATTAATCTATCAAATAATTCTAATTTGATTTTTTGTGAAACTACAATTCTTGGAAGAAAAGCAATGTCTGAAAAAATTAAAAATATTTCTTTTTCAGATCAATGGAAAATTTTTACAAATTCCACAATAAAGCATTTTGAAGCAATTAATATAAATGGTTCAACGATTAATAATTTTAAAAACAATTATACATTTGATAATCAATCATCTTTATCAACAATTTTAATTTTTGGTGATATTATTCATCAACTTGAATCTGAATTAGGTAAAGTTACAAAAAACTTAGAAAATCATTATTGTGAAATGACAAAATTTGATGATAAAGTTGTAATTAGGTGCTTAGCCGATGATAATTATGATTTAAAAAAAACACTGAATTTTATTATGAAAAATGTAATAAATGATAAACTACCAAAAAGTTGGGATCTATAAATGAAATTAACACCAAGAGAAAAAGATAAGTTGATGGTGAGTATGGCAGCTAATGTTGCCAGAAAACGTTTAGAAAGAGGTGTTAAACTTAATTATCCAGAAGCTATAGCGTTGATAACAGATTTTGTCATAGAGGGTGCAAGAGATGGAAAAATGGTATCAGAATTAATGGAAACAGGTGCGCACGTAGTAAAAAAAGAAGATTGCATGGATGGTATTCAAGACATGATTTCTGAAGTCCAAGTAGAAGCAACATTTCCAGATGGAACAAAATTAGTAACAGTACATAAACCGATAAGATAATGAAACCTGGTGAAATAATAACAAAACAAAATAGTGACATTAATTTAAATGATGAAAGACAATCAATAACTTTAAAAGTTTCAAATAGTGGAGATCGGCCAATTCAAGTTGGTAGTCATTACCATTTTGCTGAAACAAATGAATATTTAAAATTTGATAGAGAAAAATCAAATGGTATGCGTTTAGACATACCGTCTGGTACTGCTGTTCGGTTTGAACCAGGTCAATCAAAAGATGTAGAATTAATTCCAATAACGGGAAATAGAAAGATATTTGGTTTTAATAAGAAAGTTATGGGTCAATTGTAATGAAAAAAATAAATAGAGATGCTTATGCTGATATGTACGGGCCAACAACTGGTGATAAAGTCAGACTTGCCGACACTGAACTTTTTGTTGAAGTGGAAAAAGATTTAACAACATATGGAGAAGAAGTAAAATTTGGTGGAGGAAAAGTTATTCGAGATGGAATGGGGCAATCTCAAGTATCTCGCAAAGACGGTGCTGTTGATACAGTGATAACAAACGCCTTAATAGTAGATGTAAATGGAATTTACAAAGCTGATATTGGCATCAAGGATGGCTTAATTAATGAAATTGGCAAAGCAGGAAATCCAGACACGCAACCAAATGTAAATATTATTATTGGACCTGGAACAGAAATAATTGCAGGTGAGGGAAAAATTATCACAGCAGGAGGTTTTGATAGTCATATTCATTTTATTTGCCCTCAACAAATTGATGATGCTATACACTCAGGCATAACAACGATGTTGGGAGGAGGAACTGGTCCAGCTCATGGAACATTAGCGACGACTGTTACTCCAGGACCATGGCACATAGAGAGAATGATACAATCTGCTGATGCTTTTTCTATGAACTTAGCTTTTGCAGGTAAAGGAAATAGTTCATTACCCAAAGCTCTCGAAGAACAAATAATTGCTGGAGCAAGTTCATTAAAACTTCATGAAGATTGGGGTACAACTCCAGCAGCGATTGATAATTGTCTAAATGTAGCAGATGAACATGACATTCAAGTAATGATTCATACCGATACATTGAATGAAAGTGGATTTGTTGAGAGTACAATTAAAGCAATTAATGGAAGAACTATTCATGCTTTTCATACTGAAGGAGCTGGTGGAGGTCATGCACCTGATATTATAAAAGTTTGTGGTGAAGAATATGTTATTCCATCATCAACAAACCCAACAAGACCTTACACAGTTAATACAGTTGAAGAACATTTAGATATGTTAATGGTTTGCCATCATTTAGATAAATCAATACCTGAAGATGTTGCATTTGCTGAAAGTCGTATCCGAAAAGAAACGATTGCTGCAGAAGACATACTGCATGACATGGGTGCTTTTTCAATTATTGCGTCTGATAGTCAAGCCATGGGTCGTGTTGGTGAGGTTATTATTAGAACATGGCAAACAGCACATAAAATGAAAGTTCAACGTGGAAAATTAAAAGAAGAGCAGGGTGATAACGACAATGTAAGAGTTAAAAGATACATCGCTAAATATACAATTAATCCAGCAATAGCTCATGGTATTTCAGATCATATTGGAAGTATCGAAAAAAATAAACGTGCTGATATTGTTATTTGGGACACTGCTTTTTTTGGCGTTAAACCTGAAATGGTATTACAAGGTGGAAGTATTGCTTCGGCACAAATGGGTGATCCTAATGCATCTATACCAACACCACAACCAGTTTACTCCAGGCCAATGTTTTCTTCTTTTGGAAAATCATTAGAAAAATCTACTGTTACTTTTGTAAGTAAAGTTTCTTTAGATAAAGAATCATTTAAAAACTCTGGAGTAAGTAAATCTCTGTTACCCGTAAAAAATATTAGAAATATTTCTAAAAAAGATATGATGTTAAATGATTATTGTCCGAAAATAGAAGTGAATCCAGAAACTTATGAAGTTTTAGCAGACAGTGAATTAATTACTTGTGAGCCAGCTGAAACACTACCTTTGGCTCAACGTTATTTTATGTACTAAAATGGATACTTCATTCAAAATTATTCATCACAATAATAATAAAGAAGTATTTGATGAAATTTCACTATCTTATGAAGAAAGATTTATTCGTAGAAAAAAACTTATAGCAAATAATGGTACTGAATTTTTAGTTAATCTTGAAGAAACCGTCAGTATTGGTGAAAATCATTATTTTGAATTAGACAATGGAAAATTAATTAAAGTTATATCTAAAGAAGAAAATTTAATTGAAATAACGGGTGATAATTTAAAGCAAATCATATGGCATATAGGAAATAGACATCTGCCATGTCAAATTGAAGAAAACAGAATTCTTATTCAAGATGATGCTGTAATTCTTGATATGGTTCTAAAATTACACGGAAATGTAAAAAAAGTTTTAGAAAAATTTAAACCTGAAGGTGGTGCTTATGGTATGGGCAGAACACATAGTCACAAACATTAAAATGAAAAAATTTAAAGATCCTCATCAAATACTACAAGTATGGTTTTCATCCTCTTTTCCTATTGGTTCTTACGCATATTCCCATGGTTTAGAAGCTCTGATTGATGATAAAAAAATTAAAAATAGAGACGATGTTAAAGAATTTTTAGATGCGCTTTTATTTTATGGGACATTAAGAAATGATTATATTTTTATGAAATCTATTTACAAAGGTGAGGAAATTAATGAATTAATCTTAGGAAGTGCTTCTTCGAAAGAAAGGCAAATAGAAATGATAGATATGGGAAATTCTTTTCGTAAAATCATGAAAGATAGTTGGGAATTATCTCTACCTGAAAATACATCATTTATATATTGTTTGGCAAAAGCTGGATTACATTTTGACATTAAGTTTGATGATTTAATTAAGTTTTATCTACAATCATTCATTTCTAATTTAATAAATGTATGTGTAAAACATATACCAATGTCTCAAAAAGATGGACAGAGTCTAAATGTTATTTTTCTTAATCAAATTCAAGATTTTTTAAATCAATCTGATAAACTAACTATTAAAGATATAGGTACAACTTTTTTTATTGGTGATATTTATGCAATTAAGCATGAAAATTTAGACTCAAGGATTTATTTAACGTGAATAATATAAACGGACCTTTAAAAGTTGGTATAGGTGGTGGAATAGGGACTGGTAAAACTAGTTTAACAGAAGCATTATGTCGTCATTTATCTAAAAAAGTTTCTATGGCAGTTATTTCAAATGATATTTATACAACTGAAGATGCGGAATATTTAATGAAAGCACAAGTGCTACCTATAGAGAGAATTAAAGGTGTTGAAACTGGTGGATGTCCACATACGGCTATAAGGGAAGATTGTAGTATTAATCTACTTGCAGTTGATGAAATGAAAAAAAAATTTCCAGATTTAGATTTAATCCTTATTGAATCTGGTGGTGATAATTTAGCTGCAACTTTCAGTCCAGAGTTAGTTGATTTAACAATTTATATGATTGATGTTGCACAAGGTGCAGACATACCGAGAAAAAAAGCACCAGCTATTAAAAAATCTGATTTACTCGTAATTAATAAAGTTGACCTAGCTCCATATGTTAATGTTGATTTAGAACAAATGAAACAGGATGTGAATGAAGCCAGAAATGGTTTACCCTATATTTTTGGTGAAATGAAAAATAATAACGGAATTGAAAAAATTTCTGACTTCTTAACTTCTCAGGGTGGATTATAACTATTCTACCTTTTGCAAAGAATACACTGTATCTGTACTATTAAATTTTGAATCAAATTCTTTTGATTTTGGGTCATCAAATAAAGCGTAAAATTTTTCTTCATCAGTAACATTACACATAATCATCACATGGCCATCTTTAACAAAAGCCATATCAAACGCATCAGTATATTTTGCAATATCATCTTTAAAAAAATTATATAATTCCATGTAATCTTCTTTCGTAAAAGACCCCTTGGATACAACACATAAATTCATAATTATCTCCTAAAAAAAATATCCTCGCCATTTTTCTTAATGGGAGGATAAATTTATACGTATCTCATTTTAGCTGCTTTTGAACCGCAATAGAGTCAAATCGTTCTTTTATTGAAATAATATATATTTGTTACATTTCAATTAAATTTAATAATTTTATTAAAATTAATTAGTTAATATTAAAAAAATTAGTCTATTTTAAAAAAAATAACATTTAATGAATTTATTTCAACTAGATAAAATATGAATAACATATACATATGAAATTTCTAATACTAATATTTATTATATTTTTTAATATCTCTGCATTTTCATACGAAAAATTAATTGATAGAAATGAATTAGTAAAACATTTTACAATTAAAGAAATTGAAAATATTCAAATACCTGAAGAATGGTCGTTAGTTAAAGATATTAGATACTATGACGAAGTAATTCAAGATCATTATAAAGATATGGGCACTCCAAAGATTGTTCGAGAATTTCAAGCAAATAATGGTGACCAGTTATGTTTTGATCATCTCAAAAAATTTGATTCGATCATATATAAAACTGATGGAGAAGCTTTTAAGACGGGAACCCAACTTGATTGGGATAGTTGCATTATGTATGCAAAATTTAGACAATTTTTTGGTAATACTCTTAAAAATATTCCTGATCGTAATACTGATTTACTAAAAAATTATCTTCTTTATTACTCTTCAACAGACTCCTTTAAATTACAACAAGGAGATAATCATTATAGCTACTGGAAAACTTTATCTATGCTTGCACAAATGTATTCAATTGAAAAAGATCATTTAGAATTATCAGATAAAGAAATAAAGATGATCAATGAATGGTTTATCTCTAGAGCAACTGTAGATTTAATGGATATTAAATTACAAGCCAAAAGAGGAAGATGCAAAATACCAAATGAGTATGATGAAGAGGATGTTTTGCGTACTGCTAAGATTTATGCCTCGGGAAACGCAGAACCTATTTTTCAAGGAAAAACTAAATACCGAGGTGCAGACGATTGTGGAACGATATCTAATGCTCATACTGTAACAAGATTACTCATTGGTCTTATAACGAATAATCAAGAATTGTTTGATAAAGGTATTATTGATTTAAAATATCTAATGACCTTCATTGATAAAGATGGTGTGTATGTCCCTTATGCTTACAGAGGAGGTTTAGCCATTTCTTATTCAAGAGAATTTTTGTTTTATTTTAGTGTTTTTGCAGAAATTTTTCATACATTAGATATTAATTTTTACGAAATTACTGTTCCATCTGGAATTAAAATAAAAGATGCTTTTGATTTCCATTACACAATTTGGGATGATATCGTCCCAAATGAAATTATCAAATATGCAAAATTAAATTTTGGGAATAAAAAACATGATTGGACTGAGCTCTTAAAACCAAAAAAGGAAAGAAAAACTGATGGTTTGGGTGTTTATTTACCTGGCTGGAAAGAAACCATGATTAGACAATCAATTAGATATGTTCAAACATATCGAAATGATCTTTTTGGAAATTTTGATGATCAACTTTATCGAAAATCTCTAGGATATAGAGAGCAAAATCTTTTTGGAGCAAATCATGCATTAAATTTACATGCGGTTATAAGAGCAAATGAAAGATATGAAGGGTATTATAAAAATATTGAAGATGAAAAACAACTTGTTGCGCTTAATCAAAAAAGATTAAAGGAAAATGCAAAAAAATTAAAAATGGAAAAACAGCTTCAACTTGAAGATCAAATGGAAAAATTTAATGAATTAATTTCTCTTTCAAAATATATAAAAGAAGAGCAATTTTTAATTATTGATAATAATCAACTGAATTTTATTGCTACACAAAATCCAATTATTAATGATAATAAAGAATTTGAACTTAAATCTGCAAGAATAAGAGGCAAATTAGTATACTTCAATCAAAATTTAAAATATTTTAACCCTGATAAATCAAATATTTTATATCATTTTGATAAACTGGAATTTAAAACAGCTGTCATAAAAGATGGTGATACTGAAGCAGTTGGGTTCTTTATAAGTGATCCACCATTTGATAAATATTTATTGGATATAAATAAAAAAATAGTTGAAAAATGTGGAAGATTAATAAAATCAAATAAATGGTTAGTTATATTAACTAAAACTAATGTTAATAATAAAAAAATTATAAACCAACAAAAATGTAATAGAAAAAATTATTTACAAGAAGGTGAGGAAATACAATTACTATATAAAATAATATCTAAATCTGCACCAACAGTTCGAAATTATTTAGAAAATAATTTATAAAATCTTATTCGTATTTATCAGAATACAAATAAGGTATCCCAATGACTAAAATAATATAGAAAACCATAAAACCAGCTATTAGTGGAATAACTTCACCAGCAGGTACTGTACTAAATGGGCCTAAAACAAATCCATAAATCACAAAAAGAATATTTAAACCTACTAGATAATACCCACCACTTCTTTTCATACTGTACAACATATAAATTGTGTAAGCGATTGCTAACTGAAAGATGATACTTACAATAAAATCTAAAGTTGAAAGCTGAACATTAAAATCTCCTACAGGTGGTTGAACACCTTGACCTGAAAAGTATCCATACGTAATTCGATAAGACGTATCTATAAAATCTAAAGAGATAAGGATTAGCATTATCCAATGCAAAGGTTTAAATATTCTTTCTTTCACTATTATTATCTTATTCTTTTTTCATAGATTCTTGCAATGAAACATTATTGTCTTCTGAAGGTTTTGTATCTTTTTTAATTGATTGAATTTTATCAGAAAGTTTAATGTCACCACTTATTTGACCACCAAGTTTAATTTGTAAATTTTGATATTCAATTTTACCTGATACTTTACCTTGTTCTTGAATAGTAAGAGTGCCAGACGCTTTAATATCTCCATCAAATGCACCCCAAATATCAGCGTTATGAGTTTCAATAGCGCCTTTACAGTCACCAGTAGCACCTACTACTAGATTATCTGTTTTCATCGTTACATCGGCCTCACCATCAATTTGTACTTCATCAGCTTTTTTAATTTCACCATTAATAACTACACCTTGACCAATGACAACTTTTGCAGATCCCTTAGCAGGTCTAAACACATCAGGTGTTGAGCTTGTATTATCTTCTTTTTTATCAAACATTTTTTCCTCCCTTATGTTTGTTAATGCAGGTATTCTTCGACTGCAGGAGTTTTGTTAGAGCAGGTAGCTAAAACTGCTACTAATATATTTTTAACATAAAAAACTGAAAAATTAAATATTAATGTTATTTTTCAATACTATTTTTGGTGATTTACAACGTCAACAAGTATAGCAATTACTAAGTTTAATATAGTTATTGAACAAATTGAAATGAAACTAAAGAAATAAATCCAAGCCCACCAATAAACAGCTTGCATAGGTAGCATAACATTTTCCCAACTAGATAAAGTTAAAACTTGAAAAAGTGTAATTAAGGATATTCCTAGATCGGCCCATCGTTCTGGATCATTTTCTCCAAATAAAATAGAGCCCATTGTTGCGTAAATATAAAGAATAATAAATAAAAGCAGACTAACAAAAAAAACCCTTTTGATAGATGCAAGAATAGCTTCTATAATTTTTTTTAATTCAGGTATTACAGAAATTAATCGTAAAACTCTAAAAATACGAAGAAGACGTAAAACTAAGAAACTTGAATTATTTGGAATTGGGATAAGTGAAATTGCTACAATGATTGTATCAAAAACATTCCAACCATCTTTTAGAAAATTTTTCTTTTCTTTTTCTCCAATAAAACGAATAAGTATTTCAATAACAAAGAAAACAGTAATCGCATAATCAAGTAAATGAATAGTATTTAAAAATATAGGATCTAATTGATATGTTGTTGCTCCAATAAGAATGGCATTTAATATAATTATAACAACAACAGAAAATTGAAAAATACGATTATCTTTCAACTTAGAAAAAAAATCTATCATATTAAATTAAATAGTTTTTAAGTTATCTATTTTCCTATCCATCACAAAAAACCACAAGGGAGGGATTAAAGCCATAATTAACATTATGGAGTAATTAGCAGGCATCTCAATTGCTTTTTCTTCTTGAGATAAAAGAGGGTAAGGCTTTGATGCACTCTGGTGATGTTCTGCATGAAGACCTAAATTAAATGTCGACCAATTAGCAGAGATGTGACGACTATTCCAAGAATGTAAATCGGTAAATCTTTCATACCTTCCATTTTCTTTTTTTCTTTCTAAACCATAATGCTGAATATAATTTACTAACTCCAATAAAATTATTGATACAAAAGAATGAAAGATAACAAAAACTAAACCGTTCATGCCAGCAATTAAATATGCAAATACTAAAAATAAAAATTCTAATGCAAAGTAATGAATTATTCTATTTTGAAAACTGAAAGTATTTAGATTTTTTCTATCAAGAATATTTTTTTCAATATTCCATGATGAAATCACGCTATTTATTACACAACGAATAAAATAAAAATAAAAATTTTCGCCTCTTCTAGCTGTAGCTGGATCTTCTTTAGTGGCTACATTTAAATGATGACCATAAATATGCTCAATGCGAAAATGCCCATAACAACATAAAACTAGTAAAAATACTCCAATGCCTCGCATAAATTTATTTTTTCGATGAATAAGTTCATGCGCAGTTGTAATTCCAATAGAACCACCAGACATACCTACAGCTGCTCCTAAAGCTGCAGCGGTTAATAAAGTGATAGTGGAGTCAGAAACAACAATTAAACCGAATATAATTAAAAATAAAATACAGGGAAGCACGGTTAATATAGAAAAATTGTGAAACACATTTTCCTTTAGCTCAACATCATCTTTACTTAAGTAAGGTAATACAAGGTCGATAATTGGAACTAATACGAAAACCCAAATAAAAGGTGAAATTGACCAAGAGGGATTTATGATTAATCCTAAAGAACTAGCAAAAATCAATATTAGCGGTGTTACAAGATAAAAAATCATCAAAATAATTATATATTATTTTTTTTTCTAAACTAATACCTAAATTACTCTAAGAAAAATTATATGAATAATAATATAAAAGGTCTTATTTTAATTATTGTGGGGATGTTATTTATCATTACCCAGGACGTTTTAATTAAATATACCATCCATGATGCCTCTTTAATGCAAATACTCGTATTTAGAGGAGGAATAGGATTTTCTTTGTTATGCCTTTATTTAATTTATACTAAACAACGAATATTCTTTGGAACAGCGCATCCTTATATTGCTATTTTTAGAGGTTCCACCTTCTTCTTTGGCTTTACCTTGTTTTTTATTTCGTTAAGCCAAATTACTTTAGCGGAAGCAACAAGTTTATTTTTTGTGAGTCCATTTTTTATTACTATTTATTCTTACTTTATTCTGAATATAAAAATTGGCTTGAATAGAATATTTTCAATTTTTGTAGGTTTTAGTGGAACACTTTTAATCATCAAGCCAGAATTTAATGACATAAATATTTATATGTTATTTCCAATAATTGCTGCAGCCACCTATGCATTATCAATGACATTGGCAAAAAAAACTTCAAAAAATGATAATTTATTTCAACAAACTTTTCATATTTATATTGGTGCATTTGTTGGAGGAAGCGTAATTAGTATTTTATTACATAATTCAGACTTTAATTTATCAATTTTTTCTATTCTTAGTAATCCTTGGATACTTAATGATCTTCAATTTATTGGATTAATACTTTTTATCTCTACAACTGGAAGTCTTGGAATATTTTGTTTGATTGCAGCATACAGAGTAGGGTCACCTTTAGTTAACAGTATAACTGAGTATGTCCATTTAATTTTTGCTATAATAATAGGAATTATTATTTTTTCTGAAGTACCAGATACAAACTCATTTATTGGAATTTTTCTTATTATGGTAAGTGGTATCTTTGTTGTATTTAGAGAAAATAAACGTGAAGAATTAGTTGTATCCAAAACTACTCTTAGAACTTAATAGTTTTATAATATTGTAACAATCACTGAATAATATTAATAAAAATTATGTATAGAAAAGCATTCTTTGCCATATGTTTAAATGGTTTCGCACTTGCTTTTACTTGGGGAATAACTGTAACAAATATCCCATGGTTATTTGACAGAGTTGGCATTAAAGAAACTGATTTAGGAATTTGGTTTACAATTTTTGCTGTTCTACAACTTTTTTTCAGTCAATTATCAGGAAGAGTAATTGTACCACTTATTGGAACAACTAAAACTTTAATGTTAGGTCAATTGAGTTTTGCAATATTTCCTTATATATTTATTACAGCTAGCAACATACAAACATTTTTTTTATCCAGTATACCATTATCAATAGCTGCAGGTTTAATTTTTCCTACAATTGCTAGTAGTACTAACTTTATTGAAAATAAAACTAAAAGAATTTATCAAACATACCAACAAGCTTCATTTAGTTTTGGTTTTATTATTAGTGGCATTTTTGCAAGTTTATTTTTTTATTTAAATTTATACCCACCACATATTTTTATAGGTTTAATATTCTTTTTAACTTTAATTGTTATTCTAACATTTATATTTGGTTTATCTTCTGAAAATGATTACTATGAAAAGTTAGCTAAATTTAAAATTCCTGAAAAAAAGGTTTTATTCTTTGGATTAAATTTAGCAATATTCATGGGCACTGTTGGTATTATGCTAGAATGGACACCATTATGGTTAAAAAGAGATCTTAATGCATCATTGTATATTGCATCATTATCAATTCTTTGTTGGGGAGGTGGAGAATTTATAGGAAGAATTTATGGTGAAAAAATTGTTAATGCTTACGGTGTAAAATTTGCAGCT
>CACNUO010000014.1 GCA_902623585.1 uncultured Alphaproteobacteria bacterium | reverse complement strand
TATGGGAAACTGAGTCATTAATTAATATTACTTACCACGCTGTCCAACCACCATCAACTATAAGTGAATGACCCGTCATATAACTTGATGCATCAGATAAAAGAAAAATTGTTGGTTTTGCGGTTTCAATAGGTTTACCAAAACGCTTTAACATTGTAGAATTTTTTAAATTACTTAAAAATTTTTTATTATTGTTTGCAGCCTTAGTTATGTTTGGAAAAGGTCCAGGTACAATTGCATTAATACGAATATTATTTTTACCATAATATGAGGAAAAATATTTTACCATTTGGTTTAAACCAGCTTTTCCAGCACCATATTCTACAGGATTAGGATTAATATTATTTGGATACATTTCCATTTTTGGTGATACTAATCCATACATTGAAGCAAACATTACGATACTTCCACCTTTTTTCATTTTGTTTGCCACACCTCTCATAAGTAAAAAAGAACCCGTTAAGTTAATTTGATTAGCTTTATTAAATTTTTCTGCAGTTAATTTAGATAGTTTATCAGTAGTTGATCCAAATGTTGCGTTAACTAATCCATCTATATATTTATATTTTTGATAAGCTAATTTAATATTTTTAGAAATTGATTCAGGCTCAATCATATTTAAGTGAGAGAATATAATTTTACTTTTAGGGTATTTTTTTTGTAATTTTTTTATTACCAATTCAGATCTTTTGATGTCTTGATCAGCTAAAAATATATTTCCTTCTAGTTTCAATATTTCTTCGCATAAAACTGAACCAAGATATCCACTACCTCCAGCAATAAAAATATTTTTATTTTTCAAACTAATCATCTTAACTGATTTTAATTATTTTTTTATCTTTCCAAGACGATTTAGCAGCCAATACAACTTTTAAATTTAAATAAGCTTCTTCTAAAGTTGCTAAGTCACAATCCTTACCTTCATAACCATCCAAAAATCTGTTTGCCTGTAAAAGAAAATTATTTTGATGTACTTCCATTGGATCTTGGCCTTTCATATAATCTTTCTGATCTTTCCAAACACCACTATCATCATCAGCAAACATTAAAGTAGAATGATCAAGTTTAATATTACCTTTAGTGCCAACAAACTCATATGTATTAATATTTGGTTTCTGAAATTGATTAACAGTTATATTGGCTAAACATCCATTAGAAAATTTTATATTAATAAGACAAGTATCCTCAGTTTCTGTCCCCTCTAATACTAATCTGTCGTACATACAGCCTACCTCTTCAGGAATGCCCAATATCCAAATTAATTGATCAATCATATGTGTAGAAGCATCAAGTATGGCTCCGCCTCCGGTTTCTTCTTTTGCATAATAAATAGTTTGATAATCTGGCCTATATTTAGGAAACTCTTGAGAAGAATTAATATAAGCTAATTTAACTTCTCCGATTTTTTTATTCATAATTTGATCTTTTAAAGCTCTGGAGACTAAGCTATTTCTTCTCGTATATCCTACACGAACAAATAATTTTTTTTCTCTGACCTCTTCTATAATTTTTTCCAAACCATCAATTTTTGTAGAAAGAGGTTTTTCTACCATAAATGATAGATTATTTTTTATACAAAACTGCATATGTTCCAGATGCCAATTTGCTGGCGAACATATTATTGCTAGATCAAATTTTTGATTAACTTCATCAAGAGAATTAAATGTATGTTGAATTTCAAATTCACTATTTAAGTTTTTTTGTTTATTAACATCTGGCTCAACAATAGAAATTTTAGCTCTGCTAGTTCTCAAATAACCTTTAATATGTCTTTTTCCAATTCCACCTGCTCCAATTATTAAAATATTATAAATCATTATTTATATAAAACTAACTTGACCACTTTATAATAGTATGATGTTATATGAATAAGTAAATTGATAATATAAATAAATTCAAAAAAAATGACTCTTAATTTTGAAGAATATAAAACGAAACTTTATTCAGCTGTATTAGCTGATACACTAGATAGTTTGGGTTATCATAAACAAACATTAACACCTGGTATCAAATCAATAAAACCAGATGTAATTATATGTGGGCTTGCGAGAGTTGGCTTGTATATGCCTATTTATCATGATGATGAAAATACAAATGTTTACGAACATGAAATAGCATTGATTGATAGTTTAAAAGAAAATGAAATTGCTGTTTTATGTTGTCATGGAAATGAAAAGATAGCTCCATGGGGAGAATTATTATCAACTCGAGCAACTTATTTAAAATCAGCAGGTTGTTTAACAGATGGCTGTGTTCGAGATACAAAAATGATTAATGAAATTGGTTTTCCAGTTTTTGCAAAAGGCACTAATCCTGTTGATACAAAATTTAGAGGTAAAATGATGATGGCAGATGTGCCAGGCGAAATAGCAAATGTCTATGTTGAAAGTGGAGATTTGGTATTTGGCGATAATGATGGTGTTGTTATTGTACCATCAAAAGTTATTGATGAAGTAATAAGAAAAGCTCTAGAAAAAGTAAGTAGTGAAAATACTGTTAGAGATGAACTAAAAAAAGGGGATAGTTTAACTGCCGTATTTGAGAAACATAAAATTTTATAATTTTATATTATTATTTTCAGCTACTGCTACCCATAAATTTGGAAAAGTTTTAAGAAAAGAATTTTTTGCATTTTCAGCTTTAAGTTTATTTTCAAAAACTGAAAAAATACATGATCCACTACCTGTTAGTCTTGTAAAAATAGTATCTTCTAAATTATCCATCTTATTATAAATAGAATTAAAATCAGGCTCGAGTTTTTTAATTACTTTTTCAAAATCATTCCCGTTATCGTTATCATTAATTTCTTCAACATCTTCCTCGAGATTATAATCAAAATCAGAAGGGATGAATGTGTCGTACATTTTTTTTGTGGAGCAATTAAAATTAGGTTTTGTTATTAAGAAAAAATATTTTGGGAAGACAATATTTGAAATTAAGTCTCCCCTTCCTCTTACCAAACTATCGTGCTGATTAAGAAAGAAAGGAATATCAGAACCTAAATCTGTATAGTCAAAAATATTTTTTTTTTTAATAATTTCTAGATTTTCTAGGATCTTTATTACTGTTGCTGCATTTGAAGATGCCGAGCCCAATCCAGCTTGATAGGGAAAGTTTTTTGTAATTGAAAACGAAATGTTGGGAAGTGAAATATTCAAAAAACTAAATATTTTTTTTATAATACAATCATCAAATATATTATTTTCTGGAGCAAATGCACCCCTGTATTCAACATTGAATTGATTGCTTGGCTTTACCTCTATTTCATCACATAAATTAATACTGGTTATTCCTGTTCTAATATTATGATAATTATCTTCTCTTCGATTTAAAATTTTAAGAAATAAATTTATTTTTGCAGGTGACTTCTCAATAATACTATTATCCATTAAATTTTTCTAATTTAATTTTAACATTTTCTTCAATTTCATCTTCAGGTTCAGCTAATTCTAGTGCTTGTTGCCAGAAATGAATAGCTTCTCTTTTTCTATTCATAGCATAATAAATATCTCCTAGGTGGTCTAGAGATATTGCTTCACCTGGCGCAATATCTATTACCATTTCCATTAAACGAGCAGCTTCTGAAAGATTATTTTTTTTAAAATGTGCCCAGGCAAGACTGTCAATAATATAAAAACTTTGAGGGTTAGCTTCATATGCTTCTTGTAACATTTGCAAAGAACGATCTAATTTCATTTCTCTTTCAACCCAACCATAAGCTAGATAATTTAATACATTTGGACTATCAGGTTTTATTTCAAGTGATTTTAAAAAATCTTTTTCTGCTAAATCCCAATCACCTAATTGTTCAAAACAAATCCCTCTCATATAATATATATTCCAAACGTCACCGCGGTTTTCTTCAATCATCTGGTTATAAATTGATAAAGCTAAATCATATTTTTTATTGTACCGATAAAAATCACCAAGAATTTTTTTAAGAGAATAATTGTTATTGTTATTTTGTAGAATAGATAAAATTTTATTTTCAGCATCTTCATATGAACTATTATATAAATAATTTATTGCTAAACTACTTTGTGCATCTAAATAATATGGACTTTCCTTCCCTATCTTCTCAAAAGTATCTCTTGCCACTTCGAATTGACCAACTTGATCAAATAGTTCAGCCTTAATAATTATTGCTCTTTCATTTTTTGGATCAATTAATTTAGCAAGTGAAGTATAAAATAACAAAAAATTATAATTTAAACGTCTTTGCTCATTGTTTGAAAAAGATGATGCCACAATTTCAACAAGTGAACGACTAATGGTAGTACCATCCTTAAGTTTATTATTTGTGAAGAAAATAAAATCTAGTAATTCATTTGGTTGGTCTAAATTATCTCGTAATTCTTTTATCTGATTAAATTTTTTATCTAAAAATAAAGATGAAATTTTAATTATATATGCTTCTTGATTATTTTTGTTTTTTTCCAAAATTTTATTAGCAATATCTTTGGCTAAATTAATGTCTTCGGTAATAATCGCCGCTATTGCTTTATCTAGTAGTTGGTCTTGTGATAGTTTTATTTTATCGGCATTAAAATTCAATAATGTTGCAGGATAATCATAATTTTTAAAGGCTAGTTGTGAGATTAAAAAGTTAGAACTACTTGTTGCAAAAACACTAGTATTGAAGGAGATAAGAAGACAAATAAAAAACCATTTTTTAATCAAATTAATCATTTTAAATATACTGGAGTTGCACTATGAATAGATAATTGTAATTTTGCATGAATCAATCAAATAAAAAAAATTTAGAATTCATAGTTAATTCTGGAGTAAACTATTTTCTTCAAGATTCTCCAAGAAACTGGTTTGAAAATGAGAAAAAATCTGAATTACCTGATCCCAATATCAATGCTGGGGATAAAAAAAAGGAAATTGATAATGTGATTAAAGACCTTAAAGATCACAAATCTAATCTTCAAAAAACCGCAAAAAATTTAGTAGTCTATGATGGAAATTTAAATGCAAAAGTTATGTTAATTGGTGAGGCTCCAGGAAGAGATGAGGATCAGCAAGGTATTCCATTTGTTGGCAGAGCTGGGCAACTACTAAATAAAATGCTTTTAGCAATTAATTTACAAAGAGAAGACGTCTACATTACTAATGTTGTTAATTGGCGTCCGCCTGATAATAGAACTCCTAATGATGAAGAAATTTTAGAATTTTTGCCATTTTTACAAAAACAAATTGATATCATTAAACCAAAATTTATCTTTCTATTAGGAGGCGTTGCAGCAAAAGCTATTTTATCAACGCCTCTAGCGCTTGGAAAACTCAGAGGTAAATGGCATGAATACAAATCACTCAATTTAGATGAATCAATTCCTACGATAGCTTCCTATCATCCTGCTTTTTTACTGCGATCTCCTCAGTATAAAAAACATTCTTGGGAAGATTTACAAATGCTACAAGAGAAATTGAAAAATGTATCATAAAAAATTTTTAATTTTTTGTTTTTTTGTATTCTTTATAATTTTTTCAAAACAAATCTACGCATACCAACAAGATATAGTTACCAAATACGATGATATATTTTCATCAAAGGTTCTTAGTGAAGAAGATGTTTATAACTATCAACAAGCATACAAGTTTCAAGATATATGCAAATGGAAAAGTGCAAACAATTTTATTTTAAAAATTAAAAATAAATCTTTATTAGGACACATCTATGCACAAAAATTTTTGCATCCAAATTGTTATCGATCAAAGTATTTAGAATTATATTATTGGCTAAAAAAATATAATGATCATCCACAAGCAAAGCAAATATATAAATTGGCTATTCGAAGAATGCCAGAGGGTTATAAAAGCCCAACTAAACCAAGCATTCCAATTGGGATAGAATCGGAACAGGTAAATAGTAAGAAATCTAGTAAATATAAAAGTTCCAAAAAACTATCTAACAATCAAAGAGCTGAAAAAAGAAAATTAATTAACGGAATTAAATCAAGAGTTAACAAAGGATGGCCGACAGGTGCAGTACAATTATTAAATCAAAGAGATGTAGATCTATTATTAGATCAAGTTGAGATAGATCAGCAAAAAGAATTAATTGCGAAAGGATATTTCTTAGCAAATAAAAATGACTTGGCAATCCAATACGCTTCTGAAGCTCTTGTAAATTCTGCAAAATATGTTCCTTATGCAGCTTGGACTGCTGGTTTATCTTCTTGGAGGCTAGAAAAATATGAAGATGCTGCAAAATATTTTTCTCTCTTTTCGATTAGTTTAAAAGATGATGCGTGGCATCAAACGTCAGGAAGTTTTTGGACAGCTAGATCATATGCAAAACTTGGTCGTTATGATGATATTAATTTTTGGTTAAAAAGAGCATCAAATAATCCAAATAGTTTTTATGGAATGCTTGCATTAGAAATTTTAGGTGTAGATGAAAAAATAGAATGGGTAAAACATACTGATCTAAATAAAAATAATAGTACAATTTTAAATATACCAGCAGGAAAAAGAATACAGACACTAATACAAGTAGGGTTTGCAGATGAATTAGAAAAGGAAATTGTTCATATCAATTCAATTTTAAATAGAGAAATAGCAAAAGAGTCTATTCAAATTGCCGAAAATTTTGATCTTGCCTATACACAATTAAAAATAGTCAATAAGCTCGAGAATTTTGGTATGGATGTTCCTACTTACCTCTATTACCCAACTAGTGTTTGGAAGCCACGAGATGGTTTCAAATTAGAAAAAGAATTACTCCACGCCTTTATGCATCAAGAATCTATGTTTAATATAAAAGCAAAAAGTAAGGATGGTGCTATAGGTTTAATGCAGGTATTACCTTCGACGGCAAAATTTATCACCAATAGTAAAGATGTAAAAAGAAGCAATAGTAATATTCTTAAAAATCCTGAAATAAATTTAGAGGTTGGTCAAGAATACTTAACATATCTTCTAGATCTAGAGCAGGTTTCAAGAAATCTTATATTTCTAGCAGCAGCATATAATGGTGGTCCAGGAAATTTACAAAAATGGAAAAATGAAACAAACTATATGGAAGACTCACTCTTTTTTATGGAAAGTATTCCTTCAAGAGAAACAAGGTGGTTCATAGAAAAGATTTTAACAAAATATTGGATTTACCAAAATAAGAATAATAAAGAGATGCGTTCCTTAAAAATGCTAGCAAATGGAAATGATCCACTTTATTAATAAGTTATGCCAATTGATACTTCTCTAGATTTTATTCCCATAAACATTGCTATAATTACAATCTCAGATTCAAGAACAAAAGAAAATGATACATCTGGAGATACATTAGAAAAACGCATTACTGATGCTGGTCATACAATGATTAAACGGACAATTATACCAGATGATGTTACTCAAATAAAAGATACATTAAACACAATGACTAAAGAAAAAGAGATTGATTGCATTATTACAACTGGTGGGACTGGTCTCACAGGAAGAGATACAACACCAGAAGCTGTAAACGCTATTGCAAGTAAACATATTGATGGATTTGGTGAATTATTTCGCCAAGTTAGTTTTGAGAAAATTGGCACATCGGCAATTCAATCACGAGCAGTTGCAGCTTTAATAAATAGTACGTATGTTTTTTGTTTACCCGGATCAACAGGTGCATGCAAAGATGGTTGGGATGAAATTTTACAATATCAATTAGACATTAGACATAAGCCCTGTAATTTTGTTGAAATCATGCCAAGATTAAATGAAAAGTAGTGACTGATTTTTCTATAGAGAAATCAATTGGTGAACCTGTAATTGGTTTAGATGAAGTTGGCAGAGGTCCATTAGCAGGCCCTGTGGTGAGTTGTGGATGTTATTTTTCTAATTATGATGATTTAGAATCGGATATACCAATAACTGATTCAAAGAAACATACAGCAAAACAAAGAGAAAAATTATTTTTATTTTTTAAAAAATTACAAAAAGAAAAAAAACTTCAATATTACTTGGGGTATGCAAGTGTCGAAGAAATAGATGAAATTAATATTTTAGAAGCAACAAAATTATCGATGAAAAGAGTAATAGATAAATTTAATTTTGAAAATCCACATCTTATTATTGATGGAAACTTTTCATTAAATTATCAAAATGAAAAATCAATTATAGGAGGAGATAAAAAATCTTTATCAATTGCAAGTGCATCTATTATTGCAAAAGTTCACCGTGATCGACTGATGAGTATACTTGATAGCAAGTTTACATTTTATGATTGGAAAAAAAATGCAGGTTATGGAACTAAAAAACATATTGATGCAATACACAAACACGGTGTAACTCAATTTCACCGAAAATCGTTTGAACCAATTAAATCGTTATTAAAAAAATAAGTTATCCAAATTTATCCATGCAAAGAATGCATACCAAATATTATTTTATTATGCTTCAAAAAGATGCGACAAACACTAAATAGTATTTATGTTTCATCATTCCTCCCATTTGATGAACTATTCCAGGGGTCTTCGGACCCCTTTTTTTATGTTTTTAGGCAAATTTTAAGGTTATCCCTACCTAAAGATTCCCCCTGTTGATAACTCAATTGACCTGATTCCATATCTGCTTAATGATTCTTTTTATCAATTATGAAGAAAAATCAAATTATTTTGGGTGATTCCATTAAGGAAATGAAAAAATTAAAAAATCATTCGGTTGATCTTATTTTTGCTGATCCACCATA
Source organism: uncultured Alphaproteobacteria bacterium (assembly GCA_902623585.1). GTDB lineage: Bacteria > Pseudomonadota > Alphaproteobacteria > HIMB59 > CACPNW01. Next base: position 14,259 of record CACNUO010000014.1, on the reverse strand, counting down.
TAATCTTCAATTAAAGGATACATTATACAGACCAGATCAAACAACGGTCGAAGCTGTTACACAAGATTGGGATAAATTTAATACATATAAAGAATATGATCAATTTACCAATGCATGGCTTAGTGAATGTAAACGTGTTTTAAAAAAAAATGGAGCGCTTTGGGTCATAGGAAGTTATCATAATATTTTACGTGTAGGTTCTACTATTCAAGATGAAGGTCTGTGGATTTTAAATGATATCATTTGGCATAAATCAAATCCTATGCCAAATTTTCGTGGTACACGTTTTACAAATGCCCATGAAACATTATTGTGGTGTACAACATCAAGAGAAGCGAAATACACATTCAACTATCAAAATCTCAAAGAACTAAATGAAGGAAAACAAATGCGTAGTGACTGGTATATTCCTATTTGTTCAGGGAAAGAAAGATTACGTAAAGATAACAATCAACGATCACACCCGACACAAAAACCAGAAGCTCTCCTCTACCGAATCCTATTAGCATCGACAAATAAAGGTGATCTTGTTCTTGATCCATTTTCAGGAAGTGGAACAACTGCTGTCGTTGCAAAAAAATTACAACGGAACTTTATTGGTATAGAAAAAGATAAAGATTACGTTAAACTTTCAAAAGAGAGATTAAAGAAAACCAAAGTATTAAAAGAAGAAGTTGTCACTATTGCAAAGAGTAGAAAAGAATTACCAAAAGTTCCTTTTGGTGAATTAGTTGAGCAAGGAATTATTCCACCTGGTGCTGTATTAACTGATAAAAAAGAACGCTTTAAAGCAACGGTTAGTATTGATGGAACACTTAAAATAAAAGATTTAACAGGTTCTATTCATCAGATGGGAGCTAAAATACAAGGACTACCAAGTTGCAATGGTTGGGATTTTTGGCATGTAAAAGATAAGTCTAAATCAATCTTACTAGATGAAATACGATCTAATTACCGTAAAGATAAACTGAATTAAAAAAATTTTCATTTTAAACTATTAAGTTTTCTGCTAGTTTTATTATTGTTCAAAACAAAACTGCTTATTAAATAAAAGGACTTATATGAAAAAATTTGAAGACTTAATGAGTGTTAAAAATGAAATTGAAAACATAACTGCAGAAGAAGCAAAAGAAAAACTTAATGATCCAAATGTACAATTTATTGATGTTAGAGATAAAGAAAGTTTTGAAAAAGAAACTATTGGAAATGCGATGCATTTGGACAAGGCTTTTCTTGAATTTTATTTAGCCGAGGGTAGCCCTTTAGAAAATGAATTTTTTAAAAATAACCCGGATAAAGAATATGTTGTATTTTGTGGTGTCGGAGGACAAGGAACTTTAGCCACTAAAACAATGCAGGATATGGGCATTAAAAACGTTAAGAATATTACTGGTGGTATGGCTGAATGGGAAAAAATTAAAAAGTAATAAACTAATTAATATTTTTAAAAATTGTACGTCAGCATTAATTCTGCTTCTTGATTAGAATTATTACTAATAGACTGATTAGCATTAAATCCTAAATCAAAACCATATATATTTTTTGATATACCAAGTTTAGCCTCTGCGTTTTCATCACTAGCTAATGACAGGCTGTATTGCGTCTCACGGTTTGATATAAAGTTAATAGCAAAGTCTATCGTGTCTCTTCGTTCACTTCTGTTACCTTGAATCCTACTATAACTAGAGTTAATATTTAAATAATCTCCAGCGGTATATGTCAATCCAATCATAGAACTGATCAAATGATCTGAATTAGCTTCTTTCGTATAGGTATAAATTGTTGAAGTGTCTGTTACATAATTGATCTTGGCATGAGATTTGTTACTAAAATCAGTAATAACTTTAAGCGATCCAAATGGTTGAAATTTATTTTCATTAAACTGAATATTATCGCTAACTTCAAAACCAAATGAGGCTAATCCACTCTCTATTGTCTGACTTGCATAATACAAAGCATTTATTCCAGTCTCCTTATAGTCATCAAGTTTAGTATAGCCTAAATCAAGACGTCCGATTGGTGTTATATTAAAATCACCTTTATTAATTGTTTTACCATAATTGATGGAGCCAAATATTTGTGTACCATCCCGCGTACCAGTTAATACACTAGAATTATGGACTCTTTTCAAATCACTTTCTATTAACCCTATGCCTAACAATGTTTCGATAAAATTATTATTATCAAGTGGCCTTGTTCGGTAAACCGAGAAATTCATATTCTCACTATCAACACTTGTTCCATTTGTACCAATATCCGTATCGCTTTCACCATACTGAATAGCAAAACCAAGAAAATCACTATCACTTAATTTTTTATCAAATCCTAACGCCACTGCTTGACCTTCAGTTTCTTGTTTTGATGAATTTATACTATCACCAATTTTTGATATATAAGTTGATCCAGATGTCCATGCAGACCAATTACCTGGCATAACGGAATTGGCATTTTTTTCTATATTATCATTTGCTAATGAGGCAAGAATGGTATTACCAATATCTAATTGTAAACCTTGTCTCGATAAAGAATCACTCATTCTATTTTGTCTTAAAAATCGTAAACGATTTGAGACAGTATCAATAGACTGACTAATATAGTTTTTTGCTAATTCACTTTGCGCATCTATAGAGCCTACAACATCTTTGATTGTTGTGGGATCCAACCTATCATCGCTAACAGTAAAACTTAAAGCCGTTGTTGATGATATACCTGCATAATATCCACTTGTATTATCAACAAATGCTGTAGCAGGAATTAAAACATAATATTCAATACCATATTCTAAATCATCAGTTGGATTAATAGTTATTTGAGAAGTTCCAGTTCCCGTAACATTACTGCTTGTTACATTTATTGTTGCAACTGTGGTGTCATCAGAAGTTTTATGAATAGTAATGTTACCATTATCAACATTAACTTTTTCACTAAAGGTTAAAACTATATTAGCATCTACTGAAACACCTGTAGAATTATCCGCTGGTGAAGAAGAACTCAAAGTTGGTAATTTTAAATTATAGTCTGATACTAGGGTATACTCAAACACTTTATCAGTATCAGTACCTCCCAAAAAAAACCATTTGGAACCAGTGTTATTAAATGCCATACCCTTAGGTTGAACATCTTTAGCGTTAATTGAAAAACTACTAACGTGTGAGGCGGTTGTTAAATCAAAGCCAGTAGAAAGGTAGTACTCGTGAACTTTATCATTTTGCGTACCTAAAATAAACATTACTGTACCATCATCGTTAAAATCAAATCCGGTTAATGAAGTTTCATAATCAGCTGTAGAGAAAGCATAATTATCATAAGACGCTGTTGATATGTCAAAGGCAGTAGATAAAGTATAAACATAGATACTTGATGTATCTAAAATAAACATTTTGGTACCATCAGCATTAAATTCCACATCCTTAGGTTTATTTAATGTTAGCTCCGTTGATAAATCTTTAATTTGTTCAAATGTAGATGTTGAGACATCGAAGGCAGTGGATAAGGAAAATTCTTTGATAAATTGTTTAAATCCTGCAGTAAACATTTTAGTACCATCATCATTAAATTTTACACTGGTTGGTGCTCCATCTTCATTTGCACCTGTGCCTGATATATCAAAAGCATCAACAAAAGATCTTGTTGATATGTCAAAAGCAGTAGAAAGAGTGAACTCATTGACGCTGTCATTTTCAGTTCCTGTAATAAACATTTTGGTACCATTATTATTAAATGATAAACCAGTAGTATATCTTTCTTGAGCGGTATTAGCATCTCCACCTTGATCATCAACGACTGTACCATCGACAAAAGTTGGGTTGGCTTTTAAAGAAATAATAGAAAGACAACTGAAAAATAAAGATAGAAAAAGAATTATAAATATATTTTTTTTGAACAAACTTACAAACATAAAATTTTTTAATAACGTTTGGCCTTTTTTATTTTAAAATAGGGCTAGTGGCCGACCTATTTGAAAAATTCTGTGTCTTTTTACGTATTTTTCGAAAATTTGATAGAATTATTCTTGGATGCGGGCATAAATCCTAGGCATGTAGACAAACAGAGTGAGTGCTCTTGCAATAAAGAAAAGGCAGAGAGATAACCATAATCCTGTATTCCCAAAACTTGCTATTAAAAAGAAAGAGACAACAATATAGATGGCGACAGAGACGATCATCGCATTACGCAGTTCTGTTGTTTGCGATGCACCAACAAAGATACCATCAAATTGAAAACAAAAAGAAGCTGCAAAAGGAATAATGATTACCCAGTTAGAAAAGTTAAAACTAATTTCTCGAATGTCAGGTAAATCTGTCATCGTAATAATGAAATAATTTTTACTAAAGAAAAAGATTAGACATATTACCAAGCCGGTTAACGTACTTAGGATAAAGGAATTTTTTATGACATCTCGTAATAATTGTTTATTTTTTGATCCAATAGAATACCCAACAATACCCTCTGTAGAGAAAGCATAAGCATCAAGAACATATGCTGATAACATTATAAAATTTAGCAAAATAGTATTTGCTGCTACTGTTTCTTCACTGATAGAATTACCAAGATAAGTAAAATATAAAAAGGCAAAAGCAAGAAGAAGAGATCGGACAAATATATTAAGATTAATATTAAAAATATTTTTTACTTTACTGAGATTAAAAATATTTTTTGAATTAAATTCTAATTTAGTCATCTTGCTTAAGTCATAGAATGTGAAGACTAAAAAGATAATTGTTGTCAGCGTTGAAGCTATGAGTGTGCCTAAGGCAATACCTAAAACATTTAAATTAAAATATAAAACAAAGACTAAACTTAAAATTATATTTGCAATAGAATAAAACCCGACAATAAGGCTAGATATTTTTGTTTTTTGTAAACCAATAAACAATCCTGTGATTACAAAAATCGTAAGCTCGCCAAAAGAGGAGTAAATACGAAAGGTAAAATAATCTTTAAAATATATTTTTGTTTCCTGCGATAACTCAAAAATAGATAAGGAAATATTATATATGTATGTTTGAAGAATAACTAATAGGAGGGAAATAATAATAACAAAAGCAATATTACGTAAAAAAATATTTACGATTTCTTCATAATCTTTTGATCCATCTGCTTGTGCGATCATTCCAACCGTACCTGATCGTAAAAAACCAAAACTCCCAAAAAGAATGGAAAAGACACTGGCCGCAATACTAGTCGCAACCAAGTAACTAGCATTATCAAGATTACCCATTAAACCCGTATCAACAATAGCCACAAAAGGAATGACTAAATTTGCAAAAAAAATAGGGATAGATAATTTAAAAATATTTTGAATAGAGGATTTTGAAGACATTTTTAGTTTAGCAAGAATTTATATTAGTAAAATTTGATAATAAGTAATTAAGGCTACTTTCTTATCAAAATATTCACTATCTTTATTTATCAAATCTTATAAAGCATTACATACTTTAAATGAAAATTGGCAGATACAAATACGAGTTTGATTTCTTTAGTTGGATCAAAAAAACTGAGCTAGTAGAACTAGATGGTGTTAATCCATCTGATGATCCAGTACGCCCAGAACTTGATAATGATTTTCGTACGTCAAAAGGAAGAAAAATTTTTGGGCTCAAATATAAGGATGATATTGAGGGTATTGCCTGCTTTGCCTTTACAAATGAAATACCAGCAACCATTAAAGAAATGGATTTGATGAGTGTTGAAGAAGATCAAGCAACCATTCCAATCGCCTATACGTTATGGTCTTTTAAAAAAGGGGCAGGAAAAAAAATTATGAAAGAGCTGCAAAAATATATCAAATCAAAAGAGCAGTTTGAAAGTATCATTACTATTTCGCCTTTAACGCCTGTTGCTACCCACTATCATATTAGAAATGGCGCAAGATTAATTAAGATTAACCCGACAACACAGAACTTCGAATATAAAATTTAAGACGTAGGGGTTCAAAAATTTTTATTTGAACTATTTATTTTACAAATCGAAACAAAATAAATATTGTTGGAAATGGCCTACCAGATAAATACCAATTATTCCGTTACTTTTGATGATGTTCTGCTCTCACCAGCGTATTCAGAGATCAAACCAAAAGATGTAGATACATCGATTAACATTGGAAAAGTCAAATTACGTATTCCCATACTCTCCGCTGCTATGGATACCGTGACAGAGAATAAAATGGCAATCAATCTCGCACTACATGGTGGTCTAGGTGTTATTCACCGTAATATGCCAATTGATAAACAAGCAAGCGAAGTAAAAAAAGTTCATAGCTTTAAAGTTAACGCTAAAAAATTTCAAAATGCTGTAATTAATTCTAATGGAAAGATTGCGGTGGGCGCTGCAATTGGTGTTGAAAATAATGCGTACTTACGACTATTAGAATTATTAAAATTTGGTGTTGATATAGTCTTTATTGATGTTGCTCATGCACATACGAAAACGACTTTACATTTTATTGAAAAAGCAAAAAAAGTTTTAAAGAAAACACCTCTCATAGTTGGAAACATTGCTACAAAAAAAGCTGCATCAGATTTAATTAGTGCTGGTGTAGATGCTATTAAAGTAGGTATTGGACCAGGATCAATTTGTACTACAAGAGTTGTAACTGGTGTTGGTATTCCTCAACTCTCAGCTGTGATGGATACATTTCAAGTTGCCAAAAAATTTAAAATTCCAGTAATTGCAGATGGAGGAATAAAAACATCAGGTGATATTGCGAAAGCTATAGCAGGCGGTGCAAGCGCGTGTATGATAGGGTCTTTATTTGCTGGCACTGAAGAATCACCAGGGAAATTATTAACGATTAAAGGTAAAAAATTTAAATCATATAGAGGTATGGGTTCTGTAGGAGCAATGCAAAAAGGGTCTTTTGATCGATACTCCCAAGAAGAAACAAAGAATGCCAAAAAATTAGTGGCAGAAGGTGTGGAAGGGATGGTTCCATACAAAGGTAAAATAGAAGATGTAGCCTATCAACTTGTTGGTGGTTTAAAATCTTCGATGGGTTACACTGGGCATAAAACGATTAAGAAAATGCAGGGCAACTGTAAATTTGTGTTTATTTCTAAAGCGGGAGCCCGCGAAAGTAATGTCCACGATGTCATTATGTAATAATGTATCGAATCATCATTGAATTGATACAATAAAATAACAATGGTTTCAGCATCAACAAAACATAAGGTAGCAATTGTGATGGGAAGCAAGTCTGATTATGCTACCATGAAAAATTGTGAAAAAATTTTAAGATTGCTGAAAGTTAAGTTTGAAACCAAAATTGTTTCTGCACACCGCACACCAGATAGAATGTTCAAATTTGCCAAAGCAGCGGAAGACAATAATATTTCTGTCATTATTGCCGGTGCAGGAGGCTCTGCGCATTTACCAGGAATGATTGCATCATTAACAACTATACCTGTAATCGGCGTACCAGTAGAAAGTCGTAAATTAAAAGGATTAGATAGTTTGTTATCAATAGTACAAATGCCAAAAGGTATCCCTGTTGGCAGTGTTGCAATTGGTGAAGATGGAGCAATGAATGCCGGTTTATATGCAGCTTCCATTATTGCTCTTACGAATAAAGAAATTAAGAAAAATCTAAAAAATTATCGAAGTAAACAATCAAAAGCTGTTAAACAAAAACCATAAGTCATGAATACACCCACACTTGGCATTATCGGTGGTGGACAATTAGGAAGTCTTTTAGCAGATGCTGCAAAAAAAATAGATATACAAACCATCATATTGAGTGATGATCCTGATGCACCCGGGAAACACTTTGCGACTAAATTTATTTTTGGTCAGTATGATGATGATACAACGATAAATAATTTTATTGATGAAGTTGATCTTGTTACATATGAATTTGAAAATATTCCCTTTGCAATATTAAAAAAGATAAATGAAAAGAAACAAGTTTTACCTAAACCAGAAATTAATCGACTCATTCAACACCGGGAAACAGAAAAAAAATTTCTCAATGATAATAATATAACAACAACAAAATATGTAACTGTCAAAAATGAAAAGGATTTGAGTGAAAATGTAGACTTGCTTCCAGGTCTATTAAAAACAACAACGTTAGGGTACGATGGCAAAGGTCAGTATAAATTAAATACTGTAGATGATATTACGAAAGAGATTGATTTTACAAAAGAATATATTTTAGAAAAACTCATTCATCTTAAAAAAGAAATTTCAGTTGTCATTACTCGTTATGATCAAAATAGTTATGAGATCTATGATCCTATTGAGAATGTTCATGAAGAACAAATTTTAAAATATTCAACAATACCAAGTGATATCTCTGATGACATAAGAATAAAATCAATTGAGTGGGCAAAACAAGTTGTAGAAAAACTAGATTATATTGGAACGTTATGTGTAGAATTTTTTATTGATACTGATGATAATTTATATGCTAACGAAATTGCTCCTCGTGTTCATAATTCTGGACATCTAACAATGAACTCTCATAATATTAGTCAATTTGAAAATCATGTACGAGCAGTATGCGGCTTAGAAAAGGTTGAAACAAAAAAATTGTATAATGCCAAAATGATTAATTTAATTGGCGATGAGATAACACCTTATCGAAATAAAACATTTAAGGATAACGAATTTTTTTATGATTATTTAAAAACAGAAATTAAACAAAAAAGAAAAATGGGTCATTTAACGATTATTGAAAAATAAATTATTAACTTTAATTAAATTGATCAGTTAACTGCGTTACTAATTGATATTTATTGGCAACATTTACTAAATCTTCTCCTTCACGAAAAGATTGTTTATCTAATTGTTTAGTGGGATCTCCCCCAGGCCATATTCGCCAACTATCATTATCAACGACATCAGATAAAACTAACGAATTATCCGATACTTTAAAACCAAGCTCAAACTTAATATCAACTAAATGTATAGGACCATCAATTGTCTTAATAGTTTTCCATTTGTCTTCAATAAGCTCAAAACTTGGAAGAATAATTTTATTAATAGCTATTTCTAATTCTTGATCAGACAATAATTTTTTAGTCTTCATCAAGCTTTTGCTTGTTATAGGTTGTTTGGCAGAAAATAATTCCCATTCTTCTCCAGTTTTTACTAAAGGATCCGTAAATACACCCTCTTCCCATTTTCCATCTTTTAAAAATTGTCTTCTCGCTTCACTCTCATCCATTTGAACTGGCTCTGCAACATGAGGAGGGATAACAACCGCTTGTTTATGAAATATTTCCCATACTAAGTTTTCAAATTGATGAGGATTGCTTTTATCTTTTTCAAATTGAGTGTTTCTACTTAAATAACTTCCCCATGCATAGCGTCTAACTACAAATTCTAAAGGAAGCATATTACAGTTGTAACTTAAAAGACTGTTTGGCGAATCTTGTTCAATAAATGATGTTGCAATACCTGCATTCGTTAGCATATTAAACACATTACTTGTTTGTTTTGTCTTTTGTATTCCAATATCTTTAATTTCCTCTTTCTTCGCTGCATCCCCACCTGTTAAAAAATCTTTTGTTACAATTCGAATGATATTTTGATCATTTGTTTTCTCAATAATTTTTGTTTTTCCTTCAACTAAAAAAGAATTACTCATCAATATATCTCCAACCAATATCTTTTCGATAATATCCCTCATCCCAATTAATTTGATTAATTATATTGTGAATATTTTCTCTAATAGTTTTTAAATCCTTACCCGTATTAGAGATATTTAAAACACGCCCACCATTAGAGAGCCATTTGTTTTCTTTAAGCATTGTTCCTGCATGAAATAGATAGTCATCTGTTGTTAAATTAAGATTTTCCAAATTATTAATTGGTATTAATTTTTTATAATCCTCAGGATAACCATGAGCAGCCATTACTACTGTCATAGCGTAATCATTTTTCCACTTAATTTTTTTTATTTCATTTAAGGTGCCTATCGCTGATGCATGAAGGAGTTCTAATAAATCTGTTTCTAATAGTGGAATAATTGCTTGTGTTTCAGGATCACCGAAACGAACATTAATTTCGAGTAAATTTGGACCCTTATCTGTTAGAATTAATCCTGCATAAAACATTCCTTGATACTTGATGCCTTGTTCAGCAAGATGTTGAACAATAGGTTCAACAAATGTTTTGGATAATTCATTCATTTTATTTGAAGAAATAGAAGGAACAGGTGTGTAAGCTCCCATACCACCAGTATTTAATCCTTTTTCTCCTTCTAAGATTTTTTTATGATCTTGTGCTGTTGTAAGTGGCAACACAAATCCGTTTTTATCAACAAGTGAAAATAGGCTTACCTCTTCACCAACTAAAAATTCTTCAATAACAACAACTGAACCAGCATCACCAAAAGAATTATCTTTAAAACATTTAATCAGTGCATCTTTTGCATCTTCCATTGTTTGACAAATAATAACTCCTTTTCCTGCTGCTAAACCATCAGCTTTAATTACAAGAGGATAGGATTGGTTTTGACAAAAAATGAAGGCTTCATCATAGTTGTCAAATACGTCATAGGCAGCTGTTGCAATATTTAAATTTTTACAAATATCTTTTGTAAACTTTTTTGATTTTTCTAGTTCAGCTCCCATTTGATCAGGACCAAAAACTAATATAGAATTGTTCATTAAAAGGTTGGATAATCCTTTAGTTAAAGGTAGTTCTGGACCTATCACCACGAGATCAATTTTACTTTCAAGACAAAATTGAAGAATAGCATCATGATCATTAACATCTGTGATAATCGAAGAAGCAATTTCACTGATACTATCACTTCCAGGAATACAATATAAATTAGAACAATTAGGAGATTGTTTTATGCCATAACATAATGCGTGTTCTCTTCCACCATTACCAATGACAAGAACGTTCATGAAAAAAAATAATTCATTAATTAATTATTTGAAGCAAGACTTAAAAATGAAAGTTTTTTTAAGCTTTCGTCATTCAAGTAATCTAAAGGTCTGATTGGATATTCTCCTGTAAAATAATGATCAGTAAATTGAGGATTATCATTATCTCTCTGATCGTAACCAAGAGCTTGATACAGACCATCTAATGATAAAAATTTTAATGATTTAGCTCCAATATATTTACACATTTCCTCTAAATTTTTGTTTGCAGCCAATAACTCTTCTTGAGTGGGGGTATCAACTCCGTAAAAGTCAGGATATTTAATTGCAGGTGAAGCAATACGCATATGGACTTCTTTTGCGCCAAAATCATAAAGCATTTTTATTATCTTAGTGGATGTTGTTCCTCGAACCAATGAGTCGTCAATTAAAACAACTTTCTTTTTCTTAATAGAACTTTGGTTAGGATTTAGTTTTAACTTTACACCTAAACTTCTAATTTGCTGAGTTGGCTCAATAAATGTCCTCCCCACATAATGATTTCGTATTAATCCTAACTCAAAAGGAATACCAGACTCTTGACTAAAACCAAGCGCAGCAGGAACACCAGAGTCTGGAACTGGTACGACTACATCAGGTTTTATTTCGGTTTCTTTTGCTAAGTACGTGCCTAAATTTTTTCTATATTCATAGGCGGTTTTATTTTTTAAAATACTATCTGGCCGTGAAAAATAAATATATTCAAATACACATGGTTTGATTTGTTTTTTTGGAAAAGGTCTTCTACTTTCAACATTATTATCTTTTATAACTACAACTTCTCCATTTTCAATTTCACGGATAAATTTTGCACCTATAATGTCTAGCGCGCAAGTTTCAGAGGCAAGGATAAATGCATTTTTAAATTTACCTATAACAAGTGGTCGAATACCTAATGGATCTCTTGCTCCAATCAACGTACCATTAGCAATAATTGATAAAGCATAACCACCTTGAATTTGCATTAAAGCATCAATAATTTTATTTAAAATATCTTTCTTTTTTGAACGAGCTACAAGCTGAACAATTGTTTCGGTATCTGATGTTGTTTGAAATATTGCACCTTCACGTACCATTTGCTCTCTTAAAAGAAGTGCATTAGTTAAATTACCATTATGAGCAATACTAATAGCTCCACCGTGCAGGTCAGCATAAAAAGGTTGTATATTCCTTATTGTTTCACCGCCCGTTGTTGAATAACGATTGTGTCCTATCGCAATTTTTCCCTTTAACTTGTCTAATGAGTGTTGCTTTGTAAAATTATCGCCAACCAATCCAAATTTTCTTTCTGAGTGATAGGAGTTTCCATCAAAACTTACAATTCCACAACCTTCTTGACCACGATGTTGCAACGCATGCAAACCAAGAGCTGTTAAGGCAGCAGCATCCTTGGTTCCACTTATTCCAAAAACTCCACACTCCTCATTAAATCTTGGAACATGAGATTGTCTTATCTCAAATTTTTTTAGAAAATTTTGCCGATTTTTCATCTTACTGTTGTCTTGTTAAAAGTGTTTTTGCAACCATCTGTAATGCTCTTGGATAAACCTTATGCTCTTCTATCAATATTTTCTTTGAGAGTGATTCGGTATTATCTTTCTTCAAAATCTTTACTTTTTTTTGCAAAATAATCTTTCCAGAGTCAATTTTAGCGCTTACGTAATGAACACTACAACCAGAATAGCTCGCTTTAGCCTTTATGGCCTGATCCTGAGCATTTAAGCCTTTGAAAGCTGGAAGATAAGATGGATGAATATTGATTAATCGCGATCGCCACTGCCTGACAAATTTTGAGTCTAAAACTTGCATAAAACCAGCTAAACAAATGATATCTATATTTTTTAGATACTTCATGACTTTGCTTTCAAAATTTTTTCTTGGAATAAAATGTATGAATGGAATTTTATTTTTTTTGGCAATAGTTAAACCTTTTGCTTTGGAATTATTAGAGACGACTAATTGAACCTCTACTAAACTTTGCTTTTTAAATGATGTTTGTATTAGTGACTCTAAATTGGAACCTCTTCCCGATATGAAAATAGCAACTTGTAATTTTTTCAACTAATTGTGCACCTTGATGATTTGTTAACTTCTATTTTCCCAATTTCAAAAATATCTAAATTTTCATCTTTTATTAATTGCTCAAATTCTTTGTAATTATTTTTTGAAATAGTCATTATCAAACCTAATCCACAATTAAAGGTCTTCAACATTTCTTCATCTGAAATGTTAGCTAAACTTTGAAACCATTGGAAAATTTCTTCATCACAAATAAATTTTTTATCAATCCTTGCTGATAAATTTTCAGAGAGCATTCTTGGTGCATTACCAATAATGCCTCCGCCTGTTATATGCGAAATACCATTGATAAGATTTGTTGTTAAAATTTTTTTTAAAAAAGGAAAATATAATTTTGTTGGAGCCATTAAGGCTGCTGCATTTGTTTCATAAGATGATTTAAATTCTGTTTCTTTATGTAGATCTATATTTTTGTCTTTCAAAACTTTTCGAATGAGAGAATATCCATTTGAATGAAAGCCCGAAGATCTAATCCCATATAGAAGATCATCTTCTTTCATGACATCTCTTTTAGGTAGAATTTTTTTTCTCTCTACTGCACCAACACAAAATCCAGCAAAATCAAAGTCATCTTTTTTATAAAGCCCAGGCATCTCTGCTGTTTCACCACCAATAAGAGAGCAATTATTTATCTTGCAAGCTTCAGTGATGCTTTTCATAATTTTTAAAAAAGAATTTTTATCAATCTTGGAAGAAGCATAGTAATCTAAAAAAAATAATGGCTCTGCACCGTGGCAAAGAATATCATTTAGACACATGCCAACAAGATCATGACCCAAACCATCTAAAATGTCAGTTTCAATCCCTAGTAATATTTTTGTGCCTATGCCATCTGTGCCAGAGACCAATAAAGGATCTTCATATCCACAATTTTTAAGATCAAAAATACCACCAAATCCGCCAATTTTATCAAAATTTCCGTTTCTGTTTGTTGATTTGCTTAGCTCAGAAATATCTTCAACAAGGGCATCTGTATTTTCTATATCAACACCTGCTTCTTTATATGTTGTCATATTTAATTAGTTTTAAACGAATCGTTAACGAGTAAACTATTAATATAGTAAATTAAGTTGATTCGTACTTATAATGACAAATACAATTCAAATTCTCTCCATTGAGAAGACAGGGAAAGAAAGTTCACTACAAAAAGAACACAATAATAAATCCATTAAAATTATAGATGGATATTTCTTTTCGACAAATCTTGATGATCAAAAGTTTACTAAAATAAGTAAACTTATTTCTAATGACGTTTCTCAAACAATATTAACAAAAAAAAATGTAAATAAGGTTTTATCTAGTT
>CACNUO010000013.1 GCA_902623585.1 uncultured Alphaproteobacteria bacterium | reverse complement strand
TCTCTCCAAATTTTTGATTATTGACCTTTAATGAATATTTATTAATTTTTGTAAGCCCATCAACAAGCTCCACTATTTGATTTCCAAAGTTTTTATTAATTTCTTCTATATTTAAATTTGTATCTTCTAACGTATCATGAAGTAGACCAGCAACAATAGAATCAGCATCTAATTTAATTGAAGTCAAAATTTTTGCAACTTCTAATGGATGTGTTATAAAAGGATCACCTGATTTTCTAAGTTGATTACTATGCGCTTCCTCACTTAATATAAGAGCATTTCTTACTTTGTCTTTTTCTTGTTTATTTAAATATGAAGTTATAAATTCTAGTTCCTTATGGATTTCTTTAGACATAAATAATATTTAAATTATTTACTTTAATTAAAATTTAACTCTATTTTTAATCTTATACTTAATCTTCATCTGATGAATTCACTATATTATCTGTTGAAGTTTCATTGAGAGCATCTTCTATCAACTCATCATTGCTTGAATCAATTTGATTTTCATTACTATTGTCTTCTATTTCATTTAAATCTTCATCCTCACCAAAAGTATTAGTTTGGTATTCTTCTATTAAATCATTTTTTAGTTGTTCTATAGTTAAAGTTTCTTCAGCTATCTCTCTTAGAGCAATTACAGTGTTTTTATCGTTATCTATTTCTACAGTTGAGTTTTCTCCTGTATGCAATTTTCTTGCTCTATTAGAAGCGACTAAAACTAATTCAAATCTACTTGGAAATTTGTCAATACAATCTTCAACGGTAATTCTTGCCATAACAGCCTTATAGTTATCAATTTTTAAAAGTAAATAGTTAATTATTCTTAAGTAATCTTTGCTTTTTAATATTCCAATCTCTTTGTTTTATAGACTCCCTTTTATCTATTTTTTTCTTACCTTTGGCAATGCCACAAGATAATTTTGCAAAACCTTTTTCTGAAAAATATAAAGATAATGGAATTATTGTAAAACCGCCTTGTTTAATTGAGCCAGATATTTTGTTAAATTCTTTCTTAGTTACTAATAATTTTCTATTCCTACTAGGATCATAGTTTTTATCATTAGAATTTTGATATTGCTTTATAAATGAATTTGAAAGCCATAACTCACCTTTTTGCTCTATAATATATGAGCCTCTTATAGATCCTGTATTTATACGTAGAGATTTAACTTCAGATCCCGTTAATACAATTCCAGCTTCAATTTTGTTAGATACTGAATAATTATAATTCGCCCTATTGTTAGCAGCTATTATTTTCATTTATAAAAGCTGTAATTCTTTAAGGCAATTTTTAACTAGTATTTTTGTATCATCTCTAATCTCTGAAAGAGGGAGTCTTGTATTTTTATTACATAAGCCCAATAAAGAAGCAGCATATTTTACTGGACCAGGACTGGACTCTATAAATAAAGCATTATGTAACGACGATAATTTGAGATTAATTTCTTGAGCCTTGGAAATGTTTCCATTCTGCCAAGCAGTATGCATTTCTGAACATAATTTTGGAGCAACATTTGCTGTTACTGATATACATCCATGTCCACCTTGTGCAAGATATGCTAATGAAGTTCCATCTTCTCCAGAGAGATAGCAAAAATCATTATGCATTTTTTTTCTAGTAAGTAATGGTCTAAATAAATCATTAGTTGCATCTTTAACGCCTATAATTTTATTTATTTTTGATAATTCAATCATAGTTTCAATTGTCATATCAACAATTGATCTACCAGGTATATTATAAATAATTATAGGAATATTGGTTTTTTCTGCAATTATTTTAAAGTGTTCATATAGACCTGACTGAGTTGGTTTATTGTAATAAGGAGTAACAATTAAAGCAGCATCAGCTCCTGATTTTTCAGCATGTGATGTATATTCTATGGCCTCTAAAGTGTTATTTGAACCAGTACCAGCTATAACAGGAACTCTATTATCAGCAATTCTTATGGTTTCTTCAATTATTTTTTTATGTTCTTCATGAGATAAAGTAGGAGATTCACCAGTTGTCCCACAAGGAACAAGTCCGTGCGATCCATTATCAATTAAAAAGTTTAAAACCTTTAACAAAGAATCATAATCAACTTCATTTCCATTAAATGGAGTAATAACTGCAGGTATACTTCCTTTGAACATTTTTAAATGGCGGAGAGAGAGGGATTCGAACCCTCGGAAGGAATTACTTCCTTCGCAGGTTTAGCAAACCTGTGGTTTAAGCCACTCACCCATCTCTCCTGTTCGTTATTGGTCATAAATTATTAGTACCTCACTATCAATTTATCTTGATAAATAAAGATTATTACAGTTCCAATCTCTCTATATCAAGTGAAACAATATCATGGGATTAAATAAGAATATATAAGAAAGTTGATCTTTTACTCCTCCAGAATTCCTCCAGAGGTTTTTCGTCATTAGCGTATAGTTTATTGTGATTCAGCTCGTCCGTGATTCAGTTAAAAAAGTTTTACGACTAAACATGAATCCCTACCCTAAAAGATTCCTGTACGTTTAAATTTGAGATTCCTAGAGGGTAAATTTTTCTAGGTCGAGGAAAACCTGCGGAACGCTCCGCGTTCAATGTTTCTATTTTTGATTTTTAATGTTGACTTTTTTTTGAACGGCTACCGCCGTTCAATTTTTTATTAACCTTAGGTACTTAAAACTTTTCTTTGTTGCCATTTGCTTTTGTTAAACACCCCTACACCACTAAACTAGGTACTTAGGTTCTGTATATACGTGTAAAGGCTAAGTTCGATAGACACGGACACCTAAATTTTAAAAAATACCTTTAACGTCCCTACCCCAAAAAAATTTTATAAAAAAATTATAACTTAGGGCATGTGATACAGAATATATTTCTCGTTATTATCTTTCCAAAAGTTCTCTGGTTTAATGCCCTCGGACTCTATCCAACATATCTTTGAATAGTCTGGTTCGAATATAGGAAAATATTTATACTTCTGTGCAAACCTCATATAATCATGGATCAAGATCATTAACTCTGTGTTCGCTTTACTCGGAACAGGTAACTTTCTCGGATTACCTTTCTTCGTGTGCCATTGATCATAGACCGATTGTGGAACTTTAATTCGTACGCTTACCATACTCTGTAAATTCCTTTATCGTTTCACGCTTCATAGCGTTATTGCTTTCGTTTTGTAGACAAGAATAATAACCACACAGAACGCCATACCAATAAGCTTTCTTAGTTTCTGTGCTTCCTGTAATCTCAAATTGAGGAAACGCTTTCACTAAATCTTGCATAAGTATTAAGTGATCGTATTGCTTGTTCGAATATGTGTTAAAGGGAAAATACTTAGTTATCTTCTCGTAACACGCTTCCATAAATTTTAAGTCTTTAACGCTGTGTTCTTTGCGCTTTAATGATTTCGTCATAGTTCTTCTCCTGTAAAAAACGTTCGTGTTTAATTTTAGCAACATACTCTTTGTTACTCTTTGCGTCGAACACGGCTACTGGTCTACCAAACTCATTTGTTCCAAAGAAACAATCTCGTCCTCTATCTCTACAATAAGCTTCAATATGTTCTTCCCACTCTTCAACTAATAATCCTGTTGCTTCGTGCCAAGCCGTTGCTCGTATATCGTCATAACGAGCCCAATTCGGACTCGTTAAGTTTTTATTAAGTTTATTTTTTATTTTCTTCGGTATCATTAGACTTTAGGTAAGTTTCTAATTCTGCCTTGTTCAAACTTCTCTAAGAGCTGTTGTTCTTCGCTCTTTTTATTTTTCAAAGCATGATCTCGATTTAGTTTATCGACATAGCGCTTTTGAGAAGCTGTTAGAAATTTATAATCGATACTGTCCTTACTATCCTGTCTTATTGACTCCATGGAATATGGTTCGTTAAGAATATCAAGTATGTCTGGTTCGTTTAACCTCGACTCAGGAACAATACCTTTAGAACGGAACGGCTTCGTTGTCATTTTTATCCTCCTTTTTGGTTTCTTTTAACAATGGAAGTGTTTCAATCTTTTTATTGAAATGTGCGTCGACGACTTCCTTTTCGTCTTTGCGTTCATACCAGAACTCATGATTACGGATCACCCAACACCGACCACGAACATTTTTATCAATGTTGTACGGCTCGCCTTTTAATATCCTAAAGTTTTTAGGATTAGCTCTAATCCAACGAAGAACTTTATTCTCAGTATAAAATTCTTTTTTGATATCGTCATACTCGCACAAAGATAAATCTTTCGTTAACTTCTTAGCGTTAACAATGTCTCTTTGTAGACTAGGGATACGTTGTTTTTGATTAGGTCTATTAGCGTAGTAATCTAAAGTTTTCATATACTGAGGTCTACTTGCCTCAATTAATTCAAACTTCTCTTTCGTAATAGGAGCTTCGTTTCTATCGAACGTCTTTGATATTTCATGAACGTTTTTATAGTAATTATAAACTTCCGTCATGTTTACAGTATCAGCGATAAAATTATTTAACTTCTGATAGTAATGAGGATCGCGTTTAAGAACTTCAAAACGTGTTGTTGCTATATCAACGAACATGGTTCTTCGATCGTCCTCTGGAATATACAACGGAACACTCTCGTTCGTTGCTCCCCAGATTGTGTAAGAACAATTCGATATAGGAATTAAATCTATACCTTTCATTTCAACCATGAAATTTGTATCAGATATCAAAGCACGTAACATAGCTTGTTTGCTTTTTACGTCTTTGCCTGTGCTATCAATCTCGTTTATAAACAGATAACAACTGTTCAACATAAAAGGTTGATACCTACCGACCAACTGATCAAGGCTCAAATCACTGCAATTCTTTTCTCCGTATAGTTTTTTCAAACCATTAAAGAACATAGTCTTTCCAACTCCTTGTCCTGAGTAAAAGATAACTGCAAAGGTTCTATTCTTTTGAGGATTACGAATATCGTCAGCAATAATATCCTCTATCGCTCTAGCAATCTTTTGATCGCCGTTTGATAGAATATTTAATATATGATCACGCCACAAGGATATATCTCTTCGATCTGATTTAGCGATTGAGGGAAATTTAGGAGTACGATATTTATTCAATAACCTTATTCCGTTTTCTTCAATGATAAGTTTAGCTCCAGCTCGAAACGTTTGGTGGTCAACCCAATCGATTTTCATTCTGTTTAAGTAATTAGTAGGCTTTATCGTTATCGTATGATCTCTTTTGTAAAGAGTATCGATCTCTTCTGCTTTAGCGTACGTATCTCTTTGAGTATCGTAGTAAAGTTTTCCAGAACGAGAGATATATATCCACTTACCTTTAAACACGTCAAGAAAAGCACTTTCATAAGCTTTCAATGGTGGTGGTACTTCAGACTCTTTGATATCGTCTAATAAATCTTCTTTAGTATACGTTTCAAAAAATCCGTCTGCCACGTCCCATGATTTCTTTGGATAGCGTTCGCCGTGTTGTGCTTCATACCAACCATTAATCTCGGTAAACTTTGGAAGCTTAACGAACCTTGAACCAAGGTTTTTTATTTCATTAAGATATCTAGTAAGTTCAATAAATTGTTCCTTACCTTTTCCGTCTACGTCAACGTCTGGTAAAATATAAATATCTTTACCTGTAAGAGTAGACCAATCTATCTTATCTTCTTTTTTATCGTTTGGACGCCAAGCTCCTCTTCCGCCTTGAAACGTTGTCCAAAAATATTCTGGAAATAATTTTTGTCCTGCTTCAACAACAGACTCGCCCTCGCCTATGATAACAGGTAGTTTAGAAGCTGCCAATTCATGAGCACGATATAGAGGCAATTTAAAACCCTCTACTTTAGTCCAAGCGTTTTCTTTTACATACTTGCCGTTAACATAACTGATTTGTTGAATCTTTTTCCCTTTAGTATTGGAATAAGTTCTATCAGCATAAACAACAAAAAGAATATTGCCCTGTTCATCAGTATAAGGATAGTAATCACAACCTTTTCTATCGATACCCATTTTGATTTTCCATGAGTCGTCGCCCTTTGGAAAGTAACTAGGATTATTAATACCCATATTCGCCCTCTCCAATTCTTTTCATATAGTATTTAAAATGACGTGCTTCGCTTCGTTCTTTCAAACGTTTCTTTCTCACGTCTATTTTTTCAAGTTTTCTGTTTGCGTACACATGACACAATTCATGAACAGCTAAATGAACCGATTTAGGATCAGTATAATTAGGATCTTCTTGAATCATTTGACACAACTCAATCTCTTCTGTGTCAGTTATTCCGTCATAACAAGACTCATACCTATATTCGTGTTCTAGTTTTGGATTAGCTTGGAGAATATATCTTCTATATTCTCGAGAATAATAATATTCCCAAAGTTCTTTTCTTAGTATTCTGATTTCTTTTTCGGATACTGCAACTTTGTCATGGATATAGTCTATCGTATCGTCGATAGTTTCCTTGACTAATTGAACGCCGTCCAAGAACCAATTTTTAAACGTAAAAGGATAAGACATTACAGACCTCCTAACGCGTTTTTAAAATATGAAGTTAGTTCGTCACGATCGCAACCAGCTAAGCAACTAAAGATAACTCTTTTATCGCCTTGCTTAATTACTAAAGACGGATTTCTATCTTCGTGATTGGGTAGTACACAGTTTGTATAAAACCGTTTGCTACCAGACCATTGTATTTTTGTACTGACAGAGGAACAATGTCTTTCATAGTCTTTTAAATCTTTATAATCTTCTCTATCTAGATTATAACTTCTATTATGTTTATGGTTGTAGCCCATAGCAAATAATCTTTCTCGAGGCGTATCATTGATTACGCCTCGTTGTATTTGTAGGCTAAGTCAGGAAACCTTTTTTCAAGTTTCGCTAACGGAAATAAGACACGTGAGTTACGTGCTTTACCAAGTTTTATTCTTGGTAAATCTTCGATCATATTGTTGATTGTTCCGAGGCTCACGCCCAACGCTCCAGCCAACTCTTTTTTATTTATGTAAGTTCTTCGCATATTTAACTCCAATAATTTTACTCACGTTCTTTGTAGCCCTACAAAGAGGTTAGTGTTTCGATTGTTGGATTTTTATTCTCAGTTCCAAGAGTGCGAAGTACTTTTAAAGTCTGGGGTTGAAACGTTTCCCGTACTCGTTGACTAGGTTTTTTAACCTTGGTCTACTTTTAACGACTTTGAATCAATTTGTACAAGAAAAAAAGTTCAACTTTGTACAACTTCCGATTTATATCTTTGAAAAATAAATAAAATAAACTGCTAATAATACGGCGTATTCGATTTCTTCTTCTTCGAATCTTCGTATTCTTTGTATGAGTTCCAGTAGTTTCCCATATCGTTGGGATCACACCAGTAGACGTAGTTTCGTTCTGTTCTAATTGGGTCAATGTTTTCTCTCCTTTTCATGTGAGCAATTTTTTGATCTTCAAGAAGCTTCTTCGCTCTTCTATCAATCTCTTCTTGCTTAATTCTTTTCTTTCTATCGTTGTTACGTCCTATCGTTCTAGAGTACTTAAAATCGTTCTTCATGAGCCAATCATGATCCCTTTTTGTCCTCTCTGTCGTGATACGTTTAACGTTTTCACGGACAGACGGAGGCAAGTCCTCTAAATAATACGAAACAAAACCTGTACTAGAAACATTATAGCGGAAAGCGTCGACAGGATCTGAATTTGACGATTTAGTTCCACGAATACGACGCTTCCTAAGAGCATTAGTAGTTATTCCTAAAGCTTGTGCAACAATGTTTGGTTTAACTAACTCCATAAGTTACTCTAATAAAGTTTCGTGATTCACGGCGCAAGGATATCACACCTCTCACACTTACTTTCACACTTTGAAACACTTAAACTGTGTTGTCTTTTTTCTTATCTTACTTAATGTTTTTTAAAATCTCACAGTTAACACAATGCGAAGTCTTTTTTAAAACAATCAATCAAAATTCCAAGTTCGGTATGGAACGTAGTCGGAGTTAGTAGATGTGGAAGCTGTGGCGATCACTTCAACATTATCTGTTTCTCTTGTTGGGAGGTTAACGATTAAAGATCGTTTAGTCTTTTTTAATTTAAACTCAGGACAAAGCTCCACAAATCTGTGTGGCGTTGGGTGGTTAATAGTTTTAAATTCAAGATTATCATAACCAAACATAGTTTGTTGTCCGTTTAGCTCGTAATATTTTTTAAGTATGCTGTCTTTGTTTGTTATCGTCATAAGAATACTGCGTTAGCTATTATATAAATCGCGGTAATTACACAAAAGATAAAGATTATAAATCTGAGGATAAACACGGCGCTAATAATAGCGCCATATTGATTATAATAAAATTAAAATTAATAATGCTATGACTCCTAAGAGCCAAAGTATTCCTTTAAAGCCGAATAAAAACAACATAACGCCTCCTATAAACCAAGCCATATTCGATAAATGAAAAGGATAACGTGATACGCTATCCAAAGTTTTATTGGTAATAATGCTAACCAGAATAAAAAACTTGTCATGCTAGTTTCTCAACCAACTTTTGAGGATCAAGTTTAGTATAAATGTTTAGTAATACTCTAGGATCGCGATGACCACTCATCATTTGAACCTCTGGGACGCTAAGGTTTTTATGTTCAAAGAGCCACGTACAAGCTGTTCGCCTAAGATCATGAAAGACAAAGTCGTCTATCTCTGCTTTCTTTAATGCTTGAACCCAGAACCAATTTACTTCGTCCCTATTTTTGTAAGGAAATACTTTTCCGTTCATAGTTTTAGGTAACGTAGTTAAAATAAAGTACGCTGTTTCGCTCAATGCTACTGTTCGATTGTCAGAGTTCTTTGTATCGATAAAGGTACAAGTCTTTTTCTTCCAATCAATGTTCTCTCTCATAAGAGCCAGAGCTTCGCCTTGGCGACACGCTGTTTCTAAACAAAATTGAACTAGAGCTTTAAGATAAATACTATCACTCATTTTCAAAGCTTTCATGAGTCGATCGTATTCATGTAAAGTTAACACTCGATCTCTTGCCTTTGGAATTGGTACGCGTTTAATAAACTTAACAGGATTATGAGGAATAAATACTCCCCACTCTGCTATTGCTGTATCGATAACGACACTCAATAACGATTTATGATTATTAAATGTATTAGGCGACCAAACTCTCAACACTCGATCTCTGTACTCTGCGATATGTTTCGTTGATAATCTCAACAGGTTTAAGTCGGATATGGTATCTTTTAACAGATTGTTTAATCTGGTCTTAACCATAACGTCTTTCTTATCCAAGTGTTTGCCCTCGGCTATATATCTTCTGATAATATCGCCTAAGGTTAACTTGGAAGCTTCTGAGTAATCATGCAATTCGCCTAGATCAATCTGTCGTTCTAGTCGTCTTGCCCACTTGTTAGCGTCAGTTTTATTATCAAAGGTTTTACTAATTCGTTTGAAACCAATTCTATCAACTGTTGCTCGATAAGTATATCCACGAGAAGCTTTTCGTCTTAGGATTGTTGCCATACTTTCTCTCTTTCTCAGAGAAAATTAGTCCTGTAGCACTCCAAAAAGATTATTTAATATTTAAAAAGAAAAAAGATTGGCGAAAAACTAAGAAATATTAACTAAGAACGTACAAGGTTCAATGGTTTAGCAAACCTGTGGTTTAAGCCACTCACCCATCTCTCCTGTTGTTTCATAATATCTACTTTACTTGGAATTTGACAAAAGGACAACTCATTTTAATTTTTTTGTTGAGTAAATATTGAGTTAAAAAAAAAAATATGTATTTAAAATTTAGTAATGAATTTAGAAGACCATATTAATATTATATATAAAAACACATATTTAAATGAAAATATAAATTTCCTAGATTTATGGAAGAAAGTTTTTCAAAAAATTTATCCTAATAATAAACCGAATTTTAATGATCCTGGATGGATGAAAAGAATTAATAAAAGTTTTTTTCTGAGTAAGTATTTTCTTTCAAATATAGGAATGAAAGGTGATGTTCTCGAATGTGGAGTATTTAAAGGTTTTTCTTCATTATTATTAATTGAATTAGAAAAATTATTAAACAAAAATGTTATTAATAATTATTTTTTAGTAGATAGTTTTGAAGGTTTAAGTGAAATATTAGAGGAAGACAAACCAAAAAAAAAAGATGTCTTTAGAAATCAACAAGGTAATTTTAAAACTAATTTCGAAGATGTAGAAAAACGTTTTTTTGAATATGAGAATGTAAATATATTGAAAGGATGGATACCAAATATATTTAATGTTTTAGACGAAAATAACAAATACAAGTTTATTCATATTGATGTAGATTTATATCAACCTACTTTAGATACTCTTAATTTTTTTTATGATAAAGTTGTTGAAGGTGGAATTATAATTACTGATGATTATGAAACACCATTATTTCCAGGAAATAAAAAAGCTTGGCAAAAATTTATGTTTAGTAGAAAAATATCTTATTTTGCTCTTCCAAGTGGACAAGCAGTAATGATAAAAAAATAATTATTTATTTCCAGATAAAATAATTAAAAAAAATTAACCCTTTCAAAAAACCAATAGAGCCCAATACTAGATATTAAAACAGAAGATGGAATTTGAAATAATATTCTATAATTTTTGTTTTTAGCAAAATTTAATGCTATAAATATATATAAAACTAATATTATTGATATTTGTGCTACTTCAATACCAATATTAAAAGATACAAGATTTATAAATAAGTCTGTACTCCTATAACCTATATCACTCAAAACTAATGCAAATCCTAGACCATGAAGTAATCCGAAAAATAAAATTACAACATATCTTAAATATTCTTTTACATAATTTTTAAAAATATTTTCTAATCCGATATAAACAATAGAAAGTGCGATGATAGGTTCAACAATTTGAGGATTAATTTTCATTAAAGATAAAGAAACAAATATAAGAGTAATCGAATGAGCAATAGTAAAAATAGTTATTTGTGAAATTAATTTTTTTAAAGATGATGAAAATAAAAAAAGTCCAAATATGAACAAAATATGATCTAATCCTTTTGGAATTATATGTTGAATTCCTAGTACAAAAAATTTTGCAAAACTATTAAATGTTTTACTAAAATTATTTTCGTAAAATGAAAATTGACTTGATACAATTCCTGATTGCAAATATTCTGTAACTAATTCATCTTCTAATTTGTTATTATTATTCTCTCTTAAAATAACTGGGCCGTAGTTTTTAACCCACCTAAATGTAAATTGTTCAGAATTTTCATCCAATAAAACTCTAAAATAAACATGCGTATCTCTACTTATTTCAAAATTTTTAATATCTTCAACTTCAGTTTTAATTAAATTTATTTTCTTTGTTTCATTATTAATTTTAATATCAATATTATTACTTATTTCACTCCAAGAATTTTGAAACATTTCTTCAAGGTCTTTTTTGCTTAAAATTCTAAATTTATCATAAATTTCACTTAGTGATGAAGTGTCTGTATTAGAAAAAGTAGATGCATCAATATTAGATAATATTAATTCAGCGTTTAATCTTATTTTAAAATTCAAATAACTTTCATCATAAGTAAAATCTGCAATAGATGGCTTGATTTCATGACTAATGGAAGATGATGAAAATAAATTTACAAAAACAACAAAAATTAAAAATAGATATAATTTTAAAATTTTAATATAAAGGAGCATAATGAAATTTTATATAAAAAGATTAATATTTATTATTATCTTATCTTCAATATCTAATATCTCTTTGAGTCATGAATTTTGGATTGATCCAAAAAATTATCACTTATCAAATGATGAAAAGGCTATAGCTAACATATTCATAGGAGAAAACTTTGAAGGGTCACCAATACCATTCACTAAAGAATATTTCAAAATTTCATTCCTTCATTCTAAAGATGGTAAATCTAAAATTAAAGGTAGATTAGGTGATATTCCTGCCCTTAATATTATAAAAATGTCTAAAGGGTTAAATGTAATACAGATTGAGTCAGTAATTAAATATGTTGAATATCAAAAATTAGTAAAATTTGAAATTTTCACAAGAGAAAAAGGGTATCCAAATTTAGCTCAAAAACATAAAGAAAATAACTATCCAGAAAATTTTTTTGAAAGTTATAAAAGATATGCAAAATCATTAATTAGCGTAGAAAATTTTGATGGTAAAGATATCGACACAAATATGGAGTTTGAATTAATTTTTTTAGACAATCCACTTAAAAATTTAAATGAAAGTAAAAGAATTCTATTAGAATATAGAAATAAAATACTAGCTGATCATAAGGTTTCTATTATGAGTTTAAATAATGGTTATTTTAAAAAAGAATATGTCAGAACAAACAAGGGTGGATATTTTGATTACTTATTTAAAGAAAACACAAAATATCTAATTGAAAGTGTTGTTATAATTGAAGGCAGTAATAAGAAAAAAGATAATTATGCAAAATGGCATTCTTTGTGGACTTCTTATACATTAAAAACTCCAAATAAATGATTAAGAGTGTTGAATTGTTATTAAAAATTTTATGAATAATTATAATATTAAAGATAAATAAAAATGACTAATACAAATATAATAAAAGATTTTTTTGAAGGAAAAATAAAACTCTGGAAATCCTATTGGTTAGTTGGTGAACTACTAAATGGTATTGTTTTGCTTGTTATATTTAATCTTGAAATTTATTTTTTTAATACAGATAGCTCTGTTTCGCAAATACCATTTTTAGATTTTACTAATCTTGCGCTAATCTCAAAAATTTTTATTTTTATTTGGACAATATTTATTTCTTTTGGAATTTGGAGAGCAGCAGAAAATTACAAAGGAAGTATTATTTGGATAGTTTTAACATTTATAATTGTTGCTTATCGATGCTATTCTTTACGTTTAATTTTTTTTATTTAATTTTTGTTTTAAAATATCATTTAACATTTTTGGATTAGCTTTTCCTTTAGTTAATTTCATAGCTTGGCCAACAAAGAAACCTAATAACTTATCTTTACCTGCTAGATACTGTTCGACAATTTTTGGATTTTCTGCAATGACCTCATCAATAACTTTTGCTATTTCACCCTGATCTGTAACTTGTTGCAAACCCTTTTCATCTACGATTTGTCTAGCTGTTTTTCCTGAAGAAAACATGTCTTCCAATACATCTTTTGCAATTTTGCCAGAAATTTCATTTGTAGAAATTAACTTTATAAGTTGTCCTAAGTTTTCAGGGGATACTGGAGAGTTATTTAAATCTTGATTATTTTTGTTTAATAATGAAAACAATTCAGACGTAATCCAATTTACAACTATTTTTGCATGATTTTTTAATTCTGGATCTGAATTAATTGTTTCATTGAAATAATCAGATGTTTGTTTCTCTGCAGTTAATACTGAGGCATCATAATTAGACAATTTATAAGTCTCAATAAATTTATTCTTAAGCTCATCTGGAAGCTCTGGTATTGATGATTTAATTTTTCCTATTTCTTCTTTAGAAATTTCTAGTGGTAATAAATCTG
This sequence comes from uncultured Alphaproteobacteria bacterium, assembly GCA_902623585.1. Classification (GTDB taxonomy): domain Bacteria; phylum Pseudomonadota; class Alphaproteobacteria; order HIMB59; genus CACPNW01. The sequence continues at coordinate 10,585 of CACNUO010000013.1, read as the reverse complement.
GATCAGGAAAGTATCTATAGTCATGAGCTTCTTCTTTATTTCTCATGGGTCTAGTTTTGCCAGTAGATGTGTTAAAGAGCATTGTGTTTTGTTCAATAGAACCGCCAGACTCCAATATTTCTATTTGTCTTTTTGCTTCATAATTAATAGCCTGCTTTATAAACTTTATAGAGTTTAAGTTTTTAATTTCACATCGAGTTCCATATTCATCTCCAGGTTTTCTTACTGAAATATTTACATCTGCTCTTAAAGAGCCCTCTTGCATATTTCCATCACATGTATCTAAATACATTAAAATTGATCTGATTTTGGATATATACATTCCAGCTTCATCAGGCGTTCTAATGTCAGGCTCACTAACAATTTCCATTAAAGCAACACCAGATCTATTAAGATCTACATATGTTTTTGAAGGATTTTGATCGTGTAAACTTTTACCAGCATCTTGTTCTAAATGTAATCTTACAATTCTAATATCTTTTGATGTTCCATCTTTAAAATCAATTGTAACTTTTCCTTCTCCAACAATTGGATATTTATACTGACTAATTTGATATCCTTGTGGAAGATCAGCATAAAAGTAATTTTTTCTATCAAAAACAGAATAATTATTAATTTTAGCATTTAAACCAACTCCAGTTTTTATTGCCTGCTCCACGCAATACTTATTAATAACAGGCAACATTCCTGGCATAGCAGCATCGACTAGAGACACTTGACTATTTGGTGATGAGCCAAATTTTGTTGATGATGAAGAAAATAATTTAGAATTTGATTTTACTTGAGCATGTATTTCAAGACCGATTACCATCTCCCAATCATGCTTTTCACCTTTTATTAAATTATTCATATGATCTTTCTAGAGATACAGCAGCATTAAAAACTTGTTGTTCATCAAAGTGTTTTCCTAATATTTGAATACCTAGTGGTAAATTGTTTTTATCTTTTCCAAAAGGAATGGAAATGCCTGGTAGGCCAGCTAAAGAAGCAGGAACTGTAAACACATCATTTAAATACATTTTGATAGGATCATTTTGTTTTTCATTTAAGGGAAATGCAGCACTTGGTGCAGTAGGAGTAACTATAAAATCACACTCTTTAAAAGCTTTATTAAAATCATCGGCTATTAATTTTCTCACTTTTTGTGCCTTTAGATAATATGCATCATAATAGCCTGCAGATAATACGTATGTTCCTATTAAAATTCTTCTTTTTACCTCTCTTCCAAAACCTTGTGCTCTTGTATTTTCATACATTTCATCGAGAGAATCAATTTCATCAGATCTAAAACCATATTTTACCCCATCATATCGAGCTAAGTTTGAGGAAGCTTCAGCAGGTGCAATTATATAATAAGTAGGAAGTGCATATTTAGTATGAGGAAGTGAAATATTTTTAATTTTAACACCTTTTTTTTCTAAAACTTTGATAGCATCTTCCCATATCTGACTTATTTCCATTGGTGTACCATCAATAGAATACTCTTTTGGTATACCAACAGTTTTGCCATTTAGATCATCATTTAAATTTTCAAAATAATTTGGAATATCTACTTTAGCACTTGTACTATCTCTTTGATCAAACCCAGCGATCGAATGTAATAATATTGATGCATCTTCAACATTATGAGAAAAAATTCCTGCTTGATCCAAACTAGATGCAAATGCAGTTATACCCCATCGTGAACATAAACCATATGTTGGTTTGATACCGACAACACCGCAAAAGCTAGCTGGTTGTCTTATTGATCCACCAGTATCTGTTCCAGTTGCCCCTAAACATAAATCTGCAGCAACTGCGGCTGCTGAACCACCAGAAGATCCACCAGGAGCTAAAGGTTCATTTTCTTTTGATAAGGGGTTAATTGTATTTCCAAAAAAACTTGTATTAGTAGCTGAGCCCATAGCAAACTCATCTAGATTTGTTTTACCAACAAAAATAGATCCTTCATCTAATAATTTTTGAGTAACAAATGATTCATAAGTTGGGTTAAAATTTTCTAAAATCTTTGAAGCTGCGGTTGTAGGCATACTTTTAGTACAGAATAGATCCTTGATTGCAATCGGAATACCTTTTAATTTTTTTGCTGAATTATCTTTCTCTAAGTTATCGATCTGCTTTAAAACATTTTCTTCACTAAAATGAATAAAAACATTTAAGTTTTCTTTTTCCTTAATTTTTTTTAAATAATCCTGATTTAATTCTCTTATTGATATTTTTTTTGTATCGAGATCTTTTAACGTTTGCTGCAAAGATGATTTAGACATTATTCTACCACCTTTGGTACAGCAAAAAATCCTTCAAGTTTATCAGGGGCATTTTCTAGAATTTCCTCACTAGAATTAGTATCATTAGATATATCTTCTCTTTGAGGTAAAATTGATGATGATATGTTACTTAACGGTTCTACATTTTCAGTATTTACTTCATTTAACTGCTCTACCCAATCTAAAATGGAATTAAGATCCTTAATATAATCTTCAGATTCTTTATCATCTAACTTTATTCTAGATAGACGGGCAATTTTATTTATTGTATTTTTATCAATCTTCAATTTATGAGCTCCATTATATGAATGATCAAAATAATTTAATCGATGGCCTTAATACATCACAAATACTTGTAGGTCTAGACCTAGGAACTAAAACGATTGGCGTTGCTGTAAGCGATAGATCAAAAATAATCGCTTCACCACTTTCAATTATTCAAAGAAAAGGAACTAATAAAGATTTGATCATCTTGAAAGATATTTTGAAAGAGTATGAAATTGGTGGATTTATTCTTGGTCTGCCTATTAGCCTGGATAGTAGTGAAAATAAACAAAGTCAATTAGTGCGAGATTTTAATATTAATCTTCAAACCTTTTTTAGAAAACCTACGACTCTTTGGGATGAAAGGTTTTCATCTGATGTGATTTTTAAGGAAATGAGAAAAGCTGATCTAAGTAAAACAAAGATAAAAAGTAAACTTGATCAGCAGTCAGCTGCTTATATCTTACAAGGATACTTAGATAGATATAGAAATAATTAATAAATTAGTTTACACATACTGACACATTATTAACACATATGAAATCAAAATTTCTTAAATCAGGACACATTAAATTATATCAAAGAGAAAATTCAAAATATTGGCAAATGAAAATAAAAATGCCAAAAATAAAAGCAATCAGATCATCTACAGGTTCAAAAATTCTTAAAGATGCAGAAAAAATAGCTTTAAAATATTATTCATCATTTTCATCAAAAACAAATATCAAATTAAAAAGAAGTAAAAATATTTTTAAAAAAATTCATTTAGTAGAAACAGCTGATTTAACCAAGAAAGAAATTGAGCACATCTTAGATGAATCTAAAAAATATATAACTTTTAATAAAAGGAAAATTAAAAAAATTAATGTTTTAGAGGGTAGAACAATATTTAATCTTTTTTTTGAAGATTCAACAAGAACAAGAACAAGTTTTGAAGTTGCTGCTAAAAGGTTAGGAGCAGATCTCATTAATGTAGTAGTAAAAGATAGTTCTATTAATAAAGGTGAGACCTTACTCGATACTATGACTACTATTAATTCAATGAATCCTGATGTTTTAATTGTCAGACATCCAGAGGAAGGAATTAGTAAAAAAATTTCAGAAACAGTAGATGCTTGTGTAATTAACGCTGGTGATGGTAGTCATGAGCATCCCACACAAGCGTTATTAGATGCACTTACTATAAAAAATAAATTTGAAAATTTTGCAAAATTAAAAATTGCTATATGCGGAGATATTTTACATAGCCGTGTTGCTCGATCAAACATAATCATACTATCAAAGTTAGGTGCAAAAATAAATGTTATTGGGCCTAAGGAATGGTTACCAAAAAGTTTAAATAAACTACCTGTGAACGTTTATACGGAAATGAAAAAGGGATTACAAAATTGTGATATTGTTATGATGCTACGTATTCAAAAAGAAAGAATAGTTGGGAAAATAATGCCAAATCAAAAGACTTATTTTAAAAAGTATGGTTTAGATTACAATAAACTTAAATATGCAAAAAAAAATGCTTTCGTTATGCATCCAGGTCCAATGAACCGTGGTGTAGAAATAGACTCGAAACTTGCCGATGACGTCACGAGGAGCTTAATACAAGAACAGGTCGCTATGGGTGTTGCAGTACGAATGGCATGCTTAGACTTAATTATTAAAAACAGAGATGACTTTAGTAAGTAGTTTATCATTAATCATATTGTTTTATTTAATAGGATCATTACCCTTTGCATTGATTTTTACAAAATTATTTGGCTTGGGAGATATTAGAAAGGTTGGTTCTGGAAATGTAGGTGCAACAAATGTTTTAAGAACAGGAAATAAATTTGTAGCATTCATTGTTCTTTGTTTTGATATATTTAAAGGCTTTCTTCCGTTCCTCATTTTACAAATGTATTTTCAAGATATTTCTTTATTGAATAAAATACTTCTCTGTCACTTTGCCATATTAGGTCACATCTATCCTGTTTGGTTAAAATTTAAAGGTGGAAAAGGCGTTGCAACGTATATTGGCTTTTTATTTGGTTTTAATCCTTACATTGCACTTTTATTTTTATTAGTATGGCTTGTTACTGCTTTTGTAAGTAAATACTCTTCTCTTGGATCTTTAATTGGTGTTTTAGTAGCTCCAGCTTATTATATTTTTATTAATTTTAATTTTTATATTCTAATTTTCATTATTTATTTAACTTTAATTATTTATCTTAAACACACAGAAAACATTAAAAGACTCATAAACAAAACTGAAAGTAAAATTAAATTATCCAAGTAAAAATATACTTTTTTTTAAAATTTCTTGACGAATTATCTTTAAACTGAAATTTGGGGCCAAAATTTATGAATGTATTAATTGTTGAATCACCATCAAAGGCAAAGTCTATTAATAAATATTTAGGCTCTGACTTCAAAGTTCTCGCAAGTGTGGGACATGTTCGAGATTTATCAGCAAAAAATGATGCGATAGATACTGAAAATGATTTCCAAATGAAATGGGAAACCAGTGATCGTGGAAAAAAAGTAATAAAAGAAATAACAGATGCAGCAAAAAAATCTGAAAATTTATATCTAGCCACTGACCCTGACCGTGAAGGTGAAGCCATAGCTTGGCATGTAGAAAAACTACTTAGAGATAATTCATCACTTTCAAAATTAAATATTCACCGTGTTACATTTAATGAAATTACAAAAAATGCAGTTCTTGATAGTCTTAAAGAGCCAAGAGAAATAGATGAAAATTTAGTAAATGCTTATCTTGCAAGAAGAGCGTTAGATTTTCTTGTTGGTTTTACACTTTCTCCAGTGCTATGGAGAAAGTTACCAGGTTCAAAATCAGCGGGTAGAGTTCAATCTGTAGCCTTAAGAATAATTAGTGAGAGAGAACTTGAAATAGAAAAATTTATTCCACAGGAATATTGGTCTTTACAAGGCGAGTTTAGAAATAAAGAAGATAAAATTATTAATTCCAGACTTACAGTTTATGATGGGAATAAAGTAGATAAACTTGATATTAAAAATGAGAGTGAAGCGACAAAAATTTTTAATGATATTAAAAATTCTACTTTCACTGTTGGAAATATTACGAAAAAAGAAGCTAGAAGAAATCCCTACCCTGCTTTTACTACATCTACAATGCAAATTGAATCTAGTCGTAAACTTGGTCTTAGTGCGAGTCAAACAATGCGCACAGCTCAACGCCTTTATGAAGGAACAGATATTAAAGGAGAAACAACTGGCTTAATAACTTATATGCGTACAGACAGTGTCGTCATGTCAAAAGAAGCCATTAACCAAGTTCGAGGTTTTGTTACTGATAATTATGGAGCAAACTATTTACCAGAAACGCCAAGAGTTTATAAATCTAAGGCGAAAAATGCCCAAGAAGCACATGAATGTATTAGGCCAACAAATATTTACCTAACACCAAAAGATATTAAGCAATACATTACCTTAGAAGAATATAAGCTATATGAAATTATTTGGCAAAGAGCGGTAAGTTCACAAATGGCGAGTGCTGTATTAGATCAAGTAGCTGTTGATATTACAAACGAAGATAAAAAAATTGTTTTACGAGCAAATGGATCAACAATTAAGTTTCCTGGGATGTACAAAGTTTATCAAGAAGCTAAAGATGATGACAAAGATGAAGAAAAAGAAACAATTCTTCCTGCCATGAGTGAAGGAGAGAGTTTAAATCTCAAAGAAGTTGAAAAGACACAACATTTTACCTCCCCTCCTCCTCGTTACACCGAAGCTAGCTTAGTTAAAAAACTTGAAGAACTTGGTATTGGCAGACCATCTACCTATGCTTCTATTATTAAAGTTCTACAAGATAGAGATTATGTAATTTTAGATAAAAAACGTTTTAATCCTCATGATAGAGGGCGAATAGTATCGATATTTTTAGAGAAATATTTTAATCAATATGTCGAATATGATTTTACTGCTGATCTTGAAAATCAACTTGATGAAATTTCTGATGGTAAGCTTGATTGGAAAGAAGTTCTAAGAAAATTTTGGGAAACATTTAAACAACTTTGCGATGAAACTGTAGGCAAATCAAATAGAGAGGTTATTGATGTGTTAGATGAAGCACTAGGTCCGCATTTCTTTCCACCAAATGGAGCAGATGAAAAAAGGAAATGTCCAACCTGTGATAATGGAAGACTAGGAATTAAAGTTGGAAAGTTTGGAGGATTTATTGGCTGCTCTAATTATCCTGATTGCAAATATACAGTTCAGTTTAATCAATTAAATGATAAAGATGGCGCTGCTCTTAGCGGACCAAAAGAAATTGGTATTTATCCAGAAACAGGTGAAATGATTACTCTTCGAAAAGGTCCTTATGGATTTTATATGCAAGTTGGTGAAGGAACAAAAGAAAAAAAACCTAAAAGAGTTTCTATTCCTAAAAATTTTGAGCCAGATGAAATAGGATTAAATACCGCTATTCAATTACTTGGTTTGCCACGTAAATTAGGATTTCATCCTGAAACAAATAAAACAGTTAGTGCCGGTATTGGAATGTATGGACCATATATTCTTCATGATAAAAAATATAAAGCTTTAGAAAAAACAGATAATATTCTTGATATTGAGCTTGAAAGAGCCATTGAATTAATTGCTAAGCCTACACAGAGAGGTAATGCGACGTTAAAAACATTTGGAGAGCATCCAACAGAAAAGAAAAATATTACAGCACATGATGGAAAATTTGGACCATATGTAAAATGTGGAAAAATAAATGCTTCAATTCTTGGTGATCAAACAATTGATAGCTTAAAACTAGAAGATGCCATTAGGTTAATTGATGAAAGAAAAGCTAAAATGGGTCTCAAAAAAAAGAAAAAAACAGTTAAGAATTGAATTAAGCTGAAATAGTTTTAAATAGAGAATATGGCAAAAAATATATCTCTATCAACAATCAAAACTTTCAAAAATAAATTTTTAAGAAATAATAAAAATACAGCATCAAGAAATGCATTAATTAAAAATGATTTAGCTAATGTTGCACTCAATTGGGAAAACTTTAGTCAAATCAATCATAATTTTTCTAATCTAATAAAAAAAGAACTACCTGCAACAAACCAAATGGCATCAGGAAGATGTTGGGGATTTGCAGGATTAAATCTTATGCGTTTGCAAGTTGTTGATAGCCTTGAATTAAATACTTTTGAGTTTTCACAAAATTATTTTATGTTTTGGGATAAGTTAGAGAAAGCAAACTATTTTTTAGAAAATATTATCAAATCAAGAGTTGAATCATATGAGAGCAGATTAATTACTCATCTTTTAAAAGCACCTGTGCAAGACGGTGGACAGTGGGATATGTTTGTAAACTTAATTAATAAGTACGGTGCAGTACCTAAAGATGTAATGCCTGAAACCAATCATAGCAGTAAATCTGGCGCTATGAATTATATTTTGACTCACAAATTAAGAGAGTTTGCTTCTATACTAAGAAAGAAACCAGCTAAAAATTCTGCAGCGCTAAAAAAGGACATGATGGAAACAATTTATAATTTACTTGCAATGTTTCTTGGTCAACCACCAGATGTTATCAATTGGTCTACTAGAAATAAAGATAATAGACACATTGTCATTTCAGACATGACACCAATTGATTTCTGCAAAAAATATGCAGATATCAATATTAAAGATAAAGTTTGCTTAATTCATGCTCCAATGAGCAATAAAAAATTTAATACAATGTATACTGTTGAATATCTTGGTAATGTTGTTGAAGGACAAATTATTAAATATCTTAATGTAGATATTAAAGAATTAAAAAAATCAGCAATGGACTCTATAAAAAATAATGAAGCTGTATGGTTTGGTTGTGATGTTGGGAAACGTTTTAGTCGAGATATGGGTGTCCTTGATATGGGCATTTACGACTATGAAAATGTCTTTCAAACTTCATTTAAGATGAATAAACAGACTCGTTTAGAGTACGGTGATAGTGAAATGACTCATGCCATGCTTTTAACGGGAGTCGATATTAAAAAAAGAAATTCAACTAAATGGAAAATTGAAAATAGCTGGGGAACAAAAAGTGGTAATCAAGGGTATATAATGATGACCGATGAATGGTTTGATGAATATACCTATGAAGTTGTCATCGATAAAAAATATCTAAACAAAAGACTTCTAAAATACTTAGATATGGAACCAATAGCGCTAGCACCTTGGGATCCAATGGGTGCTTTAGCAAGATAAATTGCTTAAAGACCCATCAATTTAAGCAATAAACTAGATATACGACTAGACAGATTTGAGATAATCAAAAATTTAAGTTTTTCCATTTTTTTAGGTCCTTTGAATCTAAATCTTTACCATTTGCATCAAATACAAGCCATCTTCCTTTATAATTTGACTGATCGGAATTTGTAACTAAACCTCCGACAAAATTTTTTTTATTCTTTAAAATAAAACTTTGTAGGCCATCAGATTTAAATTTAGCATCGTCAATAGTTCTACCACTTTTTGTGTCAAAGAATCCTAATTTATTATTTTTGAAACAAACTATAAAATCAACAAAAAATAGATTTACATCATTATTTTCTTTATATGGAATTGCAAAATGAAGATTATCGTTTTCACCATTTTGATACCACCATTTTACTGAACTAGAATTATCTAAATATTTAATAAAGTTTTCTTCTGACTTCCATTTAGAATTATAATAAAATGGCTTCATAATTGATTTTTTTGAATTAAATCTAACATAGTTACCTGTATAATTGATAAGGTCTGGTATATTCCAATTTTTTATATTACCTATTTCCTGATCTCTTTTATCTGTAAAAAATTTGTATTTTTCTTTAGTAATATCAATAATATTAACAAAATGTTGCTGATTATATTTTGACAAAATAATATTAATTATTTTTTCAAAAGAATTTTCATATTTAATTTTTAATTTTTTATCAAAAAATTTATATATAGATTCTTTAACTCTACCTACAGAAACATCTTCAGGAAAATAAGGAGATAAATTATTCCTCACAAAATAATCAAATACTTTTTGAAGATCTTCTAAATTTAAGTTGGTTATATTTTGTGTTCCAGAGTATTTTTTATCAATTAATTGATCTATTGAAAAACTTTTTTCATCTGAAATTAATTTATACTCAGCTTTTTGATTATTTAATTTTATTTTTTTTTCTAATTTATAGTTTTCAGCTTCTGATAAAAAAATTTTAGTAAAACTTGGATTAAGTCGAGTTTTTTCTCTTTGTCTTACTCTATAAGCAGAATTTAATCCCAATTTAACTTTTTTATCTCTAAAACTCGTATTTATAGTAACGTAATCTTTTGCTGTATCTTCTTTAATCTCTATATTTTCTATATTTGTGAATACATATGAGTGATTGAGTATTTCTTTTCTATAATGCCCTACCTTAACTTGAGGCATTCTTATTATCCTTCCCAATGTTTGAATTGAAAAATTCAATGTTTTCCAATCTCTAAATAAAGCTAAAATTTGGGCTCGGGGGCAATCCCAACCTAAAGCTATTGCTTGCTTAAAAATTAAAACTTCAACTTCATTGTCATTTTTTTTAATATTATTTAAATTTCTTTTATTTTCTGACAAGTGAATTGCTAATTTGCCATTTTCTGTAGAAATTTTATGATAATCTTTTAAATATTTCTGTAACTCTATTTTAAGTTTTTCCTCTTGTTGCGTTTTTTTATCTGGTAATTGTATTAAAAGTAATGGATTAATTTTATTATTTAATTTTTTATATTCATTTGCAATTTCAATTCTTTTTTTAATAGCCTGATCTAAAATAAATAAATCTGATGTTTTTGCATTATTTGAATAAATTTTATTATTTTTAAGGATATTTTTAAAACCTGGATTTAAAATTATTGATTTTTTTATCATTCCATCCAATTTTACTGTTTCTATTGGAACTGTTACAATTTCATCTGGATTTTGTAAAATTGGTGTCGCAGACATTTCAATTGTAAGTTCTGGATTTATTTCCTTTATTAGTTTTTTTGATATATCGCTTGTTGCATGATAATGACTTTCATCAATTATCATCATT
>CACNUO010000012.1 GCA_902623585.1 uncultured Alphaproteobacteria bacterium | reverse complement strand
AAAATTAGGTAAAGTAAGAGGTTCTTTAGAAGCGAAAAACTTATCGCCAGAAAAAATAAGAAAAGAAATTCAGCTATATATTGAAAATGCCCTAGTAGAATTATTAACTGATGAACAAAGAAATAAATATTTCTCTTTAAAAGAATCTTTAAACGTTAAAAAAGTATACAAATTAGTTGATGGTTCTCATGAACAGATTGATTTGGTGACAGGTCTTAATTCTGGTGGTTTTACAGAAATTATTAAAGGTGAAATTCAAGAAGGTGATGAAGTAATTTCTAAGGTTATTGTCGAAACATCTGAAAAAAAAGCACTACGTCTATTTTAAGATGATTAATATCAATTCTCTCTCAAAAGAATATGTTATGGGAGATAACAAGCTATTAGCACTTGATAATATTGATCTCTCAATCAATGAAGGTGATTTTGTTAGTATTATGGGATCATCTGGTTCTGGAAAATCTACTTTAATGAATATTATCGGATGTTTAGATGTACCATCTAGCGGTGAATATCATTTTAGAGATAATAATGTATCAACTTTAAATTCAAATAAATTAGCTGAATTACGTAACAAAGATATAGGATTTGTTTTTCAAAATTTTAATTTACTGCCAAGATTGAACGCACAAGAAAATGTTGTGTTACCACTTTTATATTCTGGTAAAAATTTAAAAGAAAGAAATCAATTAGCAATAGATGCTTTAGAAAGTGTTGGATTGAAAGATCGTGTTCATCACAGACCTAATCAGTTATCTGGCGGTCAACAACAAAGGGTATCAATTGCAAGAGCAATAGCTGGATCTCCAAAATTAATCTTAGCAGATGAGCCAACTGGTGCACTAGATAGTAAAACAGGTTTAGAAATTATGAAAATTTTAAATGATCTAAATGCAAAAGGTATCACGATTGTTCTTGTTACACATGAAGATGATATAGCTAACTATGGTTCAAGAATTATAAAAATGAAAGATGGTAAAATTTTAGAGGATAAAAAAAATGTCAATAACTGATCTTATATATCTCTCACAAAAAAGTTTACGCTCAAACATCTTAAGAAGTATTTTAACTTCTCTTGGTATCATCATTGGTGTTAGTTCAGTTATTACTATGATCTCTATTGGTTCAGGTGCTAGAATTGAAGTTGAGCAACAAATAGAACGATTTGGATCGAATAACTTAATAGTTAGGTCGCAGAGTTCTTCAAATAGAGGTGTATCAATGGGTGCTAATTCGGTTAACACTTTGACCTTAAAAGATATGGAAGCTCTTAAAGAAGAATTACCAGCAATAAAAGCTATCGCACCAAGAGTAAGTTTAAGTACACAAATTGTTGCTAACGGAAATAACTGGCTTGCTACTGTTACAGGGACAACAAATGATTATTTTGATTTAGGTAATTGGAAATTCGAAAATGGAAGAAGTTTTGAAGAAGAGGAACTAGCTTCAGGTTCAAGAGTTGCCATTATAGGAAAAACAGTTCAAAAAAATTTATTTGATACTGATAGCCCTATTGATGAAGTAATACGAATTAATAAAATTCCTTTTACTGTTATTGGATTATTAGATGCAAAAGGTGGAACAGCGTGGGCAGATTTAGATGATACAGTTATAGTACCATTAAAAACTGCTAAACAACGATTAGTAGCAAAAAAATTTCCAGGCGATCAAATTCGCAGCATGACCATTAATGTAAGATCTTCTGATTTACTTTTTAAAACGGAAAAAGATGTTGATACAGTTATGCGAAAACTTCATAAAATTTCAGCTAATGGTAATCCTGACTTTGTAATTCGAAACTACGCACAATTCTTAAATGCCAGACAAGAGTCTTCAAGAGTAATGTCTATACTTCTTGCAACTGTTGCAGGTATTTCTCTAATAGTAGGGGGCATAGGTATTATGAACATTATGCTTGTTACGGTTACAGAGAGAACAAAAGAAATTGGTGTTTGTATGTCTGTTGGCGCAAAAAAACGAGATATACTCCTTCAATTCTTAATTGAATCATTAATGATATCTCTCATAGGAGGTCTCATAGGAATTGCATTAGGTTTAGGGGTAATATTCGGTGTTAGTGAATATTTTAAATGGAAAATGAGTCTTGATTATATGTCTATCGTACTCTCTTTTGTTTTTTCATCGTCAATTGGAATTATATTTGGATTTTATCCAGCAAGAAAAGCGGCAAACCTCAATCCTATTGATGCATTAAGATACGAATAAAATTGAGGGCAAAATAATTATTACCCTCAATAAAATAAAATCTACTCAACTAAAAAAACTAATTCCTGGCTATCTAAATCAACACCAGCATCAGTTCTAAGTTTTGCTAATTCTGGATCTTGCATTGCTGCCTGCATTTTTTCCATCGATTCAATCTCTAATACTTGATAAATTTTAGTTTCATCATCTTTAGGGTGGCCATATGCTAAAACTTTTATTCCATATTTTTCTCTATGAGTATCAACACTGAGAAAAAGATTTTTCCATTTTTCATAACCTTCTTTTAATCTAACATTCATAATAATTTTCATAATACTTCCTTTTTTCTATTTATTTAATTTGCTTCTATAATTACCAAATTTCTCACAACAACATCCTCTTTATTTTCTCCTAAATATGCCAAAGCTTCTTGATAACGAGGATCATTGTACCCATCTATTGCATCTTGTACGCTATTAAATTCAACAACTGCTGAATATAATAAATCAAAATTCTTTTGAATATAGAACTTTGGTTCACTGCTAGCAGTAGGAACAAAATTTCCTGATTTCTTTTCTGCCTCCTCAGCAACAATATTCATAAATTTTTCTAAATATTGACCCCATTTTTCTTCATTTTTAATTTCTTTTACTTGTCCTACCCAATATCCTTTTTTCATAAATCCTCCTTAAAAATAAGTTTATTTACATTTCTGTAGCGCCAGTCTCTGTTCTCCAAATTAATCCATCTTTTTTTAATGCAACCATCATTAAAGCTTCTTTATCGCCAGATGCATAAGTATTAAAGCGATGTGTAACTAAAATTTCATCATTTTCATAAATACAACGAACTTTATCTTGGGTAATATTATTAAACATTTCTAATGTTTGTTCTTCACTTCCTTCACTTTTTTTAAAAACTTTATTTTGCTTGTGACTAATAAATTCATGGTCTTCATGGAAAAGAGCTCTGTGAGCTTTTGCATCTTTTTCTTCAAATGCTTTTTGTAATTTTTCAAATAACATAAATCTCCTTTTGTTTTTTAAAATTTAAAAATCAAATTTTACAATTTTATGAATATTCTATTATTGAATAATAATTAAGTTAAGCAAAAAATATTATTAATAAAAAATAATAAATATTGACGAATAGTTATTCAAACCTTTTAGTTTTATTAATAAAAAGATTGTTGATCTTGATAAATTTTTAATAAAAAATTCTATATTAATTTATAATTAAATTGAAAGGAGGATGTTAAATGTCAATTTTTGTATCACTTGGTATTTATTCCCAAAAAGGTGCAGATGGTATCATTAATGGAGACTCAGACAGAAAAGCAGCTATGGAAAAAATGGTTAGCAGTGTTGGAGGTAAATTAATTGATTATCATATAACAAGAGGTCAGTATGATTTTGTCATGATTGCAGAGGCAGAGTCATTTGAAAGTATGGCTGCATGTGCTTTAAAAGCAAAAGCAGCAGGCACTCTTACAGAAGCAGTAACTTTAGAGTCAGTTGATTTAAACAAAGTAAGAGAAATGGGAAATAAAGTAGATTTTTCTCCTCCTACTTCTTAATTTAAGAAGCACTCAAACTAGAGTGCTTTTTTTCATTAAATTAAATAAATTTTTCTTTTCTTATGTAGCCAACTTCTGTTGTTTTAAAGTGCTTGAAAGGGACATTTAAAGCTTCAATTGCTTTGATTGTTTCATTAGTAATATTACCATAAACTTCTATTTCAAATTTATCTGCTATTTCTTGATGTTTTTCTACATAAGCTACAACAGGAGGGTTGTTAATGTGATGAACCATTGCCTCACTTGTACGGTAGACTTCACTCCAGGTAAATTCTAATGGATCTGTTGGATCTTGATCAAATGTATGGATTAGCATATCTGGTTCTGATGCATTAACAGCATCATCAGCTTCTTTTGCTATCTCGAGATACTCTTCGACCTTACCTTCTTTTACACGTATTCTAGCTATTAAAATGAAAGGATTAGACATATTATTTATCTTAACATAATCAAGATACTTTTACACTAATAAGTACTAAACATTCTTTTTAATTGGTAATAGGTTTCAAAACTACAAATACCAACTCCAAAATGCGTTGAGATAACAATTAGATTTATAAATTTGCTAGGTAACTTAGATTTATTTTTCTAAAATTTTTAAAAAAGAAATTGTAAATGTAGTCAAAATGTAACCAAAATATAATATTTTATTTTTATATTAATTTTTTAAATTATTATAAAATAAAAATTATAAATGTCTAAAACTGCAATAGTTACAGGAGCTTCTCGTGGATTTGGTCGAGGTATAGCTCATGTTCTTGCTACCGAAGGTAATTTCAAGGTATTTGCAACTGCAAGAAATAAATCTGCTCTTGATGCTCTAAAAAATGAAGTTGATTCTTTTAAAGGTGATGGAGAATTGATTCCTTATGTTTTAGATCAAAATAATGATGAAGATGTCAAAAAATTTTCTGAAGAAATAATTTTAAAAGAAGAAAAAATAGATTTACTCGTAAATAGTGCTTATCAAGGGCTAGTAGCAATGACACCTCATTTTGGTAAGCCATTTTGGGAGAGACCTATCTCAGTGTATGACGGACATATGAATGTAGGTGTTAGAAGCTCATATGTAATGAGTAAGCTAATAGTACCATCAATGATAAAAAACAATAATGGGCTGATTTTACAAATTTCTAGTTATGGAGGTTTTTTTTATC
Source organism: uncultured Alphaproteobacteria bacterium (assembly GCA_902623585.1). Taxonomy (GTDB): domain Bacteria; phylum Pseudomonadota; class Alphaproteobacteria; order HIMB59; genus CACPNW01. Next base: position 19,785 of record CACNUO010000012.1, on the reverse strand, counting down.
TTTTTGATGTTGGGTATGGAGTTGCACATGCTGCAATGGATCGTCTGAGTTGTGATATGGCTATTGAGTTAAAAGAGCATAATGTAAAAGCAATAACTTTACATCCTGGAGGTGGTCAAACAGAAATTACTGCATTTCCTGATGGAGAAAGTCCAAAATTTGTTGGTCGAGCTGTATATGCTTTAATTGAAAAAGCTGATGACTCTTTTTTATCTAAATCAAATGGGAAAACATTATTTACAATTGATTTGGCAAAAAAATTTGATTTTAGAGAAGATTATGATCATGATGGATCTATCAATGAAGCACGTTATGAAAATTCAAAACCTATTAAGGAAATGATGTTAAAGGCATTACCACAATATGATAGTGAATCACCATTACCATCATTCAAAGATACTAATAATTCTGGTTTTGCAGATTTATTTCCTGGAGCAAAAAATAAAAAATTATAAAGGAGTTATAAAATGTCATTAATGGTTTGGATCAAAGTTCATATTAAAGAAGGTAAAATGGAAGAATATATAAATTTACATAACTTACCAAATGGAAGGGCTTACACTTTATCGCAAGAAGGGTGCAAAAGTATTATTAGATCCATAGATACAGAAAATAAAAATGTTTTACTTTTAACCGAGGAATGGAGTAGTATGGATGATTGGGATAAATATATAGCTAAAAGAGAAAGTGGTGAAGAAGACGATAATTTTTTAAAGAAGATAGAAAATCTTCTTACCGACAAAGGTCACGAAATCACTTTTTCAGAAATAACTAAATAAAATGGCAATCCCTATAAAGTTGAACTGCCAAAAAATGATCCTGGTGGAGAACACGACTAATTCTTTTAAATAACTACCAAACTTATTGTGACGAAAATTAATGAATATTAGATTTTATATAAAGATTATAGTTGGTTTATTGATTGTTAAATTTGCATTTGCAGAAGTTATAGATGTCGATGATCAAGAAATGATAAAATTATCAAATCTTAATATTCCAATTGTAGATGTAAGAAGAAGTTCAGAGTGGGATCAAACCGGCGTTATTCCAAATAGTATTTTACTAACTTTTTTTGATGAAGAGGGGAATTATAATTTTGATGAATGGTTCGAAAAATTACAACTAGAAATAAGTATAACTGATCCAATAATCTTAATTTGTAGATCAGGAAAAAGATCTAAGGTGGTCGCTAATATGATAGATGAGAAATTTAATACTATTATTTACAATGCACAAAGTGGAATCAACTCTTGGATTAATAAAAAATTCATAACAGTTGAGCCTCAAACAAATTAGAAAGAGGGTAAGCGATAGGCCTTACCAATCACCCAGTTGATCTATACGCTAATTATATAGCAGAGTCCCTAACAATTTACTTAGTTGGTATGGATATTATTAAGATGATTATGATTATTATTTTTGATTTATCTACTGGAGAATGAAAGTAAATATAAAAATACGTTAATAAGATCCCATAATATTGAATAATCCAAATAGCTATTAATATTTAATATTTAATTCATGATAAATTAGTAATTACATACGTTGATGTTAATAATCCATACTAATTAAATGGCTCAAGAAATAAATTATAACAAATTTTTCCTCGCCGCTTATTCTCAGGGTGCAATAGTGATGTTTTTAATAAGTACCTATTTTGTTTATACGCCAATAGTTTTAGAAAGTTTAAAAATTACCGAAACTGAATTTGCTTTAGGTATAACAGTATTTGGAATCACAAATATTATTATCAATCAAATAGCAACAAGATTTTTACTTCCTAAGATTGGAACAACCAATTGTTTGATAATTGCAAGATTATCGTATGCATTTATTCCATTTCTAATTTTTTATATACCTAAGTACGAGGTGTATATTCTATTAAGTATTTTTTGGGGAGCAGTGGTGGGCATCCAGGCTCCAAGTCTTTTTACACAAATTGCTATATTAGAATCAAAAACTAAAAAAATATTAAATCCAATTTTTAAATCTTGTTTTTCAGTAGGATCTATATTTGGAGCATTACTAGCAAGCTTTTGTTTTGGGCTTAAAGTTGATCCGAAATTATTATTTGCTCTTATTGGAGTTTTTATTTTTCTATCTTCTATTTCTATGTTTTTTTTTGGTTTACCAAAAAAACTTGATTATGTAGATAAAGCACCAAGTTTCTCTTTACCATCTAAAACAATTTTTTTGTACGCTTTAGTTAACATGATGATTTTTGCATCAATCGGTATAATTCTCAATTGGTCTTCTCTATGGTTTATTAATGATTTATTGGGACCAGTTTATTTAGCTGGTTTTGTTTTGCTATTTTTTAATATCGGTGAAATATCTGCAAACATAATGGCTTCAAAGCTTATTAAAATTTTTAATGAAAAATTTGTAGGTCCATATCTTACCATAATTGGATCAGTAGTATTAATTTTTACAATAGTTTCTCAAAATATTTACATCATTTTGTTCGGCATGATAATATTTGGTTTTTCGTGCTCTAATATGCAGCCAATTATTTTTAGGCAAGCAATCAAATATTCCAAAGATTCAATCCCTAAAACTATATCTCATATATCTAGTATTGGTTTTTCTGGTTTAGTTTTTGGACCCGCAATAGTAGGTTTTTCTGCAGAAAAACTTGGATTAACATTTAACATGTATGCTTTGTGTTTCGTTTTTATTTCAATATCAATTTTAACTGTATCTCTAATGAGAACAGAAGTAACTTAATAATAATAATAATTATATGTCAGAAAATGAACAATTATTAAAATCATTTTATGCAACCTACTCAGTAGGATTCTTCACTTTTTTTTTAATAAGTTCTTTTATGATTTATACTCCAATTGTACTTGATCTCTTAAAAATATCTAAAGAAGAATTTGGATTTGCTGTTACTTTTTTTGGGGTATTTGTAATCTTGTCTAATTTACTCTCTTCGAGATTTTTAATACCAAAAATTGGAACAACTAATTGTTTAAAAATTTCTAGAATAATTATTTCCTTTGTTCCATTATCAGTTTTTTATTTCGAAACTTATTATTTTTTAATATTAAGTTATGCGATATTTGGAATTGGTATGGGAATTCAGGCTCCCTGTGCATTAACTCAGGTAACAATAATTGAAAATAAAACCAAAAAGATATTAACACCAATATTTAAAACTTCTTGGGCTTTTGGATCAATAAGTGCAGCTGCCTTGTCTACTATTTCCCTGGGATACAATTTTGACCCTTTTAATTACTTTTTAGTTTTAGGTATTATAGCATTATCTGCTTTAGTATTTTTACATATTTATGGTCTTAATAGAAAATATGACGTTCCTAACAACGCAGCTAAATTTTCCTTACCCTCACCTAAAACTTTTTTATTTGGAATAATAAATATGTTCCAGACTGCTTCAATGGGCATAATTATGGTGTGGTCTTCTGCCTGGTTGTTAGAAGATTTAAATTCAAGTTTATTTCTTGCTGGTTCTATTGTATTCTTTTTCAACTTTGGAGCAATAATCAGTAACATAATTGCACCTTCCCTTATAAAAGTTTTAAATGAAATATTTGTTGGCCCACTTTTTTCCGTCTTAGGCTCTGTGATCTTATTTTTATCAACTTTAACGATGAATGTTTATATAATATTTTTTGGTGTTGCTCTTTTTGGTTTTCTTAGCTCAAATTTTATGCCAATTATAATTAGAGAGTCAGTGAGGACATCATATAAACCAATTCCAATAACAATTTCACATGTTACTAGCTTAGGACAATCAGGGTTTGTTTTTGGACCAGCAATAATTGGATACTCTGCCTCTGTAAACGGGCTTACATTTAATGTTTATGCATTTTGCATTTTATTTTTTATAATATCAATTCTAATGACATTTCTTATGAACCAAAATAAAGTAGCAGGAGTTATTGAAAAAAGTCAATAATCTAGAAAAATACAAAAATAAGATTTAAGTTTTTACAAATGCATTAAAAGAAAAACTTCTTCGCTCACCGTCTTTACGAAATGGATGAACATCATGCATTAAAAAAGCAGGAAATATATACATGTCACCGACACGAGGTTTAAAAGTAATGCGATGCTTTACCAAAGGAGGGCTATTACGTGGCATGGAGACACGGCCATCAAAAAAAGAAAGTCTTCCGGCAAAAGCAATCTCTTTGTTATATTTAATAGAATTTGGAACCTCAAGATAACAGACTCCACTTACATTCCCTCTATGAATATGTGGGGGATTAAAATCACCAGCAAATTGTCTAACAATCCACGCGCGATCAATTTTAATGGAAGAGGGTTTAACTTGAATAACGTTTTTGTAATAAGTTTCAATAATGCGGTTTAATTGTTTTTCTAAACCGCTAGTAAAAAGAAAATCTTTTGTTAAGCGAAATTGTTGCTGAACATTTCCAACTAATCTATGTGAGTGATCCAATACTTTACTTTTGTGTTTATTTTCAATTATTTTATTTGTAAATAAATTAACTTTACCAATCATTGTATGTGATAGATTATATTTACCTATTGTAGGTCCAAAAGGCTTATAGTAAGTTTCTTTCATAGAATATGTTTTTTATTGTCGATATTTTAATTGCTAAATATGCTTTTTATCTTCAATAAATTATATAATGAGACTTTTTTTAAAATCCAAGAAATTCTATTTTACAGGAAACATTTAGGAGTTTAATTTTTTTGTTAAAAATTATTATTAATATTTGTTTAATATTAATTTATTAAAATGTTTTATTATAAAAATATGATTAAATATTTTTTATCAACACTTTTATTATTATCTTTTAGCTGCAATGCTATAGAAATAACATCTCCAGCATTTAATGATGGAGAAAGTATACCAAAAAAGTATGCATGTGAAAAAAGAGGTGGTGAGAATATATCTATTCCAATAAATATCTCTAATGTCCCTAAAAATGCTAAATCAATTGTATTAATAATGGATGATCCAGATGCAATGAGCCTGGCAGGTAAAATTTGGGTTCATTGGGTATTATTTGATATTCCAACTGATGTAAATGAATTGCCAGCCATGAAAGATGGAAAAATTGGTATTGGCATGAGTGGCCAAAACAGTAATTACAAAGAAAATTATGATGGACCATGTCCTCCACACGGAATGCATATATATAATATTAAAGCTTATGCTCTAAATATAGAAATGAAAGAAAGCTTTGGAGCATTACCACAAATTGAATTTGAAAAAAAATATAAGGATGCAATACTTAGTTCTTCAGTATTATCTGGGAAATATGCTATATTACATATTTTAAAAAAATAGGTCCAAACAAATTAATTAGCTTTAGTAGAAAGTGTTTTTTTCCTCTTTTGTTTTTAAAATAGATATAATTATTTAGATTTTTATTATAAATAATTGAAAAATAACAATTTTTAATTTTTTAATAAATAAATAATAAATATTTATTTTTAATCTTAAAACTTACTTGTAGTTTCGGCTTAAAAATTTCATAAAAAGCTTTATAGATTCAGTAAAAAAGCATGCTTTTTTATGAAGAAAATTATCCTTTCACTTTTTGTAATTCTATTTAGTTCTCAATTATTTGCCTTTGATTTTAATACATTTCAAGAAGTTAATAAATGTATTAAGTATTCTGCAGATCTTGAGCAATATAAAAAGAATTTTAAAAGCTGTTTAGACTCTAAAAATTTATCAATAGAAGATAATTTAACCCAATCTTTTAAAACAAAATTACCAAAGAATTTTCATGAAAGAGTTGATTTTGGCAAAAATATTAATCAATTTATAGATAAAAAATATATCCCTAATAATCCTGAATTAACAATTGATGAATTTATCAAAAAATATCCAAATCATATTTTTACAATTGATAGTTTATTAAGAGGTAAAGATGCAATTATTAGCGATTATCAATTAAGAAAACTAGATCTTTTACCAAAATTATACTCACTCATACCTACAAAAGAAATAGTTGAAAATAGAAAAACTTTTAAACAAAAAAAGCAGGAGCAAAACTTCGCTACCTTAATGGCTGGATATTTTATTTATCTCATAAGTAGTGACGATGATAAATGTAGTATTGATGCAACAATATCTCAAACAGCTACTTCCATTGATGAAGACTCTTCTTCAACTATTGATTTTACAATTTCTTTTGAAGGAACAACAAGTAAAGATATTACATATACAGTTGAAACATCTGGTTCTGCTACTGAGGGTACAGATTATCAAAGTATCGATGATGTTACAGTAAGTGGAGAAACCGGAAGTTTTTCTATTACATTAATTGATGATTCAATATCCGATATAAATGAAACAATAGACTTAACACTTACAGCTGTAGATAAAGGTACTGAATTATGTGATGAAACTCTAACCTCAAATACCATAACAATTATTGACGATGAAGCTGCTCCAACTATTACATTAGCAGCTAGTGCATCTAGTATTGCTGAAAACGCTGGATCTTCAATTACTTTAACCGCAACAAGTTCAATTATTTCTGGATCCGATATTACCGTGTCATTTGATACTTCTGGAACAGCAACGGAAGGAACCGATTATGGAACAATATCAGATATTACTATTTCAGCTGGCTCCACTACAGGTACAACTACGTTCACACCTACTGATGATAGTATGTATGAAACATCAACAGATGAGACAGCAACTGTTGCTATTGGCACTGTATCAGGAGGAGGTGCCACAGAAAGCGGTTCTCAATCAGTAACATTAACGATTGAAGAAAATGATAGTGCACCAACAGTTACATTGGCTGCTAGTTCATCGAGTATTGCAGAGAATGCTGGCACTTCTATTACTTTAACAGCAACTTTATCTAACCCTACAAGTGAAGATGTAACTGTTTCAATTGGAACATCTGGTAGTGCAACAGAAGGAACAGATTATTCAACAATTTCTGATATTACTATTTCTTCTGGAGATACTACAGGGACAGCATCATTTACACCAACAGATGATAATTTGTACGAGACAAGTACTGATGAAACAGCAACAGTTTCTATTACTGGTGTTTCCGGTGGAAGTGCAACTGAAAGTGGGTCGCAATCAGTCACCTTAACAATTGAAGAAAATGAAAGTGCGCCAACTGTAACGCTATCAACAAGTGCAACAAGTATTGATGAAAATTCTGGATCTTCATTAACTTTAACTGCAACGTTATCAGTTGCAACAACCGCTAATGTTACTGTTACCATTGGTACTTCAGGTACTGCAACAGAAGGAACGGATTATACTGATGGTAGTGGTAATATCGATGATCTTGTTATTACTGCTGGCAATACAACTGAAACAATTAATTTTAAACCAACAAATGATAGTGTGTATGAAGGTGATGAAACAGCAACAATTTCTATTGATAGTGTGTCGGGTGGAGAAGCATCAGAAAATGGTACTCAAGCTGTTACAATAACCATTTCTGAAGATGAAAGTGCTCCAACAATTACACTTTCTGTTAGTGCTTCAAGTATTGCTGAGAATTCTGGCTCAACCTTAACCATTACTGCTACTTCATCTGTAGAAACCGATGAAAACATTACAGTTGGTATTTCAACATCAGGTACTGCTACGGAAGGAACAGATTACGGAACAATTTCTGATATTACAATTACAGCCGGCAATACAACTGGTACGGTTACTTTTGATCCAACCGATGATAGTATTTCTGATGTAGCGGAAACAGCTATAGTTGCAATAAGTAGTGTCTCAGGAGCTGATGCAACAGAGAGTGGGTCGCAATCAGTCACAATTACGATAAATGATAATGAAGCAACACCAACTGTTACATTAACTGTTAGCGCAACATCGATTGCAGAAAATGCAGGATCATCTTTAACTCTAACAGCAACCAGTTCAATTGTTTCAGGTTCAGACATTACCGTTACACTTAGCACTAGTGGTACAGCAACAGAGGGAACAGATTATGGATCTCTATCTGATATTACCATTAGCGCTGGATCAACAACAGGAACAACAACATTCACACCTACTGATGATAATATGTATGAAACATCAACAGATGAAACAGCAACAGTTGCTATTGATACGGTTAGTGGTGGATCAGCAACGGAAAATGGAACACAATCTGTAACAATTACAATAAACGAAAATGAATCTGCTCCTACTGTTACACTTGCAGCAAGTGGAACAAGTATTGCCGAGAATGCTGGTTCATCCATTACAATTACTGCTTCATTAAGTGGAACAACTAGTCAAGATGTAACTGTTTCGTTATCAAGTTCAAGTACAGCAACTGAGGGAACAGATTATGGAACAGTTTCTGATATAACTATTTCATCTGGATCAACAACTGGAACAGCTACCTTCACGCCGACAGATGATAATGTATATGATGCTACTTCAGATGAAACTGCCATCATTTCTATAAGTGGTGTATCAGGAGGAGGGGCTAGTGAAAGTGGAGATCAGAAAGTTACTATTACTATTAACGATGATGAAAGTGCTCCAACTGTTACTTTAAGTGTTAGCGCAACGTCTATTGCAGAGAATGCAGGATCATCTCTAACTTTAACAGCAACTCTATCAGGTACAACATTCCAAGATGTTACTGTTGGTATTGATACATCAGGTGGAGCAACCGAAGGAACGGACTACACCGATGGTTCAGGGAATATTGATGACATAACCATTAGCGCTGGTAGCACAACAGGAACAGTTAATTTTACACCAACGAATGACTCTATTTATGAGGATGATGAAAGTGCAACAATTTCTATTGGATCTGTTTCAGGAGGTGGAGCAACAGAGAGCGGATCACAATCTGTTACGATTACTATTTCAGAAGATGAATCTGCACCGACTGTAACTCTAACTGTAAGTGATACATCCATTGCAGAGAATGCTGGATCATCATTAACCATTACAGCAACTTTATCTACAGCTACGACTGCGGATGTAACAGTTACTATTGGAACAGCTGGTACCGCCACTGAAGGAACTGATTACACGGATGGTTCTGGTAATCTCGATGATATTACGATTAGTGCTGGTAGTACAACTGGTACAATAAGTTTCACACCAACTGATGATGCATCAGATCCTGTGTATGAAGAAAATGAAACAGCGATTATTTCTATTGCATCTGTTTCAGGAGGTGGAGCAACAGAGAGTGGAACACAATCAGTAACAATAACAATTACAGAAAATGAATCAGCACCAACAGTAACTTTAACAAGAAGTGCTGCATCCATTGCTGAAAACTCTGGATCAACGGTAACATTAACAGCAACCCTTTCTATAAAAGTAGATGAAGCTGTAACAGTTGCATTAAGTACTAGTGGTGCTGCAACAGAGGGGACAGATTATACAGATGGAAGTGGTAACTTAGATGATATAACAATTTCAGCTGGCTCTACGACTGGTACAGTTAGTTTTGATCCATCAAATGATGCAGTATATGAAGGTGATGAAGCAGCAGTCATAGCAATTGATACCGTTTCAGGTGGAGGCGCTAGTGAAAGTGGTTCTCAATCTGTTACCGTTACAATTACAGAAGATGAATCAGCACCAACGGTAACTCTAGCAACAAGCGCAAGTAGTATAACTGAGAATTCAAATTCTACTCTTACCTTAACAGCAACATTATCTAATATAGCGGATGAAGATGTAACTGTATCATTAAGTACTAGCGGCGCAGCTACGGAAGGTACTGATTATACGGATGGTTCAGGTAATTTAGATGATATAACAATTTCAGCTGGATCTACGACTGGTACAGTTAGTTTTGATCCATCAGATGATAGTATTTATGAAGATGATGAAGCAGCAGTTATTGCTATTGATACCGTTTCTGGTGCAGATGCAACTGAAAGTGGGACGCAGTCAGTTACCATTACGATTACAGAGAATGAAAGTGCTCCAACAGTTACTCTTACAGTTAGTAATACATCAATTGCGGAAAATGCTGGATCATCATTAACATTAACTGCAACTTTAAGTGGAGCAACTGATGAAACGGTAACAGTAGCTATTGGAACTTCTGGTACAGCAACAGAAGGAACGGACTACACCGATGGGTCAGGAAATATAGATGATATTACTATTAGTGCTGGATCAACTACAGGAACAGTAAACTTTACTCCGACTAATGATTCGACTTATGAAGGAAATGAAACAGCAACGATTGCTATCACTGGTGTATCTGGAGGAGGAGCAAGTGAAAGTGGTTCTCAATCTGTTACGATTACTATTTCAGAAGATGAATCTGCACCTACAGTAGCTTTAAGTGTTAGTGCAACAAGTATTGCCGAAAATGCTGGATCATCTTTAACAATTACTGCTACGTTATCAGGTGCTGCCGATGAAGCTGTAACCGTTGCTTTATCTACTTCTGGAACTTCTACAGAAGGAACCGATTATACAGATGGGTCAGGGAATATAGATGACATTACAATCAGTGCTGGATCTACAACTGGTACAGTAAATTTCACACCAACAAATGACAGTGTGTATGAAGGTGATGAAACGGCAATAATTGCTATTAGTAGTGTTTCGGGAGCTGATGCTAGTGAGAGTGGTTCACAATCTGTTACTATTACGATCTCTGAAGATGAATCAGCACCAACTATTACGTTAACAAGAAGTGCAGCGTCAATTGATGAAAATTCTGGTTCTACTATTACCTTAACGGCGACTATTTCTGGTGTAACAGATTCAGCTGTTACCGTCGCGCTTGATACATCTGGTACCGCAACAGAGGGAACAGACTATGGAACAATTTCGGATATTACCATTAGTGCAGGTGCAACAACAGGTACGTCAACACTCGATCCAACAGATGATAATATTTATGAAGGAGATGAAACAGCGACCATTGATATTGGAAGTGTTTCAGGAAAATCTGGTGTTACTGAAAATGGAACACAACAAGTAAGTGTTACAATTGCAGAAAATGAATCAGCGCCAACCGTCACTCTTGCAACAAGTGATACAACTATTGCAGAGAATGCTGGTACATCGTTAACACTAACTGCAACGTTATCTGTTGCAACAACAGCTGATGTTACTGTTGCTTTAAGCACAAGTGGTACCGCAACAGAGGGAACAGACTATACCGATGGTGCAGGAAATTTAGATGATATTGTTATTTCTGCTGGATCAACAACAGGGACAGTAAGCTTTACGCCTACAAATGATAGTTTGTATGATGCAGCATCAGATGAGACAGCCACCATTGCTATAAGCGGTGTCTCTGGTGGAAGTGCTAGTGAGAGTGGATCGCAATCAGTAACAATTACAATAACTGATGATGATAGTGCACCAACGGTTACATTAGCAGCATCATCAACTAGTATTGCAGAAAATTCTGCTTCAACTATTACGTTAACAGCAACTCTATCAAATGCAACCTATCAAGATGTAACTGTTTCAATTGGAACATCTGGTACGGCAACAGAAGGAACGGATTATGGTAATATATCTGATATTACTATTAGTGCTGGTTCCACAACAGGAACGGCAACTTTTGATCCAACCGATGACTCCGATGAAACAGATACTGTTACTGCAACAATTGCCATTAGTGGTGTCAGTGGTGGTGGTGCTACAGAGAGTGGATCGCAATCTGTTACGATTAGTATTTTAGATGATGAAAGTGTTCCGCGAGTTACCTTAACTGTTAGTGCAACATCAATTGCAGAAAATGCTGGTACATCCTTAACCTTAACGGCAACGCTATCTAAAACGGCATCAGAAGATGTTACCGTTACACTTGGTACATCTGGTAGTGCCACAGAAGGAACAGATTATGGATCTTTATCAAATATTACTGTTACTGCTGGATCATTAACAGGAACGACAACTTTTACGCCAACAGATGATAGTATCTATGATGCAACATCAAATGAAACAGCAACAGTATCTGTTGATTCAGTATCAGGAGGTGATGCATTAGAAAATGGAACTCAATCAGTAACAATTACAATTACTGACAATGAAAGTGCTCCTACAGTAACACTTTCAAGAGGTGCTTCAGCTATAGATGAAGACTCATCAAGTACAGTTACTATTACTGCAACTTTATCGAATGCAACATATCAAGATGTTACCGTTACAATTGGTGCATCAGGTGGAACAGAAGGAACAGATTATGCAACTATTTCTGATATTACTATTAGTGCAGGTAGCACAACAGGTACAACGTCTGTTGATCCAACTGATGATAATATTTATGAAGATGATGAAACTGTAACTGTTACGATTGATGGCGTCTCCGGTGGAAGTGCTAGTGAGAGTGGATCGCAATCTGTTACCGTTACAATAACAGAAGATGAATCTGCACCAACTGTAACACTTGCTGTTAGCGCTACAAGTATTGCAGAAAATGCAGGGACATCATTAACTTTAACAGCAACCTTATCTGGTGCAACTGATGAAACAGTAACTGTTGGTATTGATACAGGTGGTACATCAACAGAAGGAACAGATTACACTGATGGAAGTGGTAATGTAGATGACATCTCTATTAGCGCCGGTAGTACAACAAGTACCGTTAATTTTACACCAACAAATGATGCCATTTACGAAGGAAATGAAACAGCTATTATTTCTATTGGATCTGTTTCAGGAGGTGGTGCTACAGAGAGTGGAACACAATCAGTAACCATTACAATAACAGAGGATGAAAGTGCACCAACAGTTGCTTTAAGTGTTAGTGCAAATAGTATTGCAGAGAATGCAGGTTCATCTCTTACTATTACAGCGACACTATCTGGAAAAGCAGATGAAGATGTAACAGTTACAATTGGAACTGGTGGAACAGGCACAGAGGGAACCGATTATACCGATGGAAGTGGAAATTTAAATGACATAACTATTTCCGCTAATTCAACAACTGGAACTGTATTATTTACACCAACCAATGATAGTGTTTATGAAGGAAGTGAAACAGCAATAGTTTCTATTGACGGTGTATCAGGAGCAGATGCAAGTGAAGACGGAACACAATCAGTAACTATTACAATAACGGATGATGAAAGTGCACCAACTGTTACTTTGGCAGTAAGTGATACAACTATTGCGGAGAATGCAGGATCATCTTTAACCTTAACGGCAACATTATCTGGTACAACAGATGCAGATATTACCGTTGCTTTAGATACTTCGGGAACAGCGACTGAAGGAACAGATTATACTGATGGAGCAGGTAGCATTGATGATATTACGATTAGTGCAGGAGCAACTACAGGTACTGTTTTATTTACCCCAACTAATGATAGTATCTATGATGCAACGTCCAATGAAACAGCAACCATATCAATTAATGGTGTTTCAGGAAAAACAGGTGTTGCTGAAAATAGTACCCCGCAAGCAGTTACAATAACAATAACAGATAATGAATCTGCACCAACCGTTACATTAGCAGCGGCGTCATCATCTATTGCAGAAAATTCTAGTGATACAATTACCTTAACAGCTACTGTATCAACTGCCACCTTCCAAGATGTTACAGTTTCAATAGATGGGACCGGTGGCACAGGAACAGAAGGAACAGACTTTGGTACAGTATCAGACATTACAATTAGTGCTGGCAGTACTACAGGTACTGTAACTTTTGATCCAACTGACGATAATGTTTATGAAGGAAATGAAACAGCAGGTATTTCTGTGTCTGGTGTGTCAGGTGGTGGAGCAAGTGAAAGCGGCTCTCAAGCTGTTACTATTACAATTACAGAAAATGAAAGTGCACCAACAGTAACTTTAAGTACTAGTGGATCAAGTATAGCAGAGAATGCTGGTTCATCGTTAACACTAACTGCAACTCTATCTGTAGCAACAACTGCTGATGTTACAGTTGCATTATCAACTTCTGGAACAGCAACAGAAGGAACCGATTACACTGATGGATCAGGAAATATTGATGACATAACTATTAGTGCTGGTAGTACAACAGGAACAGTTAACTTTACACCAACCAATGACAGTGTGTATGAAGGTGATGAAACAGCTACAATTGCTATTAGTAGTGTCTCAGGTGGAAGTGCTACAGAGAGTGGATCACAATCTGTTACGATTACAATTTCAGAAGATGAAAGTGCTCCAACAGTTACATTAACTGTAAGTGATACATCCATTGCAGAGAATGCTGGATCATCATTAACCATTACAGCAACTTTATCTACAGCTACGACTGCGGATGTAACAGTTACTATTGGAACAGCTGGTACCGCCACTGAAGGAACTGATTACACGGATGGTTCTGGTAATCTCGATGATATTACGATTAGTGCTGGTAGTACAACTGGTACCGTAAGTTTCACCCCAACTGATGATGCATCAGATCCTGTGTATGAAGAAAATGAAACAGCTATCATTTCAATTGATGGTGTATCTGGTGGAAGTGCTAGTGAGAGTGGATCACAATCGGTAACAATAACAATTACAGAAAATGAAAGTGCACCAACAGTAACATTAGCAAGAAGTGCTGCATCCATTGCTGAGAACTCTGGATCAACGGTAACATTAACAGCAACTCTTTCTATAAAAGTAGATGAAGCTGTAACAGTTGCATTAAGTACTAGTGGAGCTGCCACGGAAGGTACCGATTACGGAACAATTTCCGATATTACTATCAGCGCAGGCTCAACATCGGGAACAGCAACCTTTGATCCAACAAATGATGCGGTATATGAGGATGATGAAGCAGCAGTCATAGCAATTGATACTGTTTCAGGTGGAGGAGCTAGTGAAAGTGGTTCACAATCTGTTACCGTTACAATTACAGAAGATGAATCTGAACCAACAGTAACACTTGCTGTTAGTGCAACATCGATTGCAGAGAATGCAGGAACATCCTTAACTTTAACAGCAACATTATCTGGTGCAACCGATCAAAATGTTACCGTTGTATTAGGTACATCTGGTACGGCAACAGAAGGAACGGATTACACTGATGGAAGTGGTAATGTTGATGATATTACGATTAGTGCAGGAAGTACTACTGGTACTGTTTCGTTTACGCCAACTGATGATAGTGTTTATGAAGGAAATGAAACTGCTACCATTGCTATAAGTAGCGTTACCGGTGAAGCAAGTGAGAGTGGAACTCAAGCAGTTACTATAACTATTACAGAAAATGAATCAGCGCCTACTGTTACTTTATATATGAAAATAGGTAATTTAGGATATGAATACGCAAGTACATCCATTAATGAGAGTAATTCATCGAAGTCTATAAGAATAGAAGCAAAATTATCTGGTGCAACAGATGAAGATGTAACTGTTGCTTTAAGTACAAGTGGTACAGCAACAGAAGGAACTGATTACACTGATGGTTCTGGTAATCTTGATGACATCACTATTAGCGCAGGAAGTACGACAGGATCTATAAACTTTATTCGTTCAGATGATAGTGTCTATGAAGGAGATGAAACTGCAACAATTGCTATTAGTAGTGTTTCAGGTGGAAGTGCAACAGAGAGTGGATCACAATCAGTTACGATTACGATTCAAGATAATGAAAGTGCGGGAAGTGTTACGCTAACTGTTAGTGCAACATCTATTGCAGAGAATGCCGGTAGTTCTCTTACTATAACTGCAACTCTCTCTAGCACAAGTGATGAAGATGTTACTGTTGCTCTATCAACTTCTGGCACAGCAACAGAAGGAACCGATTACACGGATGGAAGTGGAGCAATAGATGATATTACCATTAGTGCAGGAAGTACGACAGGTACAGTAAACTTCACACCAACAGATGATTCAGTTTATGAAGGAAATGAAACAGCTACGATTGCAATCAGCAGTGTATCAGGTGGAGATGCAAGTGAAGACGGAACACAATCAGTAACTATTACAATAACGGATGATGAAAGTGCACCAACTGTTACTTTGGCAGTAAGTGATACAACTATTGCAGAAAATGCTGGTTCATCGTTAACATTAACTGCAACGTTATCCGTTGCAACAACAGCTGATGTCACTGTTGCTCTATCAACTTCTGGCACAGCAACTGAGGGAACTGATTACACCGATGGTAGTGGTTCAATTGATGATATTACTATTAGTGCTGGATCAACTACAGGTACTGTTTTATTTACACCAACCAATGATAGTGTTTATGAAGGAAATGAAACAGCAACAGTTGCTATTAATAGTGTCTCTGGTGGAAGTGCCACAGAGAGTGGATCACAATCAGTAACAATAACGATTACGGATAATGAATCAGCACCAACTGTAACCCTTTCAACAAGTGCAACATCCATTGCAGAGAATGCTGGTTCATCGTTAACACTAACTGCAACTCTATCTGTAGCAACAACTGCTGATGTCACTGTTGCTCTATCAACTTCTGGCACAGCAACTGAGGGAACGGATTACACCGATGGAAGTGGATCAATTGATGATATTGTAATTTCTGCTGGCTCGACAACAGGAACAGTAAATTTTACTCCAACAAATGACTCTATATATGATGCAACATCAAATGAAACAGCAACGATAGACATAAGCGGAGTATCTGGAGGTAGTGCCACTGAAGATGGAACACAAAATGTAACAATAACAATTACGGATGATGAAAGCGCTCCAACAGTTACATTATCAAGAGGTGCAGCAGCGATAGATGAAGATTCTTCTAGTACTGTTACGATTACCGCAACGTTATCGAATGCAACATATCAAGATGTAACAGTTACTATTGATGGAACAGGGGGAACAGGTACAGAAGGCACTGACTTTGCAACGGTTTCAGATATTACAATAAGTGCTGGTTCTACAACAGGAACGGCAGCAGTAGATCCAACCGATGACTCTGTTTATGAAGGAAATGAAACAGCAGGTATATCTATTTCAGGAGTTTCAGGAGGTGGTGCTAGTGAAAGTGGTTCTCAATCTGTCACTGTAACAATCACTGAAGATGAATCTGCACCTGGAGTTACTTTGACTGTAAGTTCATCAACTCTTGCAGAAAATTCAGGAAATTCTAAAACAATAACAGCAACCCTAACAGGAACTGCTGATGAAGATGTTACTGTTGTTATAGGTACATCAGGAACAGCAACCGAAGGAACTGATTACACCGATGGTTCAGGAAATATTGATGACATTACAATTAGTGCAGGAAGTACAACTGGTACCGTAAATTTCACACCAACAAATGACTCCATTTACGAAGGAAATGAAACAGCAACAATTTCGATTAGTAGTGTATCTGGTGGAGACGCATATATTTCTGGTGGCACACAATACGTAGTTTTAACAATTACAGATGATGAAAGTGCGCCAACTGTTACTTTAGCAGTAAGTGATACAACTATTGCGGAGAATGCAGGATCTTCGTTGACTCTGACGGCTACATTAAGTGGTGCAACGGATTCTGCAATTACTGTTACTTTAGATACTTCGGGTACCGCGACTGAAGGAACAGATTATACCGATGGTTCTGGTAATATTGATGATATTACAATTTCTGCTGGTAGTACCACAGGTACTGTTAATTTCACTCCAACAGATGATAGTATTTATGATGCAGCATCGAATGAAACAGCAACTATTTCTATTAACGGTGTTTCAGGAAAAACTGGTGTTGCCGAAAATAGTACCCCGCAAGCAGTTACGATTACGATTACGGATAATGAAAGTGCGCCTTCTGTTACATTAACTACTAGTGCAGATAGTATTGCTGAGAATTCAGGATCATCTTTAACTTTAACAGCTACTATAGGTAATGCAACTTATGAAGACGTAACAGTATCAATAGATGGAACTGGAGGTACAGGTACTGAAGGAACAGATTTTGGAACGGTATCTGATATAACTATTAGTGCAGGATCAACAACAGGAACAACATCTTTTACTCCAACGGATGATAGTATTTATGATGCTACTTCAAATGAAACAGCAGGTATTTCTGTTTCAGCTGTCAGTGGAGGAGGGGCATCAGAAAATGGAACACAAGCAGTGACGATTACTATTACTGATAATGAATCTGCACCGACAGTTACGTTAACTGTCAGCGATACATCTATTGCAGAAAATGCTGGAACATCTTTAACTTTAACTGCAACATTATCTAATGGTACATATCAAGATGTAACTGTCGCTCTAAGTACATCTGGCACAGCTACAGAAGGAACTGATTATACGGATGGAAGTGGAGCTATAGATGATATGACCATTAGTGCAGGATCAACTACTGCTACTGCTAATTTCACACCTACTAATGATTCAACTAATGAAGGAAATGAAACAGCAACAATAGCTGTTAGTGGAGTCTCTGGAGGTAGTGCAAGTGAGAGTGGTTCTCAATCTGTAACAATAACTATTACCGACGATGATAATTTTAGTTTTTCCGTAGACGATGTATCTGTTGCTGAAAATGTTGGTAGTGGTAATGTAACTATAACTGTTGAAATGAGTAGTGCTAGTGCTTCTTCAACTACGATACAATACGCAACATCAAATGCAACAGCAACAGCAGGAGCTGATTATACTTCAACTAGTGGAACTTTAACTTTTAGTGCAGGAGATACTTCTGAAACATTTACAGTGTCTATTACAGATGACTCAGTTTACGAGGGTAATGAAACTTTTACAGTTACTCTAAGTAGTCAATCTGCAGGTTCTATAAGTGATAATGAGGCAACAGTAACAATTACTGATAATGAATCCGCGCCAACAGTATCACTTTCAACTAGTGCTTCATCAATTGATGAAAATTCTGGTTCAAATATAACTTTAACTGCAACATTAAGTGGAACAACAGACTCTGCGATCACAGTAGCTTTAGATACTTCTGGTACAGCTACTGAAGGTACAGATTATTCTGATGATGGAGGAACATCATCACTAAATGATATAACAATTAGTGCTGGAAGTACAACAGGTACTGTTACATTTAATCCAACAACAGATACAGTATGTGAAATTGGAAATGAGACTGCAACAATAGCTATCAGTGGTGTTTCAGGAAAGTCGGGTGTTAATGAAGACGGTGATCAATCTCAAACTATAACAATAACAGAACCAGATGAGTTTGTTTGTGGGACGCAAATTACTTATAACTCTTCTAACGCCAGTACAAAATTAGGTGAAACAGAATTTAACTATACAAATGATCAATTAAGTGGATTAGTATCAGGTTTAAGTACTCAAAGTAACTTTGAAGTCATTAATCTTCATAAAGCTAAAGGAGGGTATGGTCTAGATGGGGATGGACAAGTTGTTGGAATAATAGATTATGGTTTTAATACATCTCATAGTGAGTTTAATGGAACTGATAGATCAGTAACTACTGTAGGCTCATTAAGTGCTAATTCTGCATCTAATTATCATGGAGCTTCTGTAGCAGGAATATTAGCAGCTGATGATGACGGATCTGGACCTGAAGGAGTCGCTGATAAAGCAGACTTGAGATATTGCGAAGGTGCTATCAATTTATATAGTGATACTGGTTTTAACCAATTAACAACGTGTATGAACGACTTTACAAGTAATTCAGCTGTTGTTGTAAACCAAAGTTGGGGATCAAATACTTTCAATGCAGATGATCTAGATTATTACATAGCTAATTTTTCTGGTTATACAACAACGCAATTATTTCAATATGCATTGTACGATCATTACAATGACGCAAATGGAACAGACGATACTTGGATGGATATTGATGGTCAACTTGTGACTAGTTACCAAACAGCTATTGATAATTACATCACAGCGTTAAATAATTTCCAAGCAAATGGAGTTATTGTTCAATCAAATTCAAATACTTCAAGTGAAGTAGATGCTGATATTTTTGCAGCACTTCCTGTTTTTTATAGTCA
>CACNUO010000011.1 GCA_902623585.1 uncultured Alphaproteobacteria bacterium | reverse complement strand
AGTCCAAATAAAACAATTGAAGGTTTAGCCGGTGGTATAATTGCATCTTTTTCTTTTGCAATTACATTTTCTTACTATTTTAATATTTTAATTGATATTCAATCAATTATTTTTATTATTTTAATAATTTCTTCTTCATTATCTGGAGATATTATTGAGTCATATTTTAAAAGAAAAAACAATTTAAAAAATTCAAGTAATTTTATTCCTGGTCACGGTGGTGTTTTTGATAGATTTGATAGTTTTTTGTTTTCTATTATTATTTATTCTATATTTATTAACTTTTAGAATATGAAAATAAATATATTTGGTAGTACGGGAGTAATAGGAAAAAAAACTTTAGAATTAATTGATAAAGATTTCACAAATATAAAAATTAATTTAATTTGTGCCAAATCTAACTACAAATTACTCAAAAAACAAATTTATAAATATAATCCAAAATATGCATTTCTTTATGATATTGATAGATTTCCAAAATTTAATTATAAAATTAATAAAACAAAAATTTTAAATTTTAATGAATTAATAAATTATTTATTAGAAAGTAAATCAAATTTAAGTGTTTTAGCAATATCTGGATATAAATCATTATATTTTCTAGAAAGTATAATCAAAAATACTGATAACCTAGGACTGGCAAATAAAGAGTCAATTGTTTCAGCTGGACATCTTTTTAAAAAGAAAAAATATCTTTCTAAGACAAATATTTTCCCTTTAGATTCAGAACACTTTTCTTTATATGAATTTTTTAAGAAAACAAATCAAACTAAAAATAATATAAATAAAATAATCCTTACTGCATCGGGTGGCCCTTTTTATAAAAAAAAATTTAATGATTTAAAAACTATTACATTTTTACAAGCAACAAATCATCCAAAATGGAAAATGGGATATAAAAATAGTATTGATTCTGCTACATTGGTAAACAAGTGTTTAGAATTAATTGAAGCCCATTATTTATTCGATATACCTTTTAACCAAATGGATATTCTTATTCATCCAGAAGCGATTGTTCATTCTGCAATTGAATATAAAAATTATATAACTCATCTCAATCTTTTCAAAAATGATATGAAAATACCAATTTTAAACTTTTTACTTTCTTCAAAATATAAAAATAATTTGATTAAAAAGAATAAATATTTGCTAAACTTTAATAATCTAAATTTTCATAAAGTTAAAAATGATATTTTTCCAATTTATAAATTTTTTAATAATATCGATAAAGAAATTCCTCAAAACTTGATTAAATTTAATGTTGGAAATGAATTTGCGGTAAATTTATTTAAAAACAATAAAATTAATTACACAGATATTTACAAAATTATTAAAAAAGTTACTTCTTTAAATTTGTATTCTTCTGTAAACAACATTAATGATATTATTAACTATCATGAAGAAATTGAACAAAATTTATCAAAAACTAAATTATATTTTAATTAGTTTATTAGTTTGTTTCTCTATTTGTAAAGCTGTTATAGCTAGTGATAATTTATTTATAATACAGGGCAATAACTTTACTGACTCCAACGTTATTATTTCATTATTAAAAAATATTCCACAAAATTTAGATGAAGAGTATAGTAATGAGATTATAAAAGTTTTAAATGAATCAAATCTCTTTTCAGATGTTAGAGTTAAATTTTTAGATAATAAATATAATATAATTGTTCAGGAATATCCTAATATTAGAAAAATGTATTTTGATAATAATGAAAGATTAGAAGATGAAGAATTGCGAGTCATTGCATCTGAATTAGATTTAGTAAATTTAAATAATCAATCATTAAATTTGTTTATTAATGAAACAAAAAAAATTTATGAATCCTTTGGTTACAATAATATCGAAATTGAATACTATGAAAAATATTATGAAAAAACTAACACTGTTGATTTATTTTTTAATATTTCTGAAGGAGAAATAACTAAAATTAATAAAATTATTGTAAATGGTAATAAATCTATTTTAGCTGATGATATAAGAGAAATTATTACATCAAAAACTAAATCAATAATTAATATTTTTGCTAATAATAATTTTAAGCCAATAAATATTGAAAGAGACAAATATACCATTATAAATTATTATAAAAATAATGGTTTTCTTGATGTAAATGTTGAAACACAGATTGAATATTTAAAGTCAAATAAAGTTAATATCTATTTTATTATTAATGAGGGAGAAATTTTCTCATTATCAGCTTTGAGAATTATTGATGAAAATAATATATTAAAGCCTCGTGTTATTGATTATATTAACGATAAGATAGATACGTTTTTATTAAATCAAACTTTTTTCTCAATGGAGAGAATTCAAGAAATAAAAAAAGAAATTTCATCTATAATAATTAATAATGGTGTCGATTACTTTGAAATAAGTTTATATGAGAAAAAAGAAAATAAGAATGTTGAAGTATTATTTCAGGTAAATTCAATCACTCCAAAATACACAAATCAAATTAATATTATTGGAAACTCAAGAACATATGATTATGTAATTAGACGGGAATTAGGTATTGTTGAAGGGGATTCAGTTTATCAAAATCAAATACAAGAAATAAGGGAAAAATTAATTTCACTTCAATTATTTGAATCAGTTGAAGTTAAAGAAGAAGTTTTGGATGAAGATAAAGTAAATATAATAATAGAAGTTGAAGAAAAACAAACAGGAACTTTTAATGCAGGAGTATCCCTAGGTACTTTAGATGGATTTGCAATTGTAACTGGGTTAAGAGAAAGAAATTTTTATGGAACTGGTAGATCATTAGACTTCCTTATTAATACATCAGATGATAAAAATCAATTTAAGCTAATAACTACAGATAGATTATCTTATGAAAATGATGCAAATATTAGCTATAGTATAAATTATAAACAAGAGGATTTTTCAAATGCTAGTTCATATAAATTAGACACACTATCTTCTGGTGTTGGTATCAATTATAAATTAAATAAGAATCTTTTTCATTATATAGATCTAGAATATGTTTTGAAAGATTATAGTATTACAAACTCAACATCTGTATCTAATTCAATATTGAGCTCATCTGGTAAAAATATTAGTTATCTTATTAAAAATAATTTTCGTTTTTCAACACTTAACCGTGGATTTATTTCCAAAAAAGGAAATTATTTAAATTTTAATAATACACTAGAAACGCCAACAAGTTCTAATAATGGCTTTATGAGAAATATTCTAACTTTAAAAAAATATTATAATAAAAATAATCATATTTTTTCTGCGCAAGCAAAATTGGGAAATATTATCTCTTTAAGTAATAATGATATACTAACTGATGATAAGTTTGCACTTGGCGGAAGGTGGCTAAGAGGATTTGATAGTTATGGTGCTGGTCCACGTAATTCAAGAACTTCTTATGTCGGTGGAAATAATTTAGCAGTAACCAAATTTGATTATTCATATGAATTAACTAAAAATTCAAACTTTCCAATTTACATAAACTTTTTTAATGATTATGGCCTATTATGGGAGAATAAAACCACGCCAACAAATAGTGATAATAGTTTAAGATCATCAGCTGGATTTGGTTTTAGATATTACTCACCTGTTGGACCAATTGGATTTACTTGGGGTTTTCCTTTAATGGATGAGGAATACGATATTAAAAGAATGTTCTTATTCTCTGTAGGAAATATAGATTGAAGTTAATATATTTAATTATTTTAACTTGTACTGTTTTTTCATCTAAGATAATTGCTGCTCAAATAATTGCTGTTGTCAATATTCAATCTTTAATTAATGATAATAGTTTTTATAAAGAAATAATGGAGGATATGGAAATTAATCAAAAAAAATATCATGAAAAATTCCAATTAAAAGAAATAGCATTAAATGATAAATTAAATGATTTAGAGCAATCAAAATTAATCTTGAATGAAAAAGAAATAAATATTCAAATTGATAACTATAATAAAGAATTAGCAGATTTTACTTATACAGTTGAAAAATTTAATTTACATTATCAAAATCAAGTTATAAATATCAAAGAGACCATTTTAAAGGAAATATTTATATTATTAGAAAAATATGCTATCGAAAATCAGATAGATTTAATTTTAGATTCAGAAAGTTATTTAATAGCTTCTAATTCTATAGATATAACTGATAGTATTAAAGAAAAATTACAAAATATAGATTTAAAACTGGAATATATAAATTTTGAAAAAAATTAAATTTAAAGAAATTAAAGAATTATTAAATAAAAATTCTATTGAAGTATTCTCGAATATATCTGATGATGAGATCTTTTCGGGTGTTAAAACTATTTCAAATGCATCAGATAAAGATTTATCTTTTTTTTCAAATCAAAGATATTTAGACAGCCTAAAGAATATAAAAGCAAAAGCATGTATAATAGAGAATCAATATAAAGAACATCTGCCAAAAAATTGTGAGCCAATAATAGTAAAAGAGCCTTATTTGGCTTTGGCTTTAATTAGTAATATACAAAGTGAGGATAGTTTTAAGTCAAATGGTATATTATCTAAAAATGCAATCATAAATTCACAAAGTAATCTGCATAAGAATGTGCAGATAAATCCTTTTTGTGTGATACATCAAGAAACTGAAATTTTTGAAAATGTATATATCGGGCCTAGCTCTAGTATTGGTCCAAATGTAATAATAAATAAGAATGTAGTAATTCATGATAATGTAACAATTTCAAATTCAATCATTATGGAAAATTGCGTAATTCAGTCAGGTGCAAGAATTGGTGGAACTGGTTTTGGTTTTGAAATGAAAACTAAGCAAAAAATTAATCATACTGGTAATGTAATTATAGGAAAAAATTCATCAATTGGCTCTAATACAACAATAGATAGAGCTGTTTTTGATTCGACAGTTATTGGAGAATTTTCAAATATTGATAATTTAGTCCAAATAGCACACAATGTTTCTATAGGAGATTATGCTGTTATTGCTGCTCAAGTTGGTATTGCTGGAAGTACTCAAATAGGTAGCAACATTAAAATTGGTGGTCAAGCTGGTGTAGCAGGCCATTTAGTCATTGGAGACAATGTTACAATAGCCGCAAAAAGTGGTGTTACTAAAAATATACCTGATAATAATGTCGTGGCCGGATTTCCTGCAAAAGATATAAATTTATGGAAAAAAGAAGTTATAAGAAATAGTTTAAAAAAATGAAATTAGATATTGAAGAAATTAATAAATTAATACCACATAGAGATCCTTTTTTATTTGTGGATACATGTGAAATAATAACACCAGGTGAACATGGAAAGTCAGAAAAATTTTTTTCAAATGATGAGTATTTTTTTAAAGGACATTTCCCAAATAATCCCATAGTTCCTGGCGTAATAATCGTTGAAGCAATGGCGCAAACAGCTGGTATTGTTGTATCTTATAAACTTAAAGATTATGATGAAAAATCAGTATTATTTATGAGTGTTAATAAAGCAAAATTTAGAAAACCAATTCTTCCAAATGAAAAAGTATCATTCGAAGTAAAGTTTCTAAATAGTGTAAGAGATGTATATAAGTTTGAAGGCACATGCTTTAAAGAAAATGTTAAGGTTAGTGAAGCTGAATTTTCCGCTATGATTACTTATAAGTAATAATCAGAAATATTTTATTTATTTTAAGTTACATTTTCATAATTTAATAAGGTTATACAAATGATACATCCATCAGCTGTTATTGCAAAAAATGCAGAAATTCATGAAACAACACATATTGGCCCTTTCTGTATCATTGGGGATGGGGTTAAAATTGGAGAAAATAATAATTTAATTTCCCATGTTTCTATCGTTGGAGATACAACAATAGAAAATAGTAATACTTTTTTTCCATTTTGTTCAATTGGTTCTGAACCTCAAGATTTAAAATATAATAAAGAAAAATCGTATCTAAAAATTGGCAGTAACAATAAATTTAGAGAAAATGTTACCGTAAATCCAGGAACATCTGGAGGGGGATTAAATACAATAATATCTAATAATTGTTTATTTATGGTAGGTTCGCATGTGGCACATGATTGTATTATTAAATCAAATGTTATTTTAGCGAATAATGCCACTCTTGCAGGACATGTTGAAATTGATCATCATGCAATTTTAGGAGGTAATTCAGCAATTCATCAATTTGTTAGAATAGGAAAATATGCAATGATTGGTGGTATGAGCGGTGTTGAAAAAGATATCATTCCATATGGTTTGTATACAGGAATAAGAGAAAATTTGAAAAGCTTAAACCTTATTGGTTTAAAAAGAAAAGGCTTAACATCTAATGCAATCAATGAAATTAAAAATCTCATAAATATAATTTTTGATAAAAATGATACAATTGAAAATAATATTAAAAATAATTTTGTTGAAAGTTCTGAAATTTTAGAAATTAAGGAAGTAATTGAATTTCTGAACTCAAATTCAAAAAGAGGTATTACCACTTTTGAAAATGACTAAAATAGGAATTATTGCTGGAGATGGTAATTTGCCTCTATATATTGGTAAATCACTATTAAGTAAAAATTATGATGTTACATTTTTATCTTTAAATAATAAAAATAATAAATTTTATAATAACCATCATGTTGTAGATTTAGATATCTTATCAGTAAAAAAAATCTTTAAAGTTTTAGATTCAAATAAAATAAAACATATAATATTTGCAGGAAGTATAAAAAGACCTGGTATTAAAGATTTAGGTTTTGATTTGCCAACATTGTTACTTGCTAAAAGTCTTTTATTAGAAAAAAAAGGAGACAACAATCTTTTAATGAGCTTAAAAAAATACTTTGAAACTAAAGGATATATTTTTTTTAATTGGACAAAATATTGCAAAGAATTATTTTCAACTGAAATAAATTTAACAAAAATCAAGCCTTCTAAAAATGCAATTCTAAATTTAAAAAAAGCAAAACCAATATATCATATTTATAAGAAATTAGATGTTGGTCAGGCTATGATAATTCAAAATCAATTAGTTTTAGGATTAGAAGCTATAGAAGGCACAGATGAATTGTTAAAAAGATGCAAAGAATATAAAAGAAAAGATGATAATGGTGTACTATTTAAATTTTCAAAACAAAACCAGAGTAATCTAATTGATATTCCTTTAATTGGCTTAGATACTATGAAAAATTTAAAAAAATATAATTATGAAGGTGTATTTTTGCAAAAAAATAAGTGTTTAATTTTAGATAAGAAAAAAATTATTGATTATGCTAGTCAAAATAACTTATTTATCTCATCAGTCGATCTAAATTGAAAAAAATAAAAATTTTTGTTTGTTGTACTGAACAATCTGGTGAAAATATTTGTTTAAATATTTTATCAAGAATGAATATAGATAAATACCAATTTGATGGAGTTTGCGGCAAACAATCTGAAAAATATATTTCTAATAAAATTTATGATTTATCAGAATTTAAATCTATTGGGCTTTTTGAAATAATACTTTCAATTTCAAAATATTTAAAAATGATAAGAAGATTAAAAAACTATATTATTAAAAATGATTATGATTTAGTTTTAACCATAGATTCGCCAGATTTTAATTATAACCTTGTAAACCAATTAAGAAAATCAAATTATAAAAATAAAATAATACATGTAGTTGCTCCAACTGTTTGGGCTTGGAGATCATATAGGGCAAGGAAATTTGCAAATATTTTTGATGAAATTTTTCTATTGTTTAATTTTGAAAAAAAATATTTTAATTTTAATAATCTAAATAAAACTTTTATTGGGCATCCAATTTTTCATATAAAAAAAAGAGAGAAAAAAGGTAAATATAAGTACCTCTCTTTTTTACCAGGTAGTAGACAAAATGAAGTATTGAAACTTATGAAATATTTCAGTTATATTGAAAAATATATATCTAAGAATAATCTTAATTATAAAATATTTATTCCAACTTTGCCTCATCTTGCCTCTTTAATTAAAGAAAATACTAAGCAATGGAAAACTGAGACTATAATCTTAACTGATATTAGTAAATTTGATGAATATTATGAAGATGTTTATATAAGTATAACTTGCTCTGGTACTGCCTCTTTAGAAATTGCCAAAAGAAATATTCCTCAAATAGTAATCTATAAACTTAATTATTTCACAGAAATTTTAATCAAGCCTTTTGTAAGAGTGAAATATGCAAATCTATTAAATATTATAAGTAACGAGATGATTATTCCAGAAGTTGTTAACTCAAATTTAACTGAAAAAAAATTATTAAATATTTTTCTAAATTTATTTAATGATAGAAAAAAACAAGAAACTCAAATTAACTCAATTAATATGCATCTTAAAGAAATTGTTAATGATTTTAGCCCTTATGATGTAAGTGTTAATCGAATAAATAAGTTAATTAATCCTTCTTCCAAAGCCAATTAAAAATTGATTTTTTCTCTCTAGAAGATTCAACTTGATAAGGCCTAGCTTTATAACCAGTGTATAATTGACGAGGTCTACCAATTTTATTAATAGGATCTTCTATCATTTCTTTCCATTGTGATATCCATCCTACAGTTCTTCCTATTGCAAATAGCACTGTAAACATGCTTGTAGGGAAACCTAATGCTTTTAAAATTATACCTGAATAGAAATCTACATTTGGGAATAATTTTTTGCTAATAAAATATTCATCTTTAAGAGCTATTTTTTCTAATTCTATTGCAATTTTAAGCAATGGATCATCTTGCATATTTAACTCTTCTAAAACCTCATGCGCACTTTCTTTCATCACAGTGGCTCTTGGATCATAGTTTTTATAAACTCGATGACCAAAACCCATTAATCTAAAAGAGTCATTTTTATCTTTAGCTTTATCTATAAATTTTTGTATATTTGATACATCTCCAATTTCTTCTAACATTTTAATTACTGCTTCATTAGCTCCACCATGAGCTGGTCCCCATAAAGATGCAATACCAGCAGCAATACAAGCAAAAGGATTTGCGCCAGAGGATCCTGCTAATCTTACTGTTGAAGTTGATGCATTTTGTTCATGATCAGCATGCAAAGTAAAAAATCTATCCATTGCTCTGACAATTTTTGGGCTCACTTTGTAATCTTCTGATGGCACAGAAAATGTCATGTATAAAAAATTTTCAGCATAAGAAAGATCATTTCTTGGATAAACAAATGGTTGACCTATTGAATATTTATAAGCCATTGCACCTATTGTGGGAATTTTTGCTATTAATCTATGACAGGCAATCATTCTTTGATTAATGTCTGAAAAATCAGTACTGTCATGATAAAAGGCCGAAAGGGCGCCAACAACACCTACCATAATTGCCATAGGGTGCGCATCTCTTCGAAAACCTCTGTATAAATTTACTAGTTGCTCATGCAACATTGTATGATTGGTTATTACATCTTTAAATTTCTGCTTGTCTTCAGGTGACGGTAATTCACCGTGCAGTAAAAGATAACAAACTTCAAGAAATTCACTTTTTGAGGCTAAATCATGAATATCATATCCCCTATGACGTAAAATTCCTTTTTCACCATCTATGTAAGTTATTCCTGATTCACATGATGCAGTTGAAGTAAAACCTGGATCAAAAGTAAATAAGCCTGTTTCTTGATAAAGTTTACGAATATCCAAAACATTTGGACCATCTTTACTTTCAATAAGTGGAATTTGATAAGATTTACCACTCTCATTGTTGAATAGAGTAAACTGTTTATCGTTAACTTTCTTATCTTCGTAATCAGCCATATTTAATTATCTCTATATTGATTTAATCTATCAATAGTATCTTTTTTACCTAATATTACAAAAATATCAGAAATTGAAGGCCCTTGATAGGAATTTATTAATAAAAATCTAATTGGTTTACCTAAAACGGGGAATTTAATTTTATTATTTTTTAAAAAATCATTAATTACATTTTGAATACTATCTCTATTCCAATCATTTATTGCTCTAATTAAATTTAAAAATTCTTTAAAAATACTATCAAATTCTGAGGTCAGTTTTTCTGTCTTATTTATTTTATAATTTTGCTCAAAATAAACTTTAATTGTATCATTCAAATCACTTAGTTTTTTCATATCTTTTTTATAGACATTAAAAATATTTTTCATTTTTGTCTCATCTTTTTGTAGGTATTTATTTAATTCAACATCACTTTCACAAAAATTTATGAATTCTTCTATTCCGTTTTCTTTTCTTAAATAAAAATTGTTAAAAAAATCTAATTTATCAAAACTAAATATACTAGATGATTTAGATAAATTTGATATTTCAAAATTTTCAATTATTTCATCTAATTCAATAGTTTCTGATTTCTCTTTGTTATTTGACCAACCTAAAAGTATCAGGTTATTAATAATAGCTTCTTTTAAATATCCATTATTTTTTAAATCTAAAATATTAACTGCCCCATGTCTTTTTGATAATTTTGTTCCATCTTCTCCATGAATAAGAGGAATATGAGCATATTGAGGTAAATCCCAATTCATAAATTTATATATGTAGTATTGTCTAAAAGTATTAATAAAATGATCGTCACCTCTAATAATATAATTGATTCCTAAATCATGATCATCCACTACTACAGATAACATATACGTGGGTGATTGATCTTTTCTTAGTAAAATAAAATCATCTAACTCTAAATTTGCTACTGTAACGTCTCCTTGAATAGTATCATTAATTTTTAAATTGCCTTTATCTGGCACATCTAATCTAACTACAAAACCTTCATCTCTACTTTGAATATCATTATCATTTTTACATTCAGTACATATTTTTTTAGAATAATTTTTATTTTCTTTAATTAATTTTCTTTGGCTAGCTATTTTTTCTTCAGAACATACACATTTAAAAGCCTGCTTTTTTTGCAGTAATTCTCTGGCAATTTCTTGGTGCCTTGATAATCTTTTAGACTGAACTTGAATTTCCTCATCCCAATTAAGCCCAAGCCATTTTAAAGAATTAGTTATGTTATCTGTGTATTCTTGTTTTGATCTTTCATGATCTGTATCTTCAATTCTTAAGTAAAATTTAGATGATGCTGATTTCTTACTTACAATATAATTAATTAAAGCAGTTCTAGCACTTCCAAGATGTAGATTGCCAGTAGGAGAGGGTGCAAATCGTGTTTTTAACATAGTCATCTTAATATTAAGATAAACTATTAATTATATTTTCTTATAATACCAGATAAAGTCCCTTGGACTTGGATTTCACCTGCTTCATATTCCTTTGTCTGAAAACTTTGATTAGCAGGAATTAACAACACTTTGTTTCGATCAAATTTAATAGTTTTTAGAGTAACCTCATTATCCTGTGTAATAACAGCTGCAATTTTTCCATTTTCAACATTATTTGTCTTTTTTATCACAGCAATATCACCGTCAAATATTCCTTTATCTATCATAGATAGACCTTTTACTTTTAATCCAAAATATTTAGCATTTGGTGATGTCATTGAAGAGGGCACTGAAACAAATTCATCAGCATTTTCAATAGCTTCTATTGCTTCACCTGCAGCTATTGCACCAACTAATGGGATATTAATGCTATTCGACAAAGAATTTTCATTATCAATACTGTCTTTATTAATAATTTCCATTGCTCTTGCTTTGTGCTTTAATCTCTTAATAAAACCTCTTTCTTCTAGACTTGTTATTAATCTATGAATACCTGACTTTGATTTCAGATTAACTGCACTTTTCATTTCCTCAAAAGAAGGGGAGATATCATTGCTTGAAATGTAATTCTTTAAATAATCGTATAGCTCTTTTTGTTTTTTAGTAAGCATTATAGTTCTATATATGTTCTCAAAGATCAAAACAAGAACAAATATAATAATCTATATATTTCAGTCATTTAAAAATTAGATTTACCACCTGTTTTTGACAATAGATGTATATTTTGTATTTTAATTTTTTTATTTAAGTACTTACACATATCATAAATTGTAAGACAACTAATTGTAACGGCGGTTAATGCCTCCATTTCCACACCAGTATTTGCATTTGTTTTAACTGTACTTTTGATAATAAAAGTAAATTTTTTATCATTTTTTATAACCTCAATATTTATGTGATTGATTGGAATATTATGACAAAGCGGTATCAATCTAGAAGTTTCTTTTGCTCCCATAATACCCCCAATAATTGCAGTTTTTTCTAGGTTCCCTTTTTTTGTCTCAAATGATTTTATTTTTTTATATGTTTCTTTATCGAATTTAATTTCACCAGAGGCAACTGCTACTCTTTCTGTGACATCTTTATTTGATATGTCAATTATATAAGGATTTCCTTTTTTATTTATATGACTCATTTAAAAGTAATTCTCCAATTTTCTTTTCTTTATCTTTAGATTTTAACAAACTTTCTCCAATTAAAAAATTATATATCCCTGTTGAATTAAATTTTTTTATATCATCAGAAGTTTTAATTCCACTTTCTGCAATTAAAATATAATCATTTGTTAAATTTTGATTCAAATTTATTGAATTATTTAAATTGATTTCAAGACTTTTAAGGTTTCTATTATTAATTCCGATAACAGGGTAATCTAATTTGATTGCTCTTTTCAGTTCGTCTTCATCATGAACCTCTATAATACAATCTAATTTTAATTCATTTGCATAATTTATAAATTCTATTGCCTGATTATCTGATAAAATTGATAAAATTAACAATATACAGTCTGCTTGATAAATCTTACTTTCTAAAATTTGATATTTATCAATAATAAAATCTTTTCTTAAAATAGGTAAATTTGTTTTCTTTTTAACCAGAGATAAATGATCAATATTGCCTAAAAAATATTTATTTTCTGTTAAAATCGATAATGCTCCAACACCTGATCTTTCATATAAAATGGCAATGTCTTCTGGTTTGTAATCTGAAATTATTTCACCTGCACTTGGACTTTGTTTTTTTACTTCGCCAATTATAAAATTTTTTTTATTTTTTTGAGCTGAAAGTAATTTTTCTTTAAATTCACGTTTCTCTAATTTTGAGGAAATTAATTTTTCTAATGTTTTAAAAGAACATCTTTTTTTTGTTTCTTCTAATTCTTTAGATTTATAATCACAAATTTTTTGAAGTATATTACTCATTAATTAGTGAGTTTACAAAATTTTTTGTAACTCCTTCCTCAATTGTTTTTTTTGCTAAATCAAAACTATCTTTTAGATTATTTCTTAAATTGGATAAATATATTGCCGCTCCTGCATTTATTTCTACAATCATTTGAAATTCTCTATAATTACCATTAATCATTTTATTAAAGCAATTTGCATTATATTCTGGATCTCCACCTTTTATATCTTCTAATTTAATTAAATCATAACCATAGTCTCTTGGATCAAAATTGTATTCCAGAACTTTATTATCTTTCAATTCATTTATTAGAGTATTATCTGATAAGCTTATTTCATCTAAACCATCCAATCCATGAACAACCATAGCTTTTTCAGAACCTAGTTCTTTTAAGCAATTACAATGCATAGAAACTAAATCTCTTGAATAGACACCTAGAAGCTGTTTACTTGCTTTAGCAGGATTTGTAAGAGGGCCTAATAAATTAAAAATTGTACGTGTAGCTAAATTCTTACGAACATTAATTACATTCTTCATAGCAGAATGATGATTTTGAGCAAATAAAAAGCAAAAATTTTTATTTGATAATGAGTTTTCTAAATCTTCTACATTATTTGTAATCTTATAACCTATTTTTTCTAGCATATCTGCAGAACCTGATTTTGAACTAACCGAACGATTGCCATGCTTTGCTATAGTAACACCAGCGCTTGCAGCAACTATTGCTGCACTTGTTGATATGTTTAATGTGTCTTTCATATCTCCACCAGTGCCACAAGTATCAATTGTATTTTCAGGAGAGTTTATTTTTAGAGATTTCTCTCTCATTACTTTGGCCGCACCGATAATTTCTTCTTTTGTTTCACCTTTTAACTTTAAACCAATTAGTATTGATGTAATTTTAATATCATCTAATTCCCCACTCATAATTTTATTGAATATATACATACTCTCTTCAATATTCAGATCTTGTTGTTCGAGAATTTTATTTAATATTAAAGTTTGATCCATTATTTTACTAAGTTTAAAAAGTTTTTTAAAATAATTTTACCCATATCAGTACCTATACTTTCTGGATGAAATTGTAGTCCAAATATTGGTAATTTTTTATGTGCAATACCCATTATAATCTTATTATTTGTTTCAGCAGTAATTACAAAATCTTTTGGCATAGTTCTTTTATCAATTATAAGAGAATGATATCTAGTTGCTTTAAATTTTCTTTCTACATTTTTAAATATAGAGTGTCCAAAGTGATTAATTGTATCAACTTTTCCGTGCATGATTTCTTTGCATTTAATGATTTTACCTCCAAAAGCTTGACCAATAGTTTGATGTCCTAAACAAATGCCAAGTATAGGAAATTGTTTTGATAATTCTGCAACGATATTAAGACTTATTCCAGCTTCATTTGGTGTGCACGGACCTGGTGAAATAACTATTGATTTAGGTTTTAATTTACGAATTTTATTTATAGAAATTTTGTCATTTCTAAAAACAACAACCTTCTGATTTAAATCCAATAAATAGTGTTTTACATTGTAAGTAAAACTATCATAATTATCTATCAGTAATATCATATATCAAATTTGTATGAATCCTCAGCTGCTGCCATTAAAGCACCTGCTTTATTCAAAATTTCTTGATGTTCATTTTTTGGAACAGAATCATAAACTATCCCAGCACCAGCTTGGATATATAATTTATTATCTTTTACAAGCCCAGTCCTCAAACTAATACAAGTATCCATGTCTCCATTAGAATCAAAATAACCCATACAACCAGCATAAAAACTTCTATTTAAATTTTCAAGTTCCTCTATGATTTCCATCGCTCGTATTTTTGGTGCACCAGAAACTGTACCTGCTGGAAATCCAGCCATTAAAGCATCTAGAGCATCTAAATTATTATCTATTTTTCCCTCAACGTTTGAAACAATATGCATTACATGAGAGTAGTATTCTATAATCATCTTTTCAGTAACATTCACTGTTCCTTTTTTAGCAACGCGACCAACATCGTTCCTTCCTAAATCTAAAAGCATTAAGTGTTCTGCGAGTTCTTTCTTATCATTCAGTAAGTCATTAGATAAATAAAGGTCTTCAGAGGCATTCTTTCCTCTTTTTCTTGTTCCAGCAATTGGTCTTATCGTAACTTTTTTGTTTCTTAATTGAACCATTAATTCTGGACTAGATGCAACAAGGCCAATTTTATCGAAGTTAAGATTTACAAGATAAGGAGATGGATTTAGTCTTCTTAACGATCTATAAAGATTGACTGCCTTTAAATTATATTTTGTTTCAAATCTCTGTGAAGGCACAACTTGGAAGATATCTCCATTTTTAATATATTCTTTTGCTTTATTTACAATTTTATAAAATTGTTCTTTCTTGAAATTTGATTTAAATTTTAATTTAGATTTTTTATTTTTCTTTTGCGCAGGTTTTAAAATACTTTTTTCTAACTTCTTAATTGTTTTATCAATAAGTAATTTATTTTTTCTATAGGCTTTTTCTGCTGAGATTTTTTTACTTGGATACGTAACTGTCATAAGGGAAATAATATCTTTAATATTATCAAAAACTGCAACAATTTTTGGTCTGATTAAAATTGCATCAGGTATTTTTATATTGTCCTTATTACTTAGTTTAATTTTTTCAATATATTGAATCATTGGATATCCTAGATATCCAACTAGTGTTGGGAAGGGAACGTCAATTTCATTATTTTTAAATTTTGAATTTTTTACAAGTTCTTTAAGACTATGAATTGGCTTTTGATCTAGTTTATAATCAAAATTATGATCCAAATATTTTATTTTTGCCTTACCTTTCTCAACTGTCCAAATTAAATCTGGATCACAACCAAGTAATGAGTAACGTCCTCTTTTACTTCCGCCTTCTACTGACTCTAAAAGAAAGGAATATTTTTCTGATTTACTAATTTTTAATAATGATGAAAATGGTGTTTCAATATCAGCAATAAGATTTTTTTTTAATATTTGTGGTAAGCCTTTGTTGTATTGGCTAATAAAATTTTTTTTTTCTAGACTCATTTATACTGAGATAAAAGACCATTTATCAGTTCATCATTGAACGAAATTTCTTTTGTCTTAATAATCTCACTACCAAATGCTGTTTTCAACTCGCTTATTAAATTAAGGCTGGAGGTATTTTCACCTTCTTCAGGCATCTTTATACTTTTAATATTAGCAAAATAAATAGCATTTTCATCTGATCCAAAAGCTACTTTATCAATATCAGTTTCAAAAATCTTTTGTTTAAAAGATATTGGTAATTCATCATTAGTCTTTAAAGATAAATTTAAATTTTCTGGATTAGTTGCATAAAATTTACTTATATTAGTGAAGATCTCTTTATTATTTTCAAAAATATTTTCTGCTTGTTCAGTTTTTTTTGTAAATATAAAATCATTTAAAACACTCTCAAAGATATTATCGATACTCTCTATATTTGATGGATATATGTCATCGATATTTACAATAAAAGAAGTATCATTATCAATATCAACTATATCACTAACAAAATCTTTATTTTGTGTAAAAGAAAATGCAATTACGTTACTTAAAGTAGGGTCATCTTCGTTAGTATTGTTTAAAATTTTTTTCTTATTGATTAATTTAAGATTATTTTGATCTGCTATTTCAGTAATTGAAAATCCATCAAGTATTTGTTGATCTAGACTTGATTTTAATTCAATGAAGTAATTATCTACTTCAAAATTGATTAATGTATTATTTATTTCATTCTTAACTTGATCAAATTTTAATTCTTTTTCTGGTAAAATTTCATCCAATATAATTATATGATATGCCAAGGTAGTTTGGACTACATCTGATATACTTCCTTTTTCTAATTCAAATATTGCATTTGCAAGTTGCTCTAAAACTTTATTTCTATCAACATTTTTAAATTCATTGAAAATTATATTATTTTCTTCTGCATATTTAATAATTTCTTCATTAGTTTTTCCAGAAACACTCAATTTAAACTCATTTGCTTCTTCTTTTGATTTAAAATTAAATTGCTTAAAGCTTCTTTCTTCTGGATTAATAAATAATTTTTTATTGTTATTATAGTATTCTTTAACACTATTTTCAGAAGGTGAAAAATTATCTCTAAAATCATTTTTATTGATTAATATATATGAAATATCTCTTTCTTCTTTTGTCATATATGCAGCTGAGTTATTATTAAAATAATCTAATAGTTCTTTATTATCTTTTGTAATTTGATCTTTATTGTAGTTTTCTAGTTTTATTCCGTCATAAGGTATTTTAAGTAACTCAATATCTCTACTTTGATTATCATGCTTATTAAAGTCTATTTGCAGTTGTAATGGATAATTCTTTTGAAAGAAAAGGTTATCGAATACATTAGCTCTAGTTTCATAATTAATTAAATTCACAAGATCTTCAATTTTCAAGCCTTGTCTTCTTAAAAAGGTATTTAACATTTCATCATCTAAATTATTGTTAATGTATAGATTTGGAAAATTTCTTTTTGTTTCTTTTGCAATTGTTGTGTCATCTAAAATAAAATTTATTTTATCAAACTCATTTTCGAAAATTGCATTATTCACTAAATTTTGAAGAGCAATTTGATGAACTTGAAAACTTCTAATTTGATCACCAGTTAATTTACTTCCAATCATTTGAGAGAATTGATTAATGTTCATATCCATTGATCTTAGAAATTTTGTTGTTGAAATTGGTGTGCCCGAGATATTCGCTACAAAATTATCAGAATTAAATAAATTGGAATATCTTTGTGAGCCACGAAAAAAAAATAAGCTTGCTGCAAAAAGTATAGCTAATCCAATGCCAATCCAAGAATTTCTAATTGCTCTCATAAAATTTCTATTGCTTCTATAATATTAGTTTCTATAAATAAAAGTAATTATGGTAAATCTTGATAAATATTCCTCAATTTTTATAGCAAATTGGAAATTAAATGGAAATTCCTCATTTTTAAAAGATTATTATGAAAAATTAAAAGTTAATTCTAATAATTGTACGATTATCTGCTCACCTTCAATTTACTTAAAATCACTAAAACGAAATAATGAAAGCTTATTTTGTGGCGCACAAGATGTCTCTTCCTATAAAGAGGGCGCTTACACAGGAGAATTATCCGCCTCAATGCTGAGAGATAATAATATTGATTTTTGTTTGGTTGGACATTCTGAACGAAGACAATACTTTGCCGAAACAAATAATATTGTACATATTAAAAGCTCAAACCTTATTGAAAAAAATATAATACCGGTGATATGCATAGGTGAAACCTTAGAGCAGAAAGAAAAAAACTTAACAGAAGAAATCTTATCTACGCAAATTAAAGATAGTATTCCCAATTTAGCAAATCATCATAATGCATTAATTGCTTATGAGCCAGTTTGGGCAATAGGAACAGGATTAACACCAACTTTGGATGAGATAAATCAAGTACACGAACAAATTAAAAATTGTGATACTAAATTTAGGAACTTTAGGGTTCTTTATGGAGGTTCTGTTAAATCTTCAAATTCAAATGAAATTACTGAATTAAGTCAAGTAGATGGCTGCTTAATTGGTGGGGCATCATTAAAAGTTGATGAATTCAATACAATTATTTCTTGATAAATAGAATCAATTTAATATAAAGCGCAAATATGACAACTTTAGTAATAATTCAGCTTATACTTGCTATTGCTTTAGTTATCTTAGTTTTATTACAAGGTTCTGATAACGATAGCTTAGGTCTTGGTGGAGGAACTTCAACTGGATTAATGTCAGCACGAGGCACTGCAAACTTACTTTCTAGGTTAACTGCTATAACGGCAGGATTGTTCATGATAATGAGTGTTGTTCTAACAATAACTGCATCTATTGGATCAGATCGTAATGTATTAGAGTCACTTCCTTCGATTAACACCGAAGAAACTTCTGAAGAACCATCTATACCAGAAAATAATTAATTATATCTTGCTATAAATAGATCTATTATGTATCACAGTATTCCGTAATGCATTTTGTTTTTATTACGGGTGGCGTCGCTTCATCTCTTGGAAAAGGTATAGCCTCGGCCTCTCTAGCAACTCTTCTAAAAAGTAGAAAATTTAAAGTAAGGATTAGAAAGTTAGATCCGTATCTAAATGTTGATCCAGGAACAATGAGTCCATATCAACATGGAGAAGTTTACGTTACTGATGATGGTGCAGAAACAGATTTAGATCTTGGTCATTATGAAAGATTCACAAATCAGTCCGCTAAACAATCAGATAGTGTTTCGTCAGGTAAGATTTATTCCAATGTTCTGCTAAAAGAAAGAAAAGGAGATTACCTTGGTTCAACAATTCAGGTAATTCCTCATGTTACTAATGAAATAAAATCATTTATTAATAGTGATTTAAAAAATGAAGATATCGCAATTTATGAAATAGGAGGAACAGTTGGAGATATTGAATCTCTACCTTTCTTAGAAGCAATACGACAAATTAGAAACGATAAAAATATTTCATCAGCATTAATACACATGACTTATATTCCATATTTAAGTTCAGCAGGTGAGTTAAAAACAAAACCTACTCAACATTCTGTTAAAGAACTTCTCAATGCTGGTATTCAACCAGATATAATTATGTGTAGATCAGAACAACCAATAGATAAGGACTCAATTTCTAAAATATCTTTATTTTGTAATGTAAAAAAAGAGTCAGTTATTCCTGCATTGAATGCTATATCAATTTATGAAGTTCCTTCATTGTATTCTAAATATGGTTTGGACGAGGCTCTCCTTAAACAATTGGGTTATAATCCAAAAAATCATAAACTAAATTTAAAGCCCTGGATCGATCTTCAAAAAAAAATTAAAAAAAGAAAACATAAAGTGAAAATTGCAGTAGTAGGAAAATACACAAATCTTAAAGATAGTTATAAATCACTTAATGAAGCATTGGTTCACGGAGGTATAGAAAATTCTGCTGATGTAGATATTCAATGGATTAATTCTGAAAAAGAAAATAACTTTAGTTTAATGAAAAAATTAAAAGGTTGTGATGGAATTCTAATTCCAGGTGGTTTTGGTATTCGTGGTATTAATGGAAAAATTAATGCCATCAAATATGCGAGAGAAAACAATATTCCTTTTTTTGGAATTTGTCTTGGAATGCAGTTAGCTGTTATCGAAATAGCACAAAATGTATTAAAAATTAAAAATGCTCATTCTTCAGAATTTAAGAAAACTACTAAATCAGTTGTAGGGTTAATGACAGAATGGGTAAATAAAAATAAGATCGAAAAAAGAGATAAAAATAGTGACAAGGGTGGAACTATGCGCCTTGGAGCATACAAAGCTGTTTTGAAAAAAAATTCAAAAATCTTTTCTATATATAAAAATAAAGTAATTAGCGAGAGACACAGACATAGATACGAAGTAAATCAGAAATTTCTATCAAAATTTGAAAACAAAGGTTATTATTTCACTGGTATGTCACCAGATGGATTATTACCTGAAGTGCTTGAGAGTAAAAAACATAAATGGTTTATAGGAGTTCAATTTCATCCAGAATTAAAATCAAGACCATTAGATCCTCATCCTCTTTTCGTTTCATTTATAAAGGCTGCAATTAATGATTAGTATGAATCTAAAAAATTTTTCTATCTCAAATAATTCTCCATTTGTTTTAATTGCAGGTCCATGCGTAATAGAAAATGAAAGTCACTCACTGATGATTGCAGAACAGCTATATAAAATATGTGATGATGTTAGTATTAATTTAATTTTTAAATCTAGTTTTGATAAGGCAAATAGATCAAGTATTAATAGTGACAGAGGTATTAAGATTGATGAGGCATTAAAAATATTTGAAAAAATTAAAACTAATTTAAATTTACCAATACTAACCGATGTCCATAATGAAGATCAATGCAATCAATTAAAACAAGATAGTATTATCGATATTCTCCAAATACCTGCTTTTTTATGCCGTCAAACAGATTTATTATTAGCTGCAGGTAGAACAAATAAAATTATTAATGTTAAGAAAGGTCAATTTTTATCACCAACTGATGTTAAAAATATATTCACGAAGATAGAAACTACAAATAATAAAAACATAATGATAACTGAAAGAGGAACATCTTTTGGTTACAACACACTAGTAAATGATTTTAAAGGTATAGATATTATGAAAAGATATGAATACCCGGTAATTTTTGATGCAACTCATTCCGTTCAACAACCGGGAGGATTAGGTGATAAAAGTGGCGGTCAAAGAGAACATATCCCTTCTTTATGCAAAGCTGCTATATCTATTGGTGTAGCTGGTTTATTTTTAGAAACACATAATGATCCAGATAATGCCCCTAGTGATGGACCAAACATGATTAATATAAAAGATTTAAAAAATTTATTAATTCAACTCAAACAATTTGATGATATAGCGAAAAACCATGCCTAAAATAACAAATATAAAAGCAAGACAAATAATAGATAGCAGAGGAAATCCAACTGTTGAATGCGATATAGAGTTTGAGAATTCTATTTTTGGAAGAGCTGCGGTTCCAAGTGGGGCATCTACTGGAGTGCATGAGGCTCTAGAATTGCGAGATAATGATAAATCCAAATATATAGGTAAAGGAGTTTTGAAAGCGGTAGGAAATATTAATGATACAATTTCTAATGAACTAGTTGGAAAATCATTTGAAGATATTTCTTCTTTTGATGATTTTTTATTAGAACTAGATGGTACGGAAAATAAATCAAATTTAGGTGCTAATGCAATGCTTGCTGCAAGCTTAGCTTTTGCAAAATGTTTAGCTTCTTCTGAAGATCATGAATTGTATTCTTTTCTTGGTAAAGAAAATACAATGAGTCTTCCAGTTCCAATGATGAACATTATTAATGGAGGATCACATGCAGATAACGACGTTGATATTCAAGAATTTATGGTTGCTCCTATAGGTGCAAATAATTTTTCAGATGCACTTCAATATGGTTGCGAAATATTTCATTCATTAAAGTCACTTTTAAAATCAAAAGGTTTAAACACAAATGTTGGTGATGAAGGTGGATTTGCTCCTAACATAAATAGTTCTAGTGAAGTCATAGAAACAGTTTTAAAATCAGTCGAGAATGCAGGTTTTAAACCTGGAAAAGATATTTATCTTTCACTTGATGTTGCATCAACTGAATTTTATAAAAATAACAAATATGATTTACGAGGAGAAAAAATTGTTTTGTCTTCTGATGAGATGATAAAATATTTAGAGAAATTGGTAAATGCTTATCCAATTTATTCTATTGAAGATGGAATGTCAGAGGATGATTGGGATGGTTGGTCTAATTTAACATCCACAATAGGAAAAAAAGTTCAGTTGGTTGGTGATGATTTATTTGTTACAAATAAAAAAAGATTACAAAAAGGTATTGCAGAGGGTGCGGGTAATTCTATTTTAGTTAAAGTAAATCAAATAGGTACACTAAAAGAAACTTTGGAGTCGATTAAATTAGCAAAAGAAAATAATTTCACTACTATAATTTCACATCGTTCTGGTGAGACTGAAGATACGACGATTGCTGATTTATCAGTTGGCGTTTCAGCAGGTCAAATTAAAACAGGATCATTATCTAGAACAGATAGAACAGCAAAATATAATCAATTGTTAAGAATTGAAGAAGCTTTACAAGGTAAAGCAAATTATGCTGGATCATCTATCTTAAATAATAATTAATTGACAGTTTTGATCTTAAATATGCTATTTGTATAATAAATGAATAAATCTTTAGTTTTAAAAAATAAATTTTATTTCTATTTATCCTTTTTGTTTACTTTTTTTCTATTTATTTATCTTCTCTATTTTCTTATAAATGGTGAGAGGGGATTACTAAAATATTTTAGTCTTAAAAATCTTAATGCTCAATACAATGGACAATATATATCCTTAAAAAAAGAAAATGAATTTTACCTAGATAGAATTAAAAGATTACAACCAAATACTATAGATTTGGACTATTTAGATGAGACATTTAGGAAAGTTACAGGATTTACTTCAGAAAATGAAACAGTTATAATTATAGAATAGATTGATTTATTTGACAAAAAATCACCCTAATTATAAT
Organism: uncultured Alphaproteobacteria bacterium; assembly: GCA_902623585.1. GTDB lineage: Bacteria > Pseudomonadota > Alphaproteobacteria > HIMB59 > CACPNW01. The sequence goes on along the minus strand of CACNUO010000011.1, from coordinate 2,739 downwards.
TAAAGATTATCATATGAAGAGACTTCAAAAAGCCGATTACATTAAAATGTATTCTTTTATGCTCAAAATAAGAAGATTTGAGGAAAGAGCAGCTCAACTTTACGGAATGGGTAAAATAGGTGGTTTTTGTCATTTGTATATTGGCCAAGAAGCTGTTGTTGTTGGTATTTTAATGACAATTGATAAGAATGACTCAGTTGTAACAACTTACAGAGATCATGGCCATATGATTGCTAGGGGATTAGATCCAAAACGTATTATGGCAGAATTGACTGGTAGAGAAGATGGTTATTCAGCAGGTAAGGGTGGTTCAATGCATATGTTCTCTAAGGAAAATAATTTTTATGGCGGTCATGGTATTGTAGGAGCTCAGGTACCAATAGGAACCGGTATAGCATTCACGCATAAATATAATGGAGAAAAAAATATATGTAGAACATATATTGGTGATGGAGCAATGAACAATGGACAAGTTTTTGAAGCTTTTAATCTAGCTGCTTTATGGAAGCTTCCTGTTTTATACATTATTGAAAATAATAAATATGGAATGGGCACATCTGTAGATAGAGCAGCGGCGGGATTAGACTTATATAAAAGAGGGGAGGCATTTGGTATTCCTGGTGAGAAGGTAGATGGAATGAATATTTTCTCTGTTATGGAAGCAGCAGATAAAGCAGGTAAGTATGTCAGAGAAGGGAATGGGCCATATATTATTGAAGTACAAACATATCGATATAGAGGACATTCAATGTCAGATCCTGCAAAATATAGAACAAAAGAAGAATTAGATAATTATAAGCAAACTGATCCTATTGAAATAGTCAAAGCTGAAATTTTAAAGAAAAAAATTGCAACTAATGATGAAATTGAAAAAATTAATAAAGATACTTTAGAAGAAATTAAAAATGCAGCAGAATTTGCAACCAATAGTCCTTTTCCAAAGGACAGCGAACTTTATACGGATGTTTATTTATAAATTATGAGCACAGAAATTTTAATGCCCGCATTATCTCCAACAATGACAGAAGGGAATCTGTCAAAGTGGTTAATTAAAAAAGGAGATACTGTTAAAGCTGGTGATTTGATTGCTGAAATTGAAACTGATAAAGCAACAATGGAAGTAGAAGCGGTAGATGAAGGCGTTGTTCTTGATCTTTTATTTAAAGAAGGAGAAGCCAATATTCCAGTAAATAAAGCTATAGCGATTATTGGCGATCCAAAAGAAAAAGTTGAAGTAAAAAAAGAAGCTCCCATTGAAAAAGTGATTGAAGAAAAGAAAATTGAAAAAAATATTGAGACAAAAATTGAGAATAAGAAAGCTGAAATAATCGATACACTATCACCTAAAATAGAAGAAGATAGAAATTTAAGTTCAGAAGAAATTACTATGCGCCAAGCACTAAGAGACACAATGGCTGAAGAAATGAGAAAAGATAATAAAGTTTTCATACTTGGAGAGGAAGTTGCCGAATATCAAGGTGCGTATAAAGTAACACAAGGTCTTCTTCAGGAGTTTGGCAAAGAAAGAGTATTAGATACTCCTATTTCTGAACATGGGTTTACCGGATTAGCAGTTGGAGCAGCATTTAAGGGATTGAGACCAATCTTAGAATTCATGACTTTTAATTTTTCTATGCAAGCAATTGATCAAATTATAAATTCAGCTGCCAAAACACTTTATATGTCTGGAGGACAAATTAATTGCCCTATTGTTTTCAGAGGACCTAATGGTGCTGCGGCCCAAGTTGCTGCACAACATAGTCAGGATTTTTCTTCCTGGTATTCTCAAGTACCAGGTTTAAAAGTCATTGCGCCATCTACTCCTTATAACGCAAAAGGTTTATTAAGATCTGCAATATCAGATCCAAATCCCGTAATTTTTCTAGAAAATGAAATTCTTTATGGATTAAAAGGTCCCGTAAATAATGACATTAACTTCTCAATACCAATTGGAAAAGCAAATATAGAAAAAGAAGGAAAAGATTTAACGATCGTAACGTATTCAATAATGTTGCAGAAATCAAAAGAAGCTGCATTAAGACTAAAAGAGGAATACAATTTAGATACAGAAATTATTGATTTACAAACTTTACGACCTTTGGATACAGAAACAATTTTAAATTCAGTTAAAAAAACTAATAGATTAATCACTGTCGAAGAGTCATGGCCATTTGGTAGTGTTGGTTCTGAAATTGCAAATATTGTTCAAAGGGATGCATTTGACTATTTAGACTCACCAGTGATAAAAGTTAATAGTGCGGATGTTCCAATGCCATACGCATTGAGCTTAGAAAAATTATATCTTCCTCAAGTTGATGACATTATAAATGCTGCAAAAAAAGTAAGTTATATAAAATAAATGGCAATTAAAGTTTTAATGCCTGCATTATCACCCACAATGTCAGAGGGTGTAATTAATAAGTGGTTAGTTAATATTGGTGATACTGTTTCAGCTGGAGATATATTAGCTGAAATTGAAACAGATAAAGCAACAATGGAAGTTGAGGCAGTTGATGAGGGAGAAATTACACATTTAATTGATACAACACCAGATAAACAAATTGCTGTTAATTCTGTCATTGCTCTAATCAATGGTAGCAAAGATGAAAGATTAGAAGATTATAATGATAAAGATCACACTGTAAGTAGTGAAGAAAAAAATGAAGTTTCAGAAACACCTAAAGTAAATACTGAAGTATATAACAGTCAAATAATAGAAAGAAGTAAAGATTCAAACAC
>CACNUO010000010.1 GCA_902623585.1 uncultured Alphaproteobacteria bacterium | reverse complement strand
AGACACCTATGTGTTTTACTTTTCCTTGCTTAATTAAATCTTGGAGACAAGATAACACTTCTTCTAACTCAACCCATGAATCTTCAGGATCATATTCAAAATCTAGTTTTCCAAACTTTGGTACTTTTCTCTCTGGTGCATGAAGTTGATATAAATCGATATAATCAGTTTTTAATCTTTTAAGACTGCCATCAACAGCTTCATTAATATTTTTTTTATCAAAAATTAGATTTGGTCCCCCATCTCTAATCCAACTATTCCCTTCACTTTTTGCACAAATTTTAGTTGCTAAAATTACATCTTTTCGTTTATTGTTTTGAGCAAACCAATTACCAATTATTTCTTCTGTTTTGCCATAAGTTTCCGCTCTAGTTGGTATAGAGTAAACCTCAGCAGTATCAAAAAAATTGACACCTCTTTCAACTGCATAATCCATTTGTTTAAAACCATCTTCTTGGTTATTTTGTTCTCCCCAGGTCATTGTCCCTAAACAAATAACACTTACTTCTAAATCTGTAGTCCCTAGTTTTCTATACTTCATACTATTTTTACAAAATGCCTTGAAATTGTCGGATTTATAGCGATATTAGTAATAATTAAAAGGAGAAATTATGGCTTTAGACTTTAATCAACGATCTTATACTAAATCAGTAGATCAGGCGGCAATTGATGAAGGCTTGAGAGCGTACATGCTTAAAGTCTACAATTACATGACAATTGGCTTGTTACTTACTGGATTTATTGCTTACTTTTTTGGAAAAGCATCCATAGTTACTAATGAAATGGGTCAAATCGTGGGTGTAACTCAAGTGGGTGCATTACTTTTTGGATCTCCACTAAAATGGATCGTTATGCTAGCTCCGCTAGGATTTGTTTTTTATTTGAGTGCAAGAATTAATAGGATGTCAGTATCCGCAGCTCAAATAACATTTTGGTTATTTGCAAGTATTATGGGATTATCCCTCGCTTCAGTATTTATTGAATTTACTCAAACTTCTATAGCAAGAGTGTTTTTCATTACTGCAGGTACATTCGGTGCGATGAGCTTGTATGGATATACAACAAAAAGAGACTTAACAAAACTTGGTGGTTTCTTATTTATGGGACTCATTGGTATTATTATTGCGAGTGTTGTTAATATTTTTGTTGGTTCAACGGCATTACAATTTGCAATATCCGTTATTGGTGTTCTAGTATTTGTAGGATTAACAGCATACGATACTCAAAATATCAAAAATATGTATTACGGTGGTGATAGTGAAGAAATAGGATCAAAAAAAGCATTGATGGGTGCATTAAAACTGTATTTGGACTTCATCAATCTATTCATATTATTACTACAATTATTTGGTCAAAGAAGATAATTCTTTTAAAACCCAAATATCTTTTTATTATACCCAGTCTTTTAAAGACTGGGTTTTTTTATGTCTAACTTAGAAAATAAACTAAAAAAAATAGTTAATACATTTAACAACATAGATAAAAATCTTGCCTACGAAGATATTAAAAAACTATCAACAAAATATCATAAAAATATTAATGTTCTAAATGTGCTATCACAAATAGCACAAAAAATGGGTGATGTAGATACGACAATAAATTCTTTAAAAAAAATTTTGTTACTTGATAAGAGTAATATCGAATGTATTTCTAAAATTTATAAATTACTCTTAACAAAATCCCTATTAGATGAAGCATTAGCAAATATTAATTTAATTCTTAGAATAGATAAAGATCATTATGAGGCAATTCGTGACAAAGCTTACATCTATTTTTTAAAAAATAATTTTGATAAAGCAAAAAAATACATAGACAATATTTCAAAATTACAAGAAAAAGATTTCTTTGCCTATAATATCAAAGGGTTGATATATTTTAAAAATAGTAACTTTCATGAAGCAAAAAATTATTTTGAGCAAGCAATTAAGATAAATAGTAAATATGTTGATAGTTATAATAATTTAGGCATTTGTTTACTTGAATTAGAGAAATTAGATGAAGCACATACAGTATTTAAAGATGCTCATGAGATTGAATCTGATAATTCTAAAACAATGGTAAATTTAGGCAATGTTTTAAGCCTTCAAGATAAAGTATTAGAAGCTATAAAATTTTACAATAAAGCATTAGATTTAGACCCAAATAATCAAGAAATTTTATCTAATATAGCAATATGTTATTGTAGAGAAAATAAAGAAAAAGAAGCTAAATTTTACTACGATAAGGCAATTAAAATTAATCCATACGATTATAAACTAATGTATGCTTATTGTACTTTACAATTAAAATCGAATAATTTTTCAAGTTCTTGGAATTTATTTGACTCAAGATTATTGATTGAAAAAAATAAAGTCAAATTAAATAATTTTGAACTAGTTAAAAAAAATCTGTTTGCCAATTTAAAAATAAATTCAGAAAATAAATTACTAATTTTAAGAGAACAAGGAATTGGTGAAGAGATTTTATTTAGTTCTATATATAAAGATATGATTAACAATTTTAAAAATATTAAAATTGAAGCTGATAAAAGATTGGTATCAGTTTTTAGTCGATCGTTTCAAAATGATATTTTTGTTGAAGATGGATACTATTCAAACAATTCAAAGATATCTGAATTTGATAATGTAATATACGCTGGAAGTATGATGCAATTTTTTAGAAAAAGAAAAACTGACTTTAATAATAGTAATTATCTATTAGCTAGAAATGATATTATTGCTGAGTACAAAGAAAAACTATCTAGTTGCAAAGAAAAACTAAAAATAGGTATTTCATGGAAAAGTGTTATAAATATTTATGGAAGTTTAAAATCACTATCTCTCAAAGATTTTGAACCATTATTCACTAGCGATAGACTAATTATAAATTTACAATATGGAAATATTGAGAATGATAAAAAATATTTATCTAGTCAGAATAAATATTTAAAAATATTTGATGATTTAGATTTATTCAATGATGTTGAATCTTGCATGGGTTTGCTAAAAAACTTAGATTTGTTTATAACAGTTAGTAACTCAACTGCTCATTTTGCAGGAGCTCTTGGAATACCTACAATATTAATATGTCCAAAAAAATCATCAACGTATTTCTATTGGAATACTAGTAGTGAATCATCAATATGGTATAAAAATATAAAAGTTTTAGGAATAGAAAGCTCAATAAGTGAAACAATTGAGCAAATAAATAATATTGTGGAAAAAAATAATGAATTTAGTTTCTCAAATTAATATTATTCTCAAAAGATTTGAACAGGGTGATAAATTAAAAAGTTATAAAGAGCTTCAAAAAATTTTTAAAAAAAATAAAGATAATAATTTATTACGTTATAACTTAGCAGTTATTCAGCAAAATCTAAACTTTAATAAAGAAGCTAGAATTAATTATAATCATTTAATAAAAGTTGAAAAAAATCTAAAAGCAATGATTAATCTTTACAGTATGGATATTGTGGAAGCAAATTATTATGAGGCACTAAATACAATTGAAAATATTCTTAAAATAAAGACAATTGAAAATGTAGAAAAAGACAAATCTTTTGTTCTTTACAAATTGAATAGAATTGAAGAAGCAAAAAAAATTTGCATATTTTATCTTAAAAAAAATAATAAAGATTTAGTTTCTTTAAGTATAATAGGTCAGTGTCTATTTCATGAGGGTAATTATGATGAAGCAATAAAAATATTTGAAAGTATTTTACAAATAGACTCAAAAAATATCTCAGCATTAAATTCTTTAGCAAGGACTTACCATGAAAAACATGAAAAAGTAAAAGCAGAGGAATATTATTTAAGAGCATTGAAGATTGATAAGTTATCTTTTGTTGTATTAAATAATATTGCAGGATTTTATAGAGAAGAACTATCTTATAATAAAGCTATAGATTATTACAAACAGGCTCTTTTAGTAAACCCAAATAATGCTTATATCTATAACAATTTGGCAAAAATTTATTTTGATTTAAACGATCATCAAGAAGCTATGAAAAATAGCTTTAAAGGCTTAGAAATGAAAAATAATGATGGCGATATTCAAAAAACCATTTCTTTTATTTATCTAAAGGATCACGATTTTGAAAATGGTTGGAATTACTTTGATGGAAGATTAGATTTAGAAGATTTTAGAGAGAAAAATAACTATGTTAAAAAAATAAATACCAAAATATATAGATCAAGTACCCTGAATAATAAAAGAGGTAAATTTTTAATTGTGCGTGAACAGGGAGTTGGGGATGAAATTCTTTATAGCTCTATGTATGGAGATCTTTTAAATGAAATTGATAATGTAATTATAGAATGTGATTCTCGTTTGTTAAATCTCTACAAAAGATCATTCCCAAAATATAGTGAAAAATTTGTTAGTCTTGGATCTATTTCAAATGATGATGAGAAGTTTAAAAAAATTAATAATTTAATTTATGCTGGAAGCCTGGGAAGGTATTATCGTAAGAATATTAAAGATTTTAAAAATAATTCGTTTTTAAAAGTTGATAAAAGAAATTTTGCGGATATGCAAAAAAGATTGTCAATTTATAAAAAAAAATACAAAATTGGATTATCATGGAAGAGTTTAAATAATAAATTTGCTACGGACAAATCGCTTAACCTCAAAGATTTTAATAAAATTTTTAATCTAAGTAACTGTCATATCTTTAATTTACAATATGGAGATGTAAAAAATGAAATTAATAGTTTCAATAAAAATGCAAAAAATAAATTACTGGAAATAGAGGGTCTAGATTTGTTCAATGATTTTGAAGGTATTGCTTCCTTATTAAAGTCGCTAGATGTATTTGTTACAATTAGTAACAGTACTGCCCATCTAGCTGGAGCATTGGGTGTGAAAACAATTTTAATTAAGCCAGAAAATTTTGCTGTTTTTCATTATTGGAATCAAAAAACAGATAATACGCCTTGGTATAATTCCGTTAGTTTAGTTGATAAAAAAAACTTTTTAAAAAATTCTAAATTTTTCAATAATATTTTAGGTATTTAAATTAAACTTTTTAGAAAGATATTCATCTCTTTCCTTTAGCCATTCATTTGCAAATTCAACATCTTGCCATTCGGAAAACCAAGGTCCGCCTCGTGTATAATGAACTGCATAAGGTTTTTTATTATTATGACCTGAAGTCCAACCCTCTAACCAATTCCATCTTTCATCTAAAGAACCAATTTCATTATCTTTGCACCATTTAAATTGATGGAGATATGCTCCATTTTCATTATTTACTTTTTCAACCGTAAGGTTCTTTGTGCTTGGATGAGAGCAATTGTATAAAATAAAACTAGACCAATTTTTTCTCGGGTAAATAGTTTGTTTTTGTCCATCCATTTTATGTTTTTCTTTAGGTGTGTAGTCATGTTGAACACAATAAACCGCTTTTGATTCGTCAAGATTATTTAATAAATTTGAAACATCTCCTAAGAAAATAAAATCACAATCACAAAAAACTGCCCAACCTTGATAATTCATAAGTTTAGGAACTAAAAATCTAGAATAGGTGAATTGTGTAGAAGCTAATGGATCAACATTTCTAGTATATAAATTTTTAGCTATAAGTTCGTCTAGTTTTAAAGAAACAACACTCACATCAATACTAGAACGTTTTAAAAGTGAATGTTTACAAACTCTGTAAGCAATATCTTCCTTAGAATCGTATCCTATAAAGAAATGTAGTTTCATATTAATTATTATTTTGTCTTAGCATTTTATGAGTTGTCCAAACAAGAGAATTATAATTTCCAGAATTTGATAAAGCACTCCATTCATCTTGAGTTTGATTTGAAATTCTACAAATCCATGTATCTTCGATACTAGCATTTTCAGCTCTCATGATCCAAGCATCACTTTTCTGTTTATCATTATTTTCTCCGAGCTCTATGTCTGACATAAAATAACAAATTTCTTTTGATGGATTAACTCCAATCATACCTGAAATATTTTTTCTAGCAACATCCCAGTTTGAATTTTTTATAGCAAAATAAATTAAAAGTTTTTTGGATTCTTCTTCGCTAGCATTATTGTTAATTATTTCATTTATAAATTTTATCTCGGTAAGATCATTATCATTAAGTATTTTTATTATGATAGAACGAAGCAGAGAGCTTGGATTTAAACTCCAATATTTCTTGATTAATTTTTTAAGGTTTCTTTTATCATTTAAACCAGCAATAATTTCTAGATGAAGCTTTACATATGGAGGAAAATTTTTTTTCAAATCTAATGCTTTCAAAATATTTTTTAATGAATCCTTAATATCACTATCATATTTTATTTTAGCTATTTCATAAAATCCTACTGATTTATTTTCATTTAAATCATTTTTACTTATTATTTTATGTGCAAAAGCTTTATCTGATAATAAAACTATTTGATTCCAGTTTTTTGTTTTTGCAGCAATAAATATTAGTGTATCATAAAGTTTTTCAATATTTGGATTAATTGAAAATAATTTTTCTCCATATAAGAAGGCATGATGATAATCTTGATTTCTTAAATTTTGTTCCATTAAACCTCTATATCCAAGTGTTTTGGTTTTTTTTGATTTAATCATATCTTCATAAATATTATTTAATTCTGGAAATTTTTTTTCAATCTTTAAAACTTCAGCCTTTAGTAACAAAGATAACGATTGATCGTCTTTGAGATAACTAACCATTTTTTTATGTGATTTTAAGGCTGTCTTGTTATCTTTGTTTGCAACAGCAATCATTGCGTCGACAAAGTGTAAGTAACCTTTTTCAATTTTATTATATTTATTTTTTAAGAAATATTTACCGAGTGAAAGTCTTGATCTGAAAAATAAATAAAACGCCAAATATAATAGAAAAATAAAAGATATAAAAACAACAGAAAGTAAATTTGAAGAAAAAGAATATTTTAAATTTCCTATATCTAAAGATATAATAAATGGATTGGTAAAAATAAAAGTGAGTGCTATTATTAATATCAGAAACTGCAATACAAAAATTGATAATCTATACATTATTTAATTTTGATATTTCTGTTATAAAAGCATTATAGTTTTTCATTTCATTCAACGATACTTTAAAAAAAACATTATAATTTTCTATCTTACTTATAGTGATATAAGCTTTAGTTATGTTTCTATTTTTTATAAAAAATTTAGTTTCCTCTAATATTAAAATTTTTTCATCTGAAATAATATTTTCTGAAGATGGAGAAAGATTTATGTAAGGTAAAAAAATTTTATTAAGTAAGCTATTGTTATTATTCACAATATTCTTCAAATATAAATTAACTTCTTCATTAAATTGATCTTCTAAAAATGAATGACCTTTGTATTTATTTCTTTTTAGAATTGATAATTTTTCCAAAATTGGGTTTTTATTATTTTGTAAAATTGTTTCAAGATATTTGAGTTCCCTATCAAAATCCATGTTGTTTTCATATTTAATTTTTATTAACTCAACTAGTTCATTGATAGATTGATTTACTAGTTCAGGATTATTATTAGACTGATCTTCAATATTTTTATTTTTAATAGAGGAAATCTCATAACTAAGAGAATTGAAATTCTTGTTTAATAATTCTATACTTTCATTGATTGACGTCAAATCAACTTTAGATTCTTTATTTGAATTTTCTTTAATAAGTTTTTCTATATTTGTTAAGGCTGTTTTTGTTTCTAATATTTCTTTAGATATATTTTTTATAAATTTAGAATTATCATTTATACTTTCCCTAAGTTCATTTTCTAGTTCAATCTGAAGTTTTGATACTTCATCTTCATTTTGATAATTCGTATAGAGAAGATAAATTAAGAAAAAAACACATAATAACAGAATAAAACTTAAAGAAAATTTAGAAAAAACATAAAAACTATCAAAAACTTTTTTCATGCCTTTTTTTTAGCATTATTAGTTTGTTGTTTAACAGTGTAAAATACTATACCGAAAAAAATATGCTTGTATTTGCTACAGAAACATCGTGCGACGAAACATCAATATGTCTAATGGAAAACAGCTCTATTGTAGAACATATTACTTTTTCTCAGGAAATTCATAAAATACACGGAGGTGTTGTTCCAGAGTTAGCTTCCAGGTCACATTTAGAAAAAATTCAAATTATGACTAACGAATTGTTTTCTAGAAAAAATATGGATCCAAATGAAATAGATGTATTTTCAGCTACCTGTGGACCAGGTCTTATAGGAAGTTTATTGGTTGGATCAACTTTTACAAAATCTTTAGCGATTTCTTTTCAAAAACCATTCATTCCAATCAATCATCTTGAAGGCCATATCCTTTCCACAAGTTTTAATAATGATATTAAATTCCCAAGCGTGGTCTTACTTTTAACAGGAGGACATACTCAAGTATACCTTATGAAGGATGAGCGCAATATTGAACTATTAGGGCAGAGTGTTGATGATGCAATTGGAGAGGCTTTTGATAAAACTGCAAAATTAATAGGTCTATCATATCCAGGTGGTGCTGAGATTGAAAGAGAGGCAGTGAGAGGAGATGAAAATAGATTTATTTTACCAAAACCTTTAGCAAAAGAAAAAAATTTTAATTTTTCATTTTCTGGGATTAAAACACATATAAATATTTTAACAAAAAAAAATAAAATTGATAAAAAATTTATTCAAGATTTATCTGCATCTTTTCAAAAAAATATTTCAGATCTACTAATAGAAAAACTTGAAAGAGGATTAGAAAGACTAAAATTATATAAAGTAAATGTTAAATCACTTTCAGTTGTAGGAGGTGTATCTAATAATAAGTATATAAAAAAAAAATTAGAAAATTTTTTTATTAATAAAAATATTGAAGTATACTATCCAGTAAAGGAAATGATGATTGATAATGCTGCTATGATTGCATGGGCATGTATGAAATTTTACAAAAAAGATAGAAATGATTTATTTTTTAAACCAATGCCTAGATTAAGAGTAAGAAGTGTATTATAAATTTAATCTTGTAAATAATTTAAACCAAAGAAATATTTAAATGAAATACTGGTTATTGAAATCTGAACCTGATGCATGGTCTTGGGATAACCAAGTCAAGGAGGGTGCATCCATGTGGGATGGAGTCCGAAATTATCAAGCTAGAAATAATTTGAAGGAGATGAAAAAAAATGATTTATGTTTTTTTTATCATTCAGTTACAGAAAGAAGTATTGTTGGTATTGTTAAAGTAGTAAAAGAATATTATCCAGATCCTACAGATAAAACAGGCCGTTTTGTTGTAGTTGATGTTAAGGCAACAAAAAAACTAAAAAACCCAGTCTCTCTTGATCAGATAAAAGAAAACAGTAAGTTAAAAGATATTGCACTTGTTAAACAAAGTAGACTCTCTGTGATGCCTTTAAAAAAAACTGAATGGGAAATAATAATTAAAATGTCAAATTAGCTTAAAAAAATAATTACTTGTTGATATTTAAATAAATTAGAATTACTCTCATATTATGGAAATTAAAAAAGAGTGGCTTGAACATGCAAAGGTTAATGAAGATAAATATTCTTCAATGTATGATAATTCTCTTCAAAACAATGATAAATTTTGGGCAGATCAAGCACAAAGGGTCGATTGGATCAAAAAATTTACAAAAATAAAAGATATAAAATATTCTAAAGATGATGTTAGCATTAAATGGTTTGAAGACGGCAATCTTAATGTGTCTTATAATTGCATAGATAGGCATGCTGAAAATAATCCTGATAAAGTTGCTATAATTTGGGAAGGTGATGATCCAAATCAAACAAAGAAAATAACCTACAGAGACCTTTTAATAAGTGTATCAAAAGCAGCAAATGTACTAAAAAAAATTGGAGTAAAAAAAGGTGATCGAGTAACAATATACTTAACAATGATACCTGAGTTGGCCTACATTATGTTAGCATGCGCAAGAATTGGAGCAGTTCACTCAATAATATTTGGAGGCTTTTCTGCAGAGTCAATAGCAGGTAGAATAAAAGATTGTAAATCAGAATATGTAGTAACAGCAGATGAAGGAGTTAGAGGTGGAAAAACTATTCCTCTGAAATTAACTACGGATAAGGCACTAGAAACATGTCCGGATGTTAAAAAATGTTTAGTTGTTAAAAGAACAAATAAGGAGATAGAGCTAAAAAAAGATAGAGATATATTTTATGATGATATTTTAAAAGATGTTGATAGTTTTTGTGAACCAGAAGTCTTAAACGCTGAGGATCCTTTATTTATTTTATATACGTCTGGGTCAACTGGTAAGCCTAAAGGCGTAATGCACACAAATGGTGGTTATATAGTTTATGCTTCAATGACACATGAATATATTTTTAATTACAATGATGGAGATATATATTGGTGCACCGCAGACATTGGCTGGATTACTGGTCACAGTTATATAATTTATGGCCCACTTGCTAATGGTGCTACAACTTTAATGTTTGAAGGTGTTCCTAATTATCCTGACTTCTCTAGATTTTGGCAAATAGTTGATAAACATGAAGTAAATATATTTTACACAGCGCCTACTGCTATTAGAGCTTTAATGAGAGAAGGTGATGATTATGTAAATATAACTGATAGATCTTCACTAAAACTTTTAGGAACTGTTGGTGAACCTATAAACCCAGAAGCTTGGAGGTGGTACTATGAAGTACCAGGAAATTCAAAATGTCCAATTGTTGATACATGGTGGCAAACTGAAACAGGAGGAATATTAATTTCTCCTCAAACTGGCGCTATCAAACTGAAACCTGGTTCGGCTTCTAAACCTTTCTTTGGTATTGAGCCTTGTATCGTGGACAAAGAAGGAAATGAATTAGAAGGTGAATGTGAGGGTATGCTATGCATGAAAAGATCGTGGCCTGGTCAAATGAGAACTGTATATGGTGATCATAAAAGGTTTATTGATACTTATTTTTCTCAATTTGATGGTAAATATTTTACTGGCGACGGATGTAAAAGAGATAAAGACGGATACTATTGGATTACAGGTAGAGTAGATGATGTAATAATTGTATCTGGCCATAATTTAGGTACTGCTGAGATAGAAAGTGCTTTTGTATCTCATAGGGATGTATCTGAAGCTGCAGTTGTGGGATATCCTCATGACGTTAAAGGCAATGGTTTATATTGTTATGTCTCTCTCAAAGTTGGAGTAGTTTCTTCAGAAAATTTAGTATTAGATTTAAAAAAAACTATTAGAGAAAAAATTGGTCCGATTGCTACACCTGACTTTATACATATTACCGCTGGACTACCAAAGACAAGATCTGGAAAAATTATGAGACGAATTTTAAGAAAAATTGCCTCAAATGATTTCGAAAATTTAGGAGATACTTCAACATTGGCAGATCCATCTGTTGTAGATAATTTAATTAAAAACAGACAAAATAAATAAAAACAAGCTATCTTGGCTCCCAATGCTTCAAACACCTAGGCTCATAGATATTTGCAGCTCCTACTTGAGTTCTCTCACCGCCTTCTGTTTTTCTATACGTTTTTGTTGCCTCAAGACCACAAACATTGCAAAAACCATAAATTTTTACAATTTTATCTGATAGACCTAGAAGCATTGAAGATGTTTCCCAAGGCTTCCCTCTTGAGTCTTGATCTAGGCCCGCACAAACAACATCTATACCTTTACTCAAAATTATTTCAACATTATTTAATGTATGCTTTGTATCCATAAACTGAATTTCATCTAAGAATACCATTTCAACTTCACTTTTTTCAAAATTAAATTTCTTTAATGTCGTAGGCCAATCATTCATAGCATAGCATTCATGGCTCAAATCATTATGAGTAATGATTTTCTCATTTGAATATCTGTCATCTAAACTTGGTTTTATTACTATAATTTTTTTGTTTTGGTGCTTAGCCCATAGTATTCTTTTTAATAATTCACTTGTTTTACCCGCAAACATTGCGCCAACAATTGTTTCAAGATTACCTCGCATAACTCAATATATTTTATTTTTGATATTTATTATATAATTAATTTCAATAAATAATAGATTATTTAAAATCATGATTAAAGGTGAAAAAGTAAGATTTGATATTCATAATATTTTATTTTCGATCTATAAATTTAATAATACGCTAGAAAGTACATCTATTAAAAAAATAATTGATAAACATAAAAAAGAGGATGTATCTTTTATATTTAATGTAACCTTAAATTCTATGAGGCTTCATATACATAGCTTAAAAATATTGAAAAAATATATAAAGAAAAAATTAAGAGATCATGAGAAAATTTTATTAATCAGTGCTATAACTCAAATTGTATTTTTAGACTTTAAAGAATATGCTGTTATAAACTGTTCAGTTGAAATTTCAAAAAAACTAAAACTTTATCCAGGACTAATAAATGCTAGTTTGAAAAAGATAACTAAGAACAAAAAAAAATTAAAAAATATTAAAATTATTTATGATGATTTACCAGAATGGTTTAGAAAAAAGACAACCTCTTTAACAATACATGAAAAAAAACAATTCCTTAAAAATTTTTTTAAAGAACCAGATCTTCATATTGTTTTTAAAAATAAAGAAAAATTAAGTGAATTTGATGATGGTTTAATTAAAACGAGCAACACATCTGGTTTTTTATTAAATAAAAAGGAAATAGAAAGTAAAAAATCATTTATAAAAGGTGATTGGTGGGTACAAGATTTCTCTTCGTTCTTTCCAATAAATAATATTGAATTTAAAAATCAAGATTTAAAGTTACTGGATGCGTGTGCTGCACCTGGAGGAAAAGCATTCCAGCTCCTATCAAAAAATTTAAATGTTACACTTAATGATAAGAGCAAAAGAAAAATACAAACTCTTAAGTCTAATTTAAATCGTCTTAAATTTAATCCAAAAGTATTAAATAAAGATTTTATAAAATTTGATAAAAATGAAAAGTTTGATTTCATTATAATTGATGCTCCATGTTCGGCTATTGGAACAATAAGGAAAAATCCTGAAATATTTTTTAAAAGTAAGATTCCTGATTTTGATGGACTTAATAATTTACAACAAAATATGTTAGAGAAAGCTGCTCTTTTATTAAATGTAGGTGGAAATATACTTTATATGACTTGTTCTTTTATAAAAAATGAGACTTTAGATCAGATTAATGAGTTCCTTAAAAAAAATAATAATTTTTTAGTTGCAAATTTTATATCAACAGAAAAAAGTTTCGATTTTTCAAAATTAGTAAAAAACAATCTGATGATTACAATCCCAGATAAAATATTGAATAATAGTATAGATGGATACTTTGCTGCATATCTTAAAAAAATAAAATGATTTTATTAATTAAAAAATTAATTTTTGTTTTTATAATTTTCAAATTTAAGTCAAACAAAAATTTATCATATAATGATTTGAATTTTAGAAAAATTGATTACACAAATTATGAACAAGTAAAGTCATATATTTTCAAAAAAAATTTTTACAAGAATAATAATAAAAATATACATAGCTTTGATTTTTTAAACTTTTCAAATAAGTTGGGAGGTAAAATTGGTATAAATTTATCAAAAGAATCAATTTTTGGATGGTTTAAAATTAATAAGAATAAATTAGTTTTTCCATGGATAGAGGATTTGCAGTCAAAAAGACTTATTAATCTTTTATATAATTATGAATATATAAATTCGTCATCTAATTCTAAAGATAAAAAAAAGCTAGACTCAATAATTTATTTTCATATTAGAAGAGTTTTATTTGATTTTAACAATAAAAAAATTACTCAAATAACTTCGTTTGATATTATTGGTTATTTATTGTCATGTTTCATAACCAAAAGAATAAATATTAAAAATATAGAATATGCAAAATTTATTTCTGTAAATCAAGTTGATAAATTGGGAATGCATAAAAGTTACAATGTACTAGAACATTCAAAATTTATAAATAACTTAAATGAAATTAAAAATATCTTTCTTTTTTATCAATATAAAGAAGCAAACATATTTGATGAATTAATATTGAAGATGACTTCTGTTTTAAATGAATATTTCCATAAAGATGGGTCCATTCCTTTGTTTAATGGTTCTAATAATATTTATACAAAAGAAATTTATAACTCTTTAAATAAGGAAAGGTTTTTAAAAAAAAGAATATTTGCGAATGTAGATAATGGTATTGCATTTTACGCTGACAAAAATAAAAAAGTTTTTTTTGATGTAGTACAACCAAACAAAGATATGGTAAGCTCTAATCTAAGTGCGGGTACTTTATCCTTGGAATTAAGTGGTTTTGGTGAAAAGATATTTACAAACTGTGGTGCATCTGAAAATTTTGGTAAAAATCCAGAATATCTAAGATATAGTGCAGCACATTCAACTATTATCTTACAAAATACAAACATAAGTGAAATAAAGGAAGGCAACCCTCACGTAAAGTACCCTCAATCAGTAGTCTTTAGAAGAGAAACTAACACAAGTGAAGAAATATTTGAAGGATCACATAATGGATATTTAAACAAATTTAAAAAAATAATTAAAAGAAAATTAATTATAAATAAAAATTTTGATAAATTGGAAGGTGAAGATAGCTTTATTTCTTATAAAGGCACAGCTAAGAGATTAGTTTATCATATTAGGTTTCACTTAAATCATGGCATGGTATTTAATTTTACAAATAGTAAAAAAAATATAATTTTAAAAACAAGTTTGAATAATATTTGGTTATTTAAAAGTGATATGGAATTAATTGTAGAAGATAGCATAATTGTTGATAATAATAGCACAAAACCATCTAAACAGATTGTTATAAAAGGTATATTATCTGATAAAAAGATTATAAGAAAATGGTCATTACAAAAAATTTAAATCAGAAATTTGCCCTAATATCAGTTTTTGATAAAGGAAATTTACGATATCTTTGTACTAATTTAAAAAAATATAATTATAAATTTATTTCAACTGGATCAACTGGAAATAAAATAAGGGGTATGGGTTTTAAATGTAAAGATATTTCTAAAATAACTAAATTTAAAGAAATGCTTGATGGAAGAGTTAAAACGATTAATCCATTAATATATAGTTCTCTACTTTATAAACGTGAAAATGAATTTCATAAGAAACAATTTCTATCATTAAAAATTCCTGAGATTGATATTGTTATTGTAAATTTATATCCTTTTCATAAATACCTTAATAATAAAGGTAATAATAATATAGTTGATATGATTGATATTGGTGGACCAAGTCTATTGAGAGCCTCTGCTAAAAACTTTAAATATATAACGCCTATTATAGATAAAAAAGACTACAAGAAATTAATTAGTAATTTAAAAAAAAACGATGGAAAAACTGACTTATCTTTTAGAAAAAAAATGGCGGGTAAAATTTATAAAGCTACCTCTAGTTATGATAAGATAATTTCTAATTGGTTCAATGATAACTAAGAACAAAAAAATTATATTAAGATATGGTGAAAATCCAAATCAAAATGCTTACTTAATTAACAATCAAAAAAATTCTATTTTTAATTATCAACTAAGTGGTAAAATTATAAGTTATAATAATTTAATTGACCTTGATAGTGGTTTAAAATGCTTGGCAGAATTTAATGAACCTACATCAATAATTATTAAACATACTAATCCTTGTGGCGTAGCTTCATCTGATAATATTACAGATGCTTTTATTAAATCATATAAAAGTGACTCTAAAAGTGCTTTTGGGGGTATAATTTTTTTAAATAGAGTGGTTAATTTAAAACTAGCAAAACAAATACATAAAAATTTTTATGAAATGGTTGTTGCGCCTAATTTTGATAAAAATGCATTTAATATTTTGAAACAAAAGAAAAAATTAATTTTATTAAAAATACCAAAAATTAAAAAACAAAATATTGAATACAAATCTACCCTTTTTGGTGACTTGTATCAAAGTAAAGATTTAACTCCAATTAATAAAAAATTTATAAATTTAGTTTCAGTCAAAAAAGCATCATCGAAATCAATTGATGATTTAATTTTTTCAATCAAAGTGGCTAAACACTTGAAATCAAACGCTATAGTACTGGCAAAAAATAAGCAAACTGTTGGTTTGGGGCATGGTCAAACAAACAGATTTGATGCACTTAATTCTGCAATAAAAAATATGAATGAATATTTTAAAACTAAATCATTTGTTTGTTCTTCTGATGGTTTTTTTCCATTTACAGATAGTATAAAATTACTCAACAAAAATGGTTGCAATATTGTAGCCCAACCAAAAGGCTCAATAAATGATAAAAAAATAATTTCTTTTTCTATAGAAAATAAAATTTCATTGTATTTTATTAAAAATAGGCTTTTTAAACATTGAGTAATAAATATAAAATTCCAGATTATATGAAGATATTAATTAAGGAAAATCCAAAAATAATTTCTGGTAGAAAAAATTTTAATTTCTACCAAAGGAGAGTGGCTAAAACACTAGATTTAGTAAAAAAATATTTTAGTTCAAAAAATATTTAAATTCATAATTAATTTGGTAAATTCATTTAGACTGGTTTACTGTAAGGATAAATTAATATAGATACGAATTATGAACAAGCCAAATCTTTTTTTCCCCACTCCTGTTTGGACACTACAATTAGATGAGTATCAGTCAATTAATGAACAAATGTATAAATTTATTAAAATTACTCAATCAAAAGATCAGCAAGGAATTAGTAAAAGTAATATTAAAGGCTGGCATTCAAAAGATTTTAATATGCAAGAAAATGAACCTAAAAATTTCATAAAATTTATATTGCCAGCTATTGAGCAAGTTATCACTGATATGAATTGGGAAAAACAAAAACAATCAATTAATATAAATAGTATGTGGGCAATAATAAATACAGGAGGTGCTGCAAATCATAGGCACCAACATAGTAATTGCACAATAAGTGGAGCATATTATGTTCGTGCACCAAAAAACTCTGGGGATATTATTTTTTACGACCCAAGACCAGCACCTGTCTATACATACCCCATAGCAGTAAATCCTAACTTACTTAATGCTCAAGTAAATGGAATAAATCCTAAAGAAGGGGCTTTAGTTCTATTTCCGAGCTATCTTGATCATTCAGTAAATGAAAATCTTTCCAATGAAGAAAGAATAGTAATAAGCTTTAATATTACAATTCAAAGTAAATCTAATTAAACAATTTTTTTAATATTTATTCTTAGTAATATTTTCCCAAGCTTCACCGGACTCCATCTCTTTTAGTGTCCACTGACTATAGGCTAAACTATTAAATATACTGTAATCAATTATTGGGTCTTCAATATCTTTTATTTTGCTTATATTTTCAAGTGATGCATCAGTAAAATATGAAGGAATACCGTTTAACATTGCCATAAAACCTGCTGTAGATTGTAAACTAACAAAAGCCCATGCATTTTTTAATAAAATCTTTAAAGGATCTTTAGAAAATTTATTATGCAAGATAATTTTTCTATCTGTATATCTTTTTAGAAGTTTTGTTGTGTCTTCTGTCCAATTGGGAACGTTATAAACTTTTTTCATTACATCTGAGGGTTCAGATAAAATAATATAACTTCCATTTTTCTTTTGCTCAAGTATTTCAAGGTTAAGCTTCTTTAATCTGTCATCTGGATATTTGCCGATACCATTGTGAATAAAATTATTATAAACTATTCTGAAATATCCATCTAAGTTAAGTACATTAGTACGATTATTTTCAAAAGATCTTTTAGACTGATTGAAATAACCATGATCCATATAATAATAATTTTTAACTTTCCTAATAATTTCAAGAGTTCCTCTAAGGACACCATATGTGGCAATTGTTTTATTAAAATCTTTAAAATTATTTACATGGCATAAAAGTGAATCTGATCCCTTCGCAAAATTGTAGCATAAAGTTTTGTTAATTATGTGATCAGTATAGACTACAATAGGTTTTTCCATTGAATTAATTATTCTAGCACAAGTTATAATAATAAATTTGTTACTTTTAAGCTCCTTCTATTATACTATTTAAAATTAAAATTTATTATTTAAATTTCTTTTAATGAAGGTCTAAAATGTGTGGAATATATGGAATAACAGAAAAAAATCCAGGATTAGTTCGTAATATAATGGACAACTGTGCTCATAGAGGACCTGATGGTAATTCTATTTGGTCAAATGAAAATTTAACCCTGGGTCATAATCTTTTAGCAATAACATCTAAACCAAATGACGGTGCACAACCGCATATAACTAAAAAAGGAAATGTTCTTGCGTACAATGGTGAAATATTCAATTATAACTTTCTATTAAAAAAATTTCAGAATAAATTCTATCCCAAGACTAGTTGCGATACCGAATTGCTTGGATGGCTATTAGACAATTTTAGCTATGAAGAGGTTATATGTAATTTGATAGACTCAATGCATGCTTTTGTTTTTTATAATAAAAAAAACAACGAAATAATTGTATCGCGAGATCATGCTGGGATAAAACCATTATATTTTTCTGAAATAAAAAATGGAATAGTTTTTTCGTCTGAAATTAAAGGGTTGATTGATAACGTACCTAATTCTAGAAAAATTGACAGACTTGGTTTAGCTTGTACATGCCTGCTAGGGGTTAACGTTCTTAGACAAACACTATTCAATGGGATCTACAAAATTTTACCTGGAGAAACAATTATCTACGACCTTAGTAGTAAAAAAATAAAATCAAGTTTTAGAAATCTTGTAAAACCAAATTCAAACAATAATTTTATCCGTGAAGAATTTTATGAGAAATTAACATTAGCAGTTAATAACTCAGCTATAGGCATAAGAGATTTTGGTATGTTTTTATCTGGGGGACTTGACTCATCAATAATTGCTCAATGTTTAAAAAGAAAACTAGGCTCTCTTAATACATTTACAACAGTAGTTGACCCAAATATAATAAATAAAGAAGATTATAATAGCGATGCTAAAGTGGCAGAAAAATTTGCTAATGAAATAAATCTAAATCACACAGAAGTAAAAATTACTCCAAAAACATTTCTAGAAAACTGGAACAAGTCTATAAAATATATTGAGGAGCCAAGATATAATTGGAACTTACCAATGTATTATTTAACTAATAAAGTTTTGTCTAAACATAATACTGTAGTAACTTTTGCAGGTGATATAGGGGATGAAATATTTGGCGGATATGGTAAATATTTAAAAATGCATAATTTAATTGAAAAACCCAAAAACTGGAGTGATTTTATTAAAATGTGGATGAGAAAATTTAGCGCCCCAATTTTACTTAACATGAAGTTTGATTTCGAAGATTTACACTCAGTTTTATTAAAAGCATTACCAGAAGAAATATGGAATCCAAATGACTTAGCTAATTCTGCAATGGCTCTTGATTGTATAACAACAGTTTCGGAGGATTTTTTTACAAGAAACGATAAGTATGGAATGATATTTTCAATGGAAGGAAGATTTCCTTTTTCTTCAAAAGATTTTATGCAGTATTGTATGAATATAAAATCATCTTTCAAATTTGGATTAGAAACAAATCAAACAAAATTTATAATAAAAAATTCTTTCAAAAATAGATTGCCAAAATATATGATTGATAAAGTTAAGACTGGTTGGTCAGCACCAATAATGAGTTGGTTGAATAGTGATAACTTATTAAGAAATAAATTTAATGCTGATATAGGTAGAGATGATGGAATTAAGAATATTTTATCTCAAAATAATTTTTTTGATAATCCAAATTTAAGTGAAAATATTTCTGGAAAAAGGAAAATTATTTCCTGGATGTTACGGTCGTGGGCTCAAGAATTCGATATGTTTTTATAAATTATTTTACAAATTAACTTATTTATTCTCTATGGAAAAAAATTTTTTTTAGAATTTAAATCTAAATATCCTCAAATTAATCAATATTTTTATTTTAATAGTTAATTGTCTACGTATTTAATTGGTCTTTTGTTATAGAAACTATATTAACTTACATTTGTTAATATTTAATATTAAATAAGTTAATTAGTAAATATGTCTAAAGAAGCAATTGAATATAAATCTTTACACAAAGATATTAACTTTGAGAACTTGAGCTTAGCTGAGCTCAATAAACTACCATCTCATAATGGAGTATATGATTTTAAAATTTCAAAAACTTCTTTTTTAATGCTTAATATAATTAATGATGACTCTTCCGTCGTGAAACATTTCTGGAAAGGATCTCATGATTTAGAGGAATTAGACTTATGGTTTGAAATTTCAAAAAATGAAGGTGTATTTATTGATGTAGGTGCTCACACAGGTCTGTATACAATTACATCCTTAAAAGCTAATCCAAAAAATAACGTATTTTGCTTTGAGCCTTATTTTATGAACTTATCAAGATTAATTACAAATTTAAGACTTAATGGTATTTTTAAAAATGTCTCAAGTGTATTAGGTGCAGTATCAAACTTTGATGGGAAATCAAAATTTAAAATAGCTACAGAAAGATCTTATATGAGTAAAGGTGGTAGGCTTAGTGAAGAAGGTCAGGATATAAATGTTTATAAATTAGATACATTACTTTTCAAAAAGTTTGAAAAAAAACTTAATGCAATAAAAATTGATACAGAGGGTGAAGACTTAAATGTTCTACTGGGTGCTGAAAATCTAATTAAGGAATACAAACCAAAAATAATTATTGAGGTCAGGGAAGAAAATAAATTAGATATAGTAAATTTTTTAAAATCAAACTCCTATAAAATATATAATATTAAAGATTTAAATAATGAGTTTAATTTTGAGGAAAATAAAATTGAAAATGTAATTAATTTATATGCAAAATTATAATCAAAGCTAAAGTGAATTTAAAATTTTAAAAAAAATCAAATCTTGATTGGGGCCTATTGTGGGACGCCGATCAAATTTACCTGCTCTAGCTTAATGAAAAATGCCTCAAATGCTGGAGCGGGCGAAGGGATTCGAACCCTCGACTTCAACCTTGGCAAGGTTGCCGAATACATGGTTTGCTTATTATTACCGAATATTGGAACAATATTTGTAAAAAAATAAATATATTTGAATCCAAAGGGCTACTTGGAGGCTACGTAAAAAAATACTTATTTATTATAATATTAAATATTACGCTTTTTTATAATTATTTGATTTGGTAATTTTATTAAATCACAAGGGGGTAAAATGTTACAAATAATTAGTCACGAAGTGAAAGATGTTGATGTATGGTTATCTTTTAACGATGAAAGAGTGAAAACTTTCTCAAAGTTTGCTGATAACATTGTTGATTTTGTAGATACTGAAAAATCAAATTATGTTTCAATATGCTATAATGTTTTAGATGAACAAGAAATGGACAAAGTACTTGGCTCTGAAGAAGTAAGAAATGAGGCTGAAAAGCATGGTGTTGTTTTTGATACTTTGAAAAGATTTACTCAAAAATAATTATAAAGAATAAGGCTAATGGCTACTCTAGGGCTACTTATTTCTTAGGATGTTTAATTTTTGGAGCGGGCGAAGGGATTCGAACCCTCGACTTCAACCTTGGCAAGGTTGCGCTCTACCCCTGAGCTACGCCCGCATAATTTACACAATTACCACTTTGAATTTATAAGTCAATATTTGAGAAAACGATTTATTTAAATCTTCTTCTGTAGACAATATCAACAAGTAACATATGAGGAAGTGTTAATGCAGCGAGTCCAATGAAAATTACTTTTAGTATTGACTCATATAATGATAAATTTTGAACTAAATAGTAAACAATTCCTAAACCTCCAATCCAAGAAATTACTGTAAAAATTATTGTGGAGTAAATAACAAAGTATTTGTTTTTTAAATTTAAGTAAATATTTTTAATAAGATGTTTCAAATGTTTGTAAGTGTGAAAAAAACAGAAATATATTGCAAAGCTTAGTAATGGATCAAAAAAATAAAAAATTAATAAAAGAAATAGAATCTCAATAATTCCTTTTCGTAATTTCTTTTCGAAAAAGGAGAGATAAATAAAATATATTATAGATAATAATGTTAAAAAATATGGGATGTAAAAATATTTTTGGATTGAATAAATATTATTATTTGTCAAATATTCAAATATCAAAAAAGATTGATCTTCGTTGAAAAATATTATTCCAAAAATAATAGTCATTCCATAAGTAAAGCTTATTGAATACTTATATTTGTTTATTTTAAAATTTGTCCAATCACATAATCCAAAATGGGCAATAGTCATTATAATAAAAATTGTTAGCGCAATAATAGGAAAATATAACCAAAATAAAATGACTAGAAAAAATAAAAATAGGTAGTAAAATATAAATTTTAGAAATTGAATTCTGTTACTAAAACCTACTAAGGAGGCAACTGCACCATCAAATGAGCCATGTGGAAGACCAATGAAAAAAATTAGTAAAAAAGAAATAATATTTAAAATTGTAAGGTCGGCTAACATATTATTTAAATAATTCTTTTATAAAAGGAAGCTTGGGCATACTATTTATAATTTTTAACTTAGTTAGTAAATTTGATTCACCCATCATAAAACTTTGGAATTCATTTCCATTTAGATTAGATGCGAGCTTTATAAATGACTTTCCATCTTCTCTGTTATTTTTTAAAAAATTAATAAAAACTTTATCCATTTTTCTTTCTAAAAAATTATGGATATTTACATAGTTTTTCTTTGAACTTTTTAACAATTGGATTTGTTTTATTAGAAATGAAAAGGCATATCCAGTAGAGGGCTTGCAGGCACCTCCTCTAATACCAATATTGAAGATATTAGAATTAACTGATCTTTTCTCCTCTGCAAAAAACATTGGTATTACTCCTTTTTCTGAACTCTGTTCTTTAAATGTATTAATATTATTTCTCTTCAAGTAATCATTTATTTTTTGTCTATACCAAGAGCTGTGAAAAACATCTTTTGAAAAGACCGTCGATTCAACAAGCGCTTTATTATGACTAAATGGTAGGATGTAAATAAAATGTAAAACATTTTTTTCTTCTGTAAAGTGCATCAAGGTTAATTTATTTTCATTAAAAGTATTATCTGCTACCGTAATATTAATTCCAAAAAAGTGTTGTAACAATTCACCTTTTTTTTCTTTTGTTGATCGTGAATCATATATGTTTTGAGCGTAATATATTTTGTTATCAGTAGTAATTATTTTAAAATAATTTTGTTCAGGAAAATATTGAACAACTTGTTTATTTACTATTTCTAAGTTATTTTTTGTTTCTAAACAGAATTTTTTCCAAGTTTTAAAACTTATGACACAATAAGGTTTGTCTAAACTTGTATGTGTTATATCAAGATTTTTGTTTCCAATAGTCCACTTGTACCATTTTTTTTCAATAATATTTTCAAAAGGCTTCATCCAATCTGTTAACCAAAAACCAAAAAAATTATCTCTTTTATTAATGTCTTCACTTTCAAATGCAATAATTTCATTAAAGCCATTTCCGTAAAGAATTTTATTTACTGCTAAACCACTAGGGCCTAAGCCGATTATAGCAGCTTTATAAATTTTCATTTGGAAGAATATCTCTTATTTTTTGATATTTATAATTCATCAATGGAATAAAAATGAAAAGGAAAAGTGATTTAATTGTAATTAAAGATTTTTCTAATGAGTTTAAATATATTCTTTCTCTCAAATATTTTTTTTTATTAGATTTTATTTTTATACCAATACCTCTATAAACATTAGCTGCTATGAATATTCCCAGTCTAGTAGAGAGGGGTATATATTTCAAACCAGCAAAACCATTTTCATAAAACTTTTCTGATAAAGTTATTACTTTATGAATTGCATTTGATATTTTTTCATCATTTTCTGAAGTAAATTTATTTAGATTGTTTAAGTCTTTTAAAGAAATATTAGGTATCCAACTAGCTGGTAAATATATTCTTTTAATTTTTGAGTCTTCATAAACATCACGTGCTATATTTGTTAATTGCATACCAATTCCTAAATCAATTGCAGATTTTGATGCTTTTTTATGTTTTACTCCTATAATTTTAGACATCATTAAACCAACAGTGCCGGCAACATGGTAAGAGTATTTTATAAGCTCCTCCTTATTTTGAATTCTAATATTCTTCTGATCCAAAATTAATCCGTCAATTAAATCGATAAGAATAACATTATTAATATTATTTTTTTTTAAAAAAACATTTACCTTATTGTTTTTATTATTTTTAATTTCCTCAATTGAGTTTTTAAGATAGTTAGATTGGTCTTGGCCATGCTTATCAGCAATATCATCAAAATATCTACAAATTGAATATAGAATACCAGCATTTTTTTTTGAACTTTTTGGTAAAAAAAAAACTTGCCCAATAAAAACTTTTACCTTCTCTTTTAAGGTCGGTCGACGAATTTAGTTCTAAATCAATCATTGTTATTTTAATTCAGATTTGATGATATTTTCAACAACTTTAGCTGAGGAAAGAACACCTGGTATTCCAGCCCCTGGATGAGAGCCTGCTGCAGAAAAATATAAATTTTTAATTTTTTTGTCTTTGTTGTGATATCTAAACCAAGCTGACTGTGTAAAAATTGGGGCTATAGAAAATCCTGCTCCGTGCATAGAATTGTAATCGTTTTTAAAATCTTTAGGGTTCATCCAAAAAACATCTGTAATACTCTTTTCTAAATCTGGCATAATTGTTTGTGATAATTCTTTAACTATCTTATTTTTAAGGTTTTCTGATTCAACATCCCAATCAATTTTGCCTTGTAAATTGGGTACTGGGCATAGAACATAAAAACTATCACATCCTTCTGGAGCAAACGATTTATCAGTTGCGGTAGGTCTATGAATATATAAAGAAAAATCTTCAGATAATATTTTATTTTTAAATATATCATGAAGTAAAGATTTAAATCTTTCAGTCATCCAAATAGTATGATGAGCAACTTTATGGTATTGTTTTTTCGTACCAAAAAAAAGAACAAAAAGCCCCATTGAATACAATAAGTTTTTTTCTTTTAATACAGGTCTTGTTAAATTTTGTTTTTTTAAAAGTTTGGAGTAAACCATGGGTGGATCAGCATTACAAACAACCAGATCTATATTGGAAATCTCTTCATTGTTTGTTAATATTTTTGTTATCCTATTATTTTCAACAATAAATTCTTTTGCCTCTGTATTTGTTTTTATTTTAATACCACAATCAATCATTAATTGTTTTAGTTCAGATACGATTTTACCAGTTCCACCCATACAAAAAAATACGCCCCATTTTCTCTCTAAATAATGAATCAAAGCGTAAATAGATGTTGTTGTGTGTGGATCACCTCCAACTAAAAGTGGGTGAATTGAAAATGCTTTTCTAAGATATGGATTTTTTAAATAACTATTTACAAGTTGAGATACTGTGAAATAACTTTTTAAAATAATTAAATTAGGAATAACGCCTAACATTTTAAAAAAAGAAATAAATGGTTTATCAGCTAATTGTGTGAACCCTACATCAAAAATTTTTTTTGATTGATTTAAGAGTTTAGAATATCCTTTGATGTCTCTATTATCATATTTGCTTATTTCGTTATTTGTCTTTTCGATAGTAGAACAATAATCAAAAGTTTTACCATCATGAAAATAATATCTATACCAGGGCTCAAGAGGAACAAAACTCAAATAATCTTCTCTTTTTTTTCCAAATAGACTAAATAATTCATCAAAAAGAAATGGTGCTGTTATAACTGTTGGTCCAGCATCATGTTTAAAACCATTCACTTCAAAAACTCTTGCTCTTCCTCCAAGCTCGTCTAGTTTTTCAATAATTGTTGTATCATAGCCTAATTTTTTTAGTCTCAGACTAATCGCAATACCTCCAAAACCACTTCCTATAACTACTGCTTTTTTTCTCATTGTTAATTTTGTAATTGTATTTAAATACCTTATTTCTTAATAAATATAATATTATTTATGCTTACAAAGACAGATTTATTTGAATTACTTAGTATAAAAAATAAAGATTTTCAAATACATGATCATGATCCTTTATTTACAGTTGAAGATTCTGAAAATCTAAGAGGTGAAATTAAAGGTGCACATACAAAAAATTTATTTTTAAAAAATAAAAAAAATAATTTTTTTCTTTTTAGTTGCGATGAAAATGCAAAGGTTGATTTAAAGCTATTTTCTAAATCAATCGATGCTAAGAATTTATCATTTGCAAATGCTGAATATTTAGAGCAGTTTTTAGGTATAAAGCCAGGATCAGTCTCCCCATTTGCCCTTCTTAAC
>CACNUO010000009.1 GCA_902623585.1 uncultured Alphaproteobacteria bacterium | reverse complement strand
TTCAAGAAATGAACTATAATACTAAAAAATTATACGAAAATTTTAAAAATTTAATGACTACCTAACTGTTTCGTGTTTAAATAATTATGGAGATTTAATATGAAAAAAATAAAAGGCCCAGCAATATTTCTTGCCCAGTTTGTAAGTGATGATGAACCTTTCAACTCATTAGAATCAATATCAAAATGGGCTTCTAATTTAGGATATAAAGGCGTACAGATACCTTCATGGGATTCAAGATTAATTGATTTAAAAAAAGCTTCTGAGAGTAAAGATTATTGTGATGATATAAAAGGAATTCTTGAAAATAATAATTTACAACTGACAGAGTTATCTACTCACCTTCAAGGTCAGCTTGTTGCTGTGCATCCTGCATACGATATTCCTTTTGATGGATTTGCAGATGAAAAAGTAAGAGGTAATCCAAGTAAAAGAAAAGAATGGGCCATTGATCAATTAATGCAAGCAGCAGTTGCTTCAAGGAACTTTGGACTAAATGCACATGCAACATTTTCTGGTGCACTAGCATGGCCATATTTATATCCATGGCCTCAAAGACCAGAAGGTTTAGTAGATGAAGCTTTTAATGAACTTGCAAAAAGATGGAAACCAATTTTAAATAAATTCGACGAAGCTGGGGTAGATCTATGTTATGAAATCCATCCTGGTGAAGACCTACATGATGGAATTACTTTTGAAATGTTTTTGGACAAGGTTGGTAATCATCCAAGATGTAATATGCTTTATGATCCAAGTCATTTTATTCTTCAACATTTAAATTATTTGGATCATATTGATATCTATCATGACAAATTAAAAATGTTTCATGTAAAAGATGCTGAATTAAATCCAAGTGGGAAACAAGGTGTATACGGAGGTTTTCAATCATGGATTAATAGAGCCGGCAGATTCAGATCATTAGGAGATGGTCAGGTTGATTTTAAATCTATTTTTTCAAAATTATCTGGTTATAATTTTGATGGCTGGGCAGTGTTAGAATGGGAATGTTGTATAAAAAGCCCTCAACAAGGAGCAGAAGAGGGTGCTAAATTTATAAAAGAGCATATCATCGATGTAACTGAAAAAGCTTTTGACGATTTTGCTGATTCAGGAATGGATGAAGAAACTAATAAAAAACTTTTAGGTATTTAGGAGAAAATTTAAATGACAAAAAGATTAAAACTAGGAATGATAGGTGGCGGCCAAGGAGCATTTATAGGAGCTGTGCATCGTTTATGTGCAAGAATGGACGATAAGTATGAATTTGTTGCTGGTTGCTTATCTTCAACTCCAGAAAAAGCATCTAAATCTGCTAAAGAAATCGGCCTTGATCCCTCGAGAAGTTATCCTGATTTTAAAACTATGGCTGAGGAAGAATCTAAAAGAGATGATGGAATTGATGTAGTCTCTATTGTAACGCCGAATCATATGCACGCTGCACCAGCAATAGAATTTCTAAATAAAAATATTCATGTCATTTGTGATAAACCAATGACCTCTACAATGGAAGACGCACATAAATTAGTTGATGCAGTTTCTAAATCTGATGCTCATTTTTTCTTAACTCATAACTATTCTGGCTATCCAGTTGTTAGAGGTATGAGATCACTTATTGAAAATGGAGCACTTGGAAAAATAAGAATTGTTAAAGGATCTTATTTGCAAGGATGGCTCGGATCAAAAGAGGAAGATTCCGGTTCAAATAAACAAGCAGAATGGAGAACAGATCCCTCAAGAAGTGGAGCTGCAGGAGGTGTGGGTGATATTGGGAGTCACACTATGCATTTATTAGAATTTATAACTCAATTAAAATTACAATCAGTTAGTGCAGATCTTACAACTTTTGTTGAAGGAAGAAAATTAGATGATGACGCTTCGATAATGATAAGATTAAATAACGGAGCTAAGGGCTCATTATCTATCTCTCAAGTTGCGACAGGAGAAGAAAATAATTTTACTGTAGCTATTTATGGAGACAAGGGAGCATTAAAATGGAGTCAAGAAAATCCAAATTATGCAACCTTCAGTCAAGTAGGAGAACCTAGCCAAATAATAACTAGAGGTGGTTCTATCAAAGTTGAGGGAACTGAAGCTAACGTTCGAATCCCTGCTGGTCATCCAGAAGGTTATCTAGAAGCATTTGCACAAATTTATTCAGATGCTGCCGATGTCATACAAAATAAGGAAAATAAGGAAGAATTATTAAAGATACTTCCAAACATTGATGATGGTTTGCATATTATGAAATTCATCAATGCAAGCGTAGAGTCTAGTAATAATGATTCTGCTTGGACTGATTTATCAACAATAAAATAGCTAATATTCCCTGCAAAACAGGGAAATATTACTATATGCGTTTTTTGCATATTAACGTTAACGATTATAATCTTACTAAAAATTAATATTAAACTAAATCAGTAATCACGTTCATCACCTAGTTGGGTGACGGAAGTAGACGAAAGTCGAAGGAACGCATGCAAAGTTATTAAATCGTTCAATTTGCCTAAGGCAAATCGGAAGTAGGTTAAAACCGAAGGAACGCGGATATTATTATTTAATTTCCATAGCTAAGCATGAAAAGTAACGCATGACTCAATGTGAGCCATGTACTGTGAAATTTATAATGGAGGATTAATGTTAAAAAAATCTATATATTTCATTAGCATTCTTGCCGTCTTTATGCTCTTTAGTTCATATGCAAGAGCCGAAGTTGATGGTGAAGTGCAATACATTTTAAATACATTCCTATTTCTTGTATCTGGGTTCTTAGTCATGTGGATGGCAGCAGGATTTGCAATGCTTGAATCAGGACTTGTTACGTCCAAAAGTGTAGCAACAATTGCTGCAAAAAATATAGGCTTATATTCAATAGCTGGCTTAATGTTCTGGTTAGTTGGATATAATATGGCATATGGCATTCCTGCAGGCGGTTTTATCGGATCTCCACTTCCTTGGAGTGATGGTAGCGCTCTTGATACAGGTTATTCAGACGGTTCTGACTGGTTCTTTCAGATGGTATTTTGTGCAACAACATGCTCAATTGTATCTGGAACACTAGCTGAAAGAATCAAAATTTGGCCATTCTTTATTTTTTGTGCTTTATTAACTGGTTTTATTTATCCAATCGAAATGGGTTGGCAGTGGGGCGGAGGATACTTAGCCGAAGCTGGTTTCTCTGATTTTGCTGGTTCAACTCTCGTACATAGTGCAGGAGCAGCAGCAGCACTTGCTGGTGCAATTTTATTAGGCCCAAGATTAGGAAGATTCACTGATAGTGGTGAAGCAGCTCCAATGGAGCCTTTTGCAAATTCTTCAATACCTCTTGCAACTCTTGGTGTATTTATCCTATGGCTTGGATGGTTCGGATTTAATGGTGGATCACAACTTGCAATGGGTACATTTGATGATGTTACAGCAGTAGCAACAATATATATTAATACTAACTTGGCAGCTGGTGCAGGTGTAATGGCTTGTGCAGTAATTTCAAGACTAGTAACTGGTAAAACAGATGTTGTTATGATGCTTAACGGAGCATTAGGTGGTTTGGTAGCAATTACTGCAGAACCATTAGCTCCTTCTCCATTCTTAGCAGTAATCATTGGTGCTATTGGTGGATTAATTGTCTTCTATGGTACAAGACTTTTAATAACACTTAAAATTGATGATGTTGTTGGAGCAATTCCTGTACATGGTTTTGCTGGAATTTTTGGAACATTAGTTGTTCCAATTTCAAACAGCGCTGCAAGTTTTGGAGCTCAACTTTACGGTATAATAGCAATTAACGTTTTCGTTTTTGTCGTATCATTTATTATTTGGTACATCATGAAAATGCTCTTTGGTATTAGAATAAGTGAAGAAGCTGAAAAACTTGGTACTGATAAATCTGAAGTAGGCGTTATGGCTTATAGCATCAGAGACTAATGAATTTAGTGATTAGCACATCAACTCCTTATAGTTGGTCACTAAAAAATGGGAGAGCATTTGCTCTCCCAAAACTCTTAAACATTAGTGGGAGGGTCAAATGACTGAAACAGAAATTATTAAAGAAAAAAAAAGAAACATATATTCAAGCTTCTTTTCAGAAGATTATGTTTCAAAATTTTTATTTAAATCAATTTTACACCATGTTATCTCTCTAGAGATCTATGAAAATAATAGATTAAATGGAATTTCATTTGAAACAATTTGTGCGAATATACCTAAGTCTATTGGTTCTAGATCTTCTATACAATCAATTTTAAACGAAGCCTTGGAAAAGAATATATTTGTAAAAGAACAAAGTAAATCTGATAAACGAATTAAGAATTACTACTTAAGTAATAATTTTCTTGATATGATTAATAGTTGGTTAAAAAAAGAAGGTACATTTTTTCATAAAATGAGCTTAGAAAATTAATCAGATTTAATAATTAATTTTAATACTATTTATTGATACTTTCCGAATTATAGTTATAAGTCATATCACGTTCATCACCCTTTTAGGTTGACGGAAGTAGACGAAAGTCGAAGGAACGCATGCAAAGTTATAAAATCGTTCAATTTGCAGCTTGCAAATCGGAAGTAGGTATACCCGAAGGAACGCGGATCTTAGTAATTAATTTCCATAGCTAAGCATGATGCAATGCATAACTAAAGGTTAGTTATGTGTCTATAATTTTATATGGAGTTAATAATGTATAAAAAATTTTTTAGTCTTTTTACAATTCTCTGTTTTATTTTGTTGCTAAGTTCTTCTGTGAGAGCAGAGGTTGATGCAGAAGTAGCATATATATTTAATACATTTTCTTTTTTAGTTTGTGGGTTCTTAGTCATGTGGATGGCTGCAGGATTTCTATTTTTAGAATCAGGCCTTGTTACAACCAGAAGTGTATCAACTATTGCTGCTAAAAATATTGGAAAATTCGCAATAGTTTCAATTGTTTTCTATTTAATTGGATACAATCTTGGATATTCTGTCCCTGAAGGAGGCTATATTGGTACACCATCCATATGGACTGATAATACTTCTATGGAAACAGGTTACTCAGATGCTTCGGACTGGTTTTTTCAAGCTTTATTTGTTTGTGCAACTGTGTCTATTGTATCAGGTGCTGTTGCAGAGCGAATAAAAATTTGGCCTTTCTTTACATTTGCAGCGGTACTTGGAGGCGTGATTTATCCAATTCAAATGGGATGGGAATGGGGTGGAGGATGGCTAGACGCCCTCGGTTTTGCAGATTTTGCTGGATCGACATTAGTCCACGCTTGTGGTGGTTCTGCTGCTTTAGCAGGAGTAATTCTTTTAGGTCCAAGACTTGGAAGATTCAGTGCGAGTGGAGAACCTGCTAATATGGCTCCATTTGCTCCATCATCAATTCCTTTAGTTACATTAGGAACATTTATTTTATGGATGGGCTGGTATGGTTTTAATGGCGGATCCCAACTTGCATTAGGTTCTTATGAAGATGCAACAGCAATGTCAAAAATCTTCATGAACACTCAACTTGCAGCGTGTGGTGGATGTATGGCTGGTGCAGCAATAACAAGATTAATTGGCGGGAAAACTGATATTGTCATGATGCTTAATGGAGCACTTGCTGGTTTAGTTTCAATAACAGCTGAGCCATTAATGCCAAGTCCATTGCTTGCAATTGTAATTGGAGCAGTTGGTGGAGTAATAATGTATTATGGAACTAACTTTTTAAATTCATTAAAACTAGATGATGTTGTTGGTGCAATACCCGTACATATGTTTGCTGGTATTTGGGGAACATTAGTTGTTCCTCTAACTAATCCTGATGCATCATACTCAATTCAATTACTGGGAGTCGCATCAGTGTGTATCTTTGTTTTTGTTTTCTCATATATTGTAATATATTTAATTAAAAATATTATGGGATTAAGAATTAGTGAAGAAGCTGAAAAACTTGGTACTGATAAAGCCGAGGTTGGAGTGGTAGCTTATTCAATTAGAGATTAATACTTATACAAAAAATTAAGAGAGGTAATCTTACCTCTCTTAAACATAAAGGAGATAAAATATGAAGACAGCATTTATGATTAGTGGAAAGAAGCATATTTTGAAATATGAAAGAAAAATGCCCGAAAAAGAGGTAATTAAAATGAAATCATTTGTGACTAATAAAGGTATGAAACTTACAAAAACTGCAAAGTTTAAAATTAAGAAAGTTTTAGAAAAAGATAAAGAAAGAGTTTTTGATATTATTCTATAGTTAACAGCTACCTGAAAATATTGAAAGTTTACTTGCATCTATTCCTAATAAGTTAAATGCATCGTTCCATTTATTATTAACTTTTTCATCGAAAATAAAATCACTATTTGCTTTTAGTGTCATCCAACTATTTGACGCTAATTCTTTCTCAATTTGTCCTGGACCCCAACCTGCATATCCTAGAGCTAGAATACTATTTTTTGGACCATTACCTTTAGAAAGGTCTTCAAAAAATTCTGAAGTACTAGTTAACGCCACCCCTTTATCTATTGTTAGGGTTTCTTTTTGAATTACTTCATCAGAATGTAAAACGAACCCTCTACCACTTTCAACTGGGCCACCATAGCGAATGTAAAGTTTTTTATCTTCTAATGGCTTGTCTATACCTAGTTGTTCAAGCAAATCGGGGTAAAGGTCATAATCAATTTTTTTGTTGATTATTATACCCATAGCCCCGTCTTTTGAGTGAGCACACATATAAATTACCGTTTTTTCAAATCTATCATCTTCTAATGAAGGCATTGAAATTAAGAACTGACCAGTTAAATTCATATAGTATATATATTCGCGTTAATTTATATTTTTCAATATTGTATTGATTTATTTTATATGGACAAGGTAATAAAAGTTATAAATCTATTAAAAATAGCAATAATACTTGCTCTTGGGCTATTTAGCACAGCTGGATACTCCTTATCTTCAGATTGGGCAATTAGTGAAAAATCAAAAGTTAGATTAATTTCACCAATGACTGCATCAAATAATAACAACCAATTAATTTTAGCATTAGAATATGAACTAGAAGAGGAATGGAAAACATATTGGAAATCTCCTGGAGGAGGAGGTTTTCCTCAAAAAATTATATGGAATAATTCATCAAACGTTAAAGATATTAAAATATTATGGCCAGAGCCAATAGAATTTGAAATACTAGGTTTAAAATCAATAGGGTATAAAGATAAAGTTATATTTCCTTTGATAATAGATATTGAAGACAATCAAAAACAAACAAATTTAAATTTAAATATAAATTATTTAGTTTGTAGAGATGTCTGTATTCCAGGTAATGCAGATGTATTTTTAAACTTACCGTCTGGAGATGGAGCTTACACAGATTATTTTTTTGAAATTGAAAAAGTTTTATCTACTACCTTAAACAATAATATTGATTTTACGCCCATTTCTAATTTCTCATTTAAAGCTATTGAAAATAGTAATAACGTTATTTTTGATATAGAAATATCAACTAGTTCTTTTTTTGATGATCCAAAAATTTTTATTCATACACCATTTGGATTGCCAGTTGTAGAACCAATAAATAATTATTCTCTTGATTTTCAAAAATTAAAAACCTCTTTTAATTTTAGATCAGATCAATTTAATGAGAAAAAGTTTCCAATTGAAATATTTTTTTACGATAATAACCACAGTTTTAAAGTTGAAAAAAATGTGGAAATTCAAAATGTAGATAAAAATATTTCTATAAACAATAGTCTTTTATACTTACTCCTAATTTCACTATTAGGTGGGTTTATTTTAAATCTTATGCCATGTGTATTTCCAGTGTTATCGTTAAAATTATTATCTGTAATTAATACTGAAGATAAAAAGATAAAAAGTAGTTTTTTGATAACTGTATTGGGTATTATTACTTCTTTTCTTATACTTGGTTCATTTTTTGCTATTCTTAAACAAATCAATATTTCTATATCTTGGGGTATGCAATTTCAAGAACCTTACTTTTTAATGTTTATTTTAACTACTATATCAATGTTCTTTTTGAATACATTAGGTCTTTTCCAAATAAATTTACCAAATTTTTTATCTTCATCAAAAATTTTAAATTCAGGAAATAATTTTTATACAAAGAATTTTTTTAATGGTTTTTTTGCTACACTTCTTGCTACACCTTGTTCTGCACCTTATTTGGGAACAGCTGTAACGGCTGCTTTTACTCAATCTACAACGTATCTATTTTTAATATTTTGTTTTATGGGTATAGGAATGAGCATACCTTATTTGGTTATAGCTTTTTTTCCAGGCTTAATTTCCTTTTTACCTCGATCTGGAAAATGGATGATTTATTTTAAATATTTTTTATCTATTTTATTATTGATAACAATAGTTTGGCTATTAAGTATATTAAATAATTACTTTAATTATTTTTTTGGAGTTACATTTACTCTTTTATTAATCTTAATATCAGCAATTTTAAAATTTAGAATTTACCAAATTCCTCTAATTATTTCTTTAATAATTATTTTCTTTTTAACTCCATATTTAAATTTTTTTCAAAAAATCAATGAAGAAAATTATAAAAGTAATGATTGGTTAGATTTTAATTCCAAAAGTATTCCTGAAATAATAGCTAATAATGAAATTATTTTTTTAGATATAACGGCAGATTGGTGCATTACCTGTAAGTTTAATAAAATTAATGTTTTAAACTCAGAAACAGTTTCAGACTTTTTTGATTCACAAGAAGTGACATTAATAAAAGCTGATTGGACACAACCAAATGAAAAAATAAATAACTTTTTAAAAAAATATAATAAATTTGGCATACCTTTTAATGCATTTTATTCTTCAAAGTTTCCAGAAGGTATAGTAATGAATGAAATATTGACTGAGAAACAAATATTTGAAACCTATAATAAAGTTAAATAAAAATATGGTTATTGATGATTTTAAAGTGCCTATTATTAAAAAAGGTATTTCATCTATATCTTCATTAAAAAATGAATTTGTAAGTAAAAAAATTATTCTATTTGGTGTTCCTGGTGCATTTACGCCAACTTGTTCTGAGAAACATCTTCCAGGTTACATAAAATTATATAATTCATTTATAGATAAAAAAATTGATGGCATTTACTGTCTATCTGTAAATGATGAACATGTGATGAAATCTTGGTTAGTGAGTTATACAGATGGAGAAATAATCAATGGAATTGCAGATGGGAATGCTGAGATTACAAAGTATTTTGACCTGATATCAGATAAGACAAAAAATTATATGGGTTTTAGGTGTCGAAGGTTTGCGATGATAATTGAGAATAATGTGATTATAAACAAATTTATTGAAAATGATGGCGAATATAATGTTAGCTCAGCTGAATATATTTTAAAACAAATTTAATGAATAAAATTGATTTAGAAAATAGAGTCGCAATTGTAACTGGTGGAGCACAAGGCTTTGGTTTAGCTATTACTAAAAGAATTATAGAGTCAGGCGCAAAAGTATTAATATGGGATAAAGATAAGGAATATCTAAATAAAGTTAATCTTAAAAATACTCATAAAATTGAAGTTGATGTGTCAAATTATAAAAGTGTAGAGAATGCATTTGCTGAAAGTCTTAAGTATGAAAACAAAATTGATATTTTAGTAAATAATGCAGGAATTGCTGGACCAAACTTTAAGACATGGGATTATCCACTTGAGGAGTGGCAAAAAGTTATAGACATAGATCTCAGTGGAGTATTTTATTGTTGTAAGACTATAGTTCCTCATTTTATCAAAAATAATTATGGACGTATCGTTAATATTTCCTCGATAGCAGGTAAGGAAGGTAATCCTAATGCAATGCCTTATAGTGCAGCAAAAGCAGGAGTTATCGCTCTTACTAAATCTTTAGGAAAGGAATTAGCTGAAAACAATATTTCAGTGAATTGTGTTACTCCCGCACCTGCTAAGACGCGTATTTTTGATCAAATTACGCAAGAACATATTGATTATATGTTATCAAAAATTCCTAGAAATAGATTTGTGTTAGTTGAAGAATTAGCATCTTTAGTTGCATGGATGTCTTCTGAAGAAAATTCTTATACCACAGGGTCAACTTTTGATTTGAGTGGTGGTCGAGCTACCTATTAATTTTTTCTTCTTTGTATAAGTGCGTAAACTGTTACGGCAACTGTAATCATGAGACCATTGATAAATTTTACATAAAAACCAGATAAGCCTAAAGCAACTATCCCTGATTCTAATGAACCAATAATTAATACTCCAATAAAGGTTCCAAAAATAGTACCCTTACCACCAAATACTGAAGTCCCACCAACAAATACAGCTGCTAATGTCGTTAACATTAAGCCCTCACCTTGTGTAGGCCAGAAGTATAACATTTCATACATTGTAAAAATTCCTGCTAAAGCAGAGAAAAAACCTAATTGAACAAAAGCAATAATTTTTACATTATCAACATTAATTCCCATCATTTGAGCACTTGCTTTATTGTCACCTACAAAGTGGATGTGATTTCCAAATTTATGGTAACGATAAACCCACTGCATCAAACCGGTTAATACAATGAACCAAATAAATTGCATTGGAATTTTCCCAAATAATTTTTCTACAAATATCATATGATGCCAGGTTCCATCTGCCACATCTACGATTGCAATACCACTACCTTGGGAAATTACATTAACTAATCCACGCCAAAAAAATAAAGTACCTATAGTTGCAACTATTGAAGGTATACCAATTTTAGTAACAAGTAATCCATTTACTAATCCAGCAAACATTCCAAGTGAAGTTGCTAAAATAAATGCTATAAAAAAATTACCATCGGTTGATGTCATTATAATTCCAAATATGAGAGATGTAATTCCAACTATAGATGGAAATGATAAATCAATTTCACCAAGTGTAACAACAAATGTTGCTGATATAGCAATTATGCCAAAAAAAGGCATCGATTGCATGAAAGCTCGGTAAATTGGAAATCTTGTAAATACATGTGGTGCACCCAAGAAGTAAATTAAGAAAAGCACTATTGCAATTATTGTAATACTAATTTCAAGTTTGTGTGTTTTTACAAAATAACTATTTAATAAACTACTCATTTAATCTTCAACCTTAATTTTACCTGATTCATGAAGTTGGATCATTTTTTGAACAAGCTCTTCTCTTGAAATATCTTCTTTGTTAAACTCTCCAACAACTTCTCCTCTATCTAAAATGATAAACCTATCTGCAGCACCGTAAACGTGTATTATATTGTGATCGATAAAAATAGCTGATTTATTTTCATTTTTTAAACCCTTTACAAAGTTAAGTACTTTTTCTGTTTCTTGAATTGATAAACCCATAGTAGGTTCGTCTAATACAATCAAATCAGAATTAAAATACAAGGATCTACCAAAAGCAACGCCTTGTTTTTCACCACCTGATAGACCCATTACTGGTGAGTCCACAGTTATAGCTTTAGAAGTAAATCCTATATAATCTCGTAAAATTTTTTCTGCTTCTTTTCTTTGTTTTTTGATATCTAAAAAACCAAATGAGTTTGTAATTTCTCTTCCTGCAAAAATATTTCTAAACAATTCTTGTTGATCACAAAGTGCTCTCTCTTGATATACAGCTTCAATCCCCATTTTTCTTGATTGAGCAACTGATTTAATTTGAACTTCTTCTTCTTTAAAAAAAACTTTTCCTGAGTTTGGGCTATGAACTCCAGTTATAACTTTTATAAGTGTTGATTTACCAGCACCATTATCACCAATTAAAGCTACTACTTCGCCTTTATTTATTTTGATATTTACATCTTTTAAAACTTTGACATTTCCAAAGTTTTTATAAATATTTTCTAATTTTAAGAGTTCTTCTGCCATAAAAATTTAACCTGCCTTAAAGTAAGGCAGGTTATAAAATTTAATTTATCTGATTTGTACTGCTGCTAATGGAGCAACAGCATCTACGTTATCAGCTGTAACAAATGCAGCACCAGTATCCATAGCTAATCCAGCCATTCCATACTTTGTACTTAGGAATAATTGAACGATTGGCATATATCCTTGGATAAATGGTTGTTGATCAATTACAACATCAATGTAACCAGAATTAATTCCATCAACAATAGGAGCTGATAAATCAAATCCAGCACCACATACTTCCTCAGTACCGTGACCTGCAGCTTTCATATATGTTGGTAAACTTGCAGTTAATCCACCATGATCAGTAATTGCTAATTTGATATCAGGATTTGCACTGTAAGTAGCAACGTACATAGGAGTTCCCTGTGATGCATCTGAGTTTACGTTATCAGGAATTTCTTGATAAACAACTTCAACACCTGCTGCTTCAACACCAGCTATTGCACCTTTAGTTCTTTCACCTCTATTTGGCATACTTGCAAGACCCCAGATAAAAGCTTTATCTCCAGCTTGTAGACCACAAACTTCAACAGCTTTTTTACCTAGATTAAATCCAGCATCAAATAAATCTGCACCTGCATAACCAAATCCTTCAGTTTTATATTCTGCTTCAAGATCAGGAAGAGGTGTGTTCATAGTAGTAATAACTATTCCCATTTCTCTAGCTTCTTGAATGATAGGTCTCATTGCAGCATCTCCTGGAAAACCATAGATTGCAATTCCATCAGGCTGTAAAGCAACAGCTTCTTTAAATTGTTTAATCATGATTTCTGAGTTCCACTGTGACCAGTAGTAATCTACATCACAACCAGTGTGTTCAGCAGCAGCTACTGCACCATTATAAACGATAGTTCCAAATGGGCCACCTTCAGGACCACCTGGGAAAAATATAAATTTCTTATCACAGCTGTAATCATTTTTTGCTACTGCTGAAGTAGATGCAAAAGCAAAAAATAAAGCAATGACAGCAAAGATTTTTTTCATAATTCCTCCAAATAATTTATGCATTAATTTATAAGTAAATAAATCAATAATACAATTAAATTAAAGTATTAAAGATCTTAATACAAATTAAAATCATCTTTCTTTTGATAGATAAAATAGTCGCACTTATTTACCAATATAAAGCAATTTTTATATTTATAAGATTATCAAAAAGTGCTATTTTTTCATTATGGATGTTGATTTAGGTAAATGGTATCGAGCAAATATAGATAAAAAAGAATTCAAGCAGTTGTGCAAGAAATCTGATTGGCAGGGTTTTAAGCATATGATTATTTATTTTTCATCTCTATTTCTCTTTGGATATCTTGCATATGTCACTTGGGGTACTTGGTGGTCATTATTATTTTTTATAATATACGGAAATATTTGGGGATGTAGTGATGCTATTTGGCATGAAACTGGTCACAGAACAGCTTTTAAATCAAAATTCTGGAATGACTTCTTTTATTATATTGCTAGTTTCATGGATAATTTCGAGCCTATAAGATGGAGATATTCTCATTATCATCATCATACTTATACCCAGTTCAATGATCCTGTAGATTTTGAAATACATGTAAAAAAACCAACTGATTTAATTGTGTTTTTCTCACACTACATTCCATTCTCTGGTTTTGTTTTTTTTAAAAATTCTCTTCAATGGGAGACTATAAAACATGCATTTGGTGTGACTACAGATGTAATGAAAGTTTGTATCCCTGAAAACGAAAGATGGAAATGTAGATTATCCGCTTGGAGTCATCTATCTATTTGGATCATAAGTATTGCTTCTTCAGTATACTTTCAAAGCTGGCTTCCAGTTCTATATGTTTTATTACCTAATTTTTATGGAAAGACACTCGTTATGCTAATGGGTCTTACTCAGCACGCTGGACTTAGAGAAGATAAAAGAGATCACAGGTATACAACCAGAACAGTATATTTAAATCCGGTTTTAAGTTTTTTATATTGGCATATGGAATATCATGTTGAGCATCATATGTTCCCTCAAGTTCCCTCACATAATTTACCTAAACTACATGCTATGATTAAAGATCAATTACCGCCTGCCAGAAAAGGTCTTCTAGGGGCGTACAAAGAAATTGTTCCAGCACTTATAAAACAAGCAAAAAATCCAGACTATCAAATTCCATTATCTGTTCCAAGCAACGCTTAGACTTAGTGAAAAAAAACATTATAATTTTAGGCGGTGGTCAAGCTGGAATCTATGCTGCTAGAGAGATTAGACAAAATGATTCAGAATCAAATATTAAAATTTTAGGTGAAGAAAATTTATTACCATACGAAAGACCTCCTTTATCTAAAGATTTTTTGCTAGATAAAAAAAATGAAGATGATCTTTATTTTCATTCTATCGAGGTCATAAAAAATGAAAATATAGATTTTGAAAATGTATTAATTAATAAAGTTGACTTTGAACATAAAAAACTTTTCTCAAAAAATGAAGATGTTTATACTTATGATAGTTTGCTTATTTCAACAGGGTCCGATAATAAAAGACTTAGCCTAGATAATAATTTAAGTGATGATGTTTATTATCTAAGAAATTTAGAAGAAGCCAAAATAATTAAGGAAAAAGTTTCAGATAAAAATAAAATAACTATTATTGGCGGCGGTTTTATTGGCTTAGAAATTGCTTCATCTTTATCTCAGCTGCAAAAGAAAGTAACTGTTATAGAAATCGGTAATCAACTTATGGGAAGAATTATACCCAAACAAATTGCTGATCTAGTTCAAAACACACATATAGAACAAGGAAATGAAATAATATTAAATAAACAGATAGATAAAATAATTAAAAAAAATGGTATTTATGAAATTTTATTAAACGATAATTCTATAATAGAAACAGATTTTGTAATTGCAGGTATAGGTTCAACTCCGTCAGTAAAGTTATTTGAAAATACAAATTTAAAACTTGATAATGGTATCGTAACAAATCAATTTTGTGAAACTTCTATTAAAGATGTTTATGCAGCAGGTGATGTATGTAATTTTTATCATCCATTTTATGAAAGAAATATGCGACTTGAGTCATATCAACATGCACAAAATCATGGAATTTGTGCTGGAAAAAATATTGCTGGAGTAAAAACAGAATACACTTCTATTCCTTGGATGTGGTCTGATCAATTTAATTTGAATCTTCAACTGACTGGTATTTGTGATGATTATGATGAAATTATTGCAAGAGGTAATGATATTAATAATGGTGTAATTTATTTTTTTCTAAAAAATAAAATAATTAAGGGTGCATGTGGTCTAGGAATTGCAGGAAAAGTTGGCCGTGACATTCGAATCACTTCTAAATTAACTGAGAAAAATACCATTGTAGATAAACAAATTCTCTCAGACCAAAATCAAAAATTAAATAAACTTATACAAAAACAATAATTTAATTATTTTGTATTTATTTTAATAGAATAGATATTATATACATCTTATGTCTGAAGAAAATT
Organism: uncultured Alphaproteobacteria bacterium; assembly: GCA_902623585.1. Classification (GTDB taxonomy): domain Bacteria; phylum Pseudomonadota; class Alphaproteobacteria; order HIMB59; genus CACPNW01. The sequence goes on along the minus strand of CACNUO010000009.1, from coordinate 12,732 downwards.
GGATTGAAGTAGGGTCTACTGATAGTATTGAAGAAGAGGATCTGATTAGATTTGATCATCAAGATAAAACCTTTTGTGTGTATAGGCTAACAGATGGTTTTTATGCTACTGATGGAATTTGTACACACGAGGCTGTACATCTTGAAGATGGTTTGGTTATGGATGATGAAATTGAATGTCCAATGCACCAGGGAATTTTTAACATTAAATCTGGAGAAGCTTTAAGCCCTCCAGCGTGTGAGGATTTAAAAACATACCCAGTTAAAGTTGATAATGACAAAATTTTCATTAAGATAGATTAAATATTTTTTGGAGATTTTATGAGCAGAAAAAAACTTACAGTTTACGATTATTTGCAATGCAAAGGTAAAAGACAACTAAGTGTTATGTTTGTACATAATGCTGACGAAGCTGCAGCAGCTGAAGAGGCAGGTATTGATATGATTTGTACTTCTCATGATGCTCCACAATTTGGTATTTATAATTCTTTTGATGAACTTAAGCGAATTCGAGAGGCTGCACCAACTTGCTTTATGCAATCTGGAGGTGCTGTAAGAGTAGCTTCTGAGTATGAAGCAATGAAACTATCACATAAGTATTTAGATATTGGTGCAGATGTAATCTATGGTGGCAATTGGAGTTACAAATGGATTAGAGCATTAAGAGATGAATATGTTCCAATTAATAGTCATGTTGGTTTAGTTCCAGGAAATGCTACCTGGATTGGTGGATTTGTTGCACAAGGCAAAACTGCTGATAAAGCCGTTAGAATTTTAGAACATACTCTTGAGTTACAAGAAGCGGGGGCTATCGGAGTTGAACTGGAAGTAGTTCCTCCAAAAGTTGCCGAAGTAATTACAAAAAAAGTTGACATTATGACTCTTTCAATGGGAAGTGGCTCTGGATGTGATGGGCAATATTTATTTGCTAACGATGTACTCGGGTATACTCAAGGAAAAATTCCAAGACATGCACGTATTTATAGAGATTTTAAAAAAGAATTTGCAAAGTTACAAGCTGAAAGAGTTAGTGCATTCAAAGAGTTTCACGATGATACAGTAAACCAAAAATTTAATGATCCTAAAATCACAGTTAAAATTGATGAAGGTGAATTTGAAAAATTTTTAAAGCTTTCAGAAAAGTTTTGATTAATGTTTGCAGGTGAAGTTGATTTAAAAACTTGGTATAAACCAAATATAGACAAGAAAACTTTAAAGGAGCTTTCTAAGAGATCTGATATAAAAGGTTTAATAGATGTATCCATATTTATTGTTGCTCTATTATTAAGTGGATATCTTTGTATTATAAGTTGGGGTACTTTATGGTCAATTCCTGCTCTTCTACTTTATGGAAATATTTTCTACTGTAAAATCATTAGCATTCAACATGAAACTAATCACGAAACATATTTTAAAACAAGAGCGTTAAATAAACTTTTTTATCATATAACTTCTTTACTTGGTGGTTTTGAAGCAGTTAGATGGAAATGGAGTCATTTTCATCACCATACTTACACAATTTTTACACATGAGGAGGTTTACGATTATGAAAACAATAGTCCGAAACCAACAGAGCCTATTAGATTTCTTTTAAACTTTTTGCCACTTGGTCCAATAATCAACATACAAAAAATAAGACATTTTACTCATTTTGAAATTATTAAGCATTCATTTGGAATAATTACTCCTGTTGTAAAAGTTACAGTACCTGAAAAGGAGATAAAAAAAATTATTAATAGTTCAAGATTATATTTAAGTTTTTGGTTGCTCGTAATTTTATGTTCAGTTTTGTTACAATCATGGCTACCAATAATAATGATAATTTTACCTCCATTTTACGGTAATACTATATTAATGATATGCGGCATGACTCAACATGCTGGACTAGCTGATAATATTAAAGATCATAGAAAAAGTACAAGAACAGTAATCATGAATCCGTTTTTTAGTTTTTTGTATTCAAACATGGAGTATCATATTGAGCACCACATTTTCCCAAAAATCCCATGCCATAATTTAAAAAAATTTCACAAAATAGTTAAAAATCAAATGCCAGAACCTCATAAAGGAATAATTTCTGCTTATAGATCAATAATTCCAGCAATATTTAAGCAATCTAAAGATAAAAATTATTTTATTGATGTGAAGGTTCCAGATACGACAATTTAGTCTCTTTTTTTTTATTCAAAATATACTATAAATACAACATGGGAAATCAACTAAATGATAGTGATTTTGGTACTAGAGATAAAAGAGGTCATTGGAAACCATTTGGCACAATAAGTATTAACCCACCTAAAGATATATTTTTTAACCCGTTAAAATTTTTAAATTATTTTTTTAAATTTCCTGGAATTTTTTTTCCATGGACCTTTGTCTTTGCAGCAATAACAGTTGCTACATATCTTTTTTTGACTCCTTCTTTAGAGACAATGAAGACTTTTGAAATAGGATGGATATCCTACATATTTTTCAGAAACGCAGTTATTATTTTGCTTTGGACAGGCTTCTTTCATTTAAGACTGAAGACACAAGGAACTTCATTTAAATATAACCCACGACCTCTAGAAAAAAATAACTCAACTTTTTTATTTAATGATCAGACTAAAGATAACCTATTCTATACTTTTTGTAGTGCTATTCCATTATGGACAGCTTATGAAGTAATTACATTTTGGGCATTTGCAAATCAAATAATCCCATATGTAAGCTGGGAGGCGTATCCAATATATTGTTGTTTTATGTTCTTTCTTGTTCCATTTATAAGAGACGCACATTTTTACTTAACTCATAGACTATTGCACTGGGCACCACTTTATAAAATTGCACATAAAGTACACCACCGTAATACTAATACAGGTGCTTGGTCAGGTATGTCTATGCATCCAATAGAGCATATATTATATTTTTCAGGTATCTTAGTTCATTGGATAATACCTTCACATCCTCTTGTTGCGATGTATCATGTATTTCATGCTGGTTTAGCACCTACACCTGGACATACAGGATATGAAAAAATGACTTTCAAAAATGGTGTATCAATTCCAACAGGTGATTATATGCATTATATTCATCATAAATATTTTGAATGCAATTACTCAGGTGGAAATACTAGTTTCTTAGATAAATTAATGGGCACGTTCCATGATGGATCTGAAGAAGCTACTAAGGAAGTAATGGCTCGTATCAAAGATAAGGCCCATTACCTCTAAACTTATCTTCATAAATATTAATTTTTATTATATTGATCTAAAATATGAGTAAGGTCGAATTATATAAAGATGTAAAAAATAGTTTAGGAGAAGGCATCACTTGGTCTTCCATTGATCAAAGTTTGATTTGGGTAGATATTAAACCAAAATCAGTTTTATTCAGAATTAATTTAGATAACGAAAAATTAGAAACTTTTGATTTACCTGATTTTGTAACAGCGACGTCAATAATCTCAAAGAATGAAATTGCTTTAATCTCAAATAATGGAGTAAATAAATTTAACTTTAAATCTAAAAAATATGAAAGAATAATTAATGTTGAAGATGATATTCTAACAAATAGATCTAATGATGGTGCATCAGATGCTAAAGGTAGGCTGTGGTTTGGGACGATGCAAAATAATTTTAATCTAGATGGAAGTGCAAAATCTTTAAATGCTAAATCTGGTAGTTTATATTGTCTATCTGATAATAAGTTAAATATTGTTGAAACAAATCTTGGTATACCTAATACATTTGTTTGGAGTCCAGATAACACAAAATTTTATTTTGCCGATACAACTGAGGGATCATTACTAGAATACAATTTTAACCTAGATGAAGGTAGTTTGTCAGACAAAAAAAACTTCTTTGATTTTGATAGAGGTGCTCCAGATGGATCAACTATTGATAGTGATGGTTTTATTTGGAATTGTCGTTGGGGTGGATCATGTGTAGTGAGAATTGATCCTAGAGGAAGAATAGATAAAATTTACGAGCTACCTGTTGAAAATGTAACAAATTGTGTATTTGGTGGAAGTGATCTAAAAACTTTATTTATCACAAGTGCTACAAATTCGGGTAAAAATCAACATGATGGTAGTTTATTTGCATTAAATGTTACTACTTCTGGTCTTGAAGATAATAAATTTAAAATTTGATTTTTTACTTTAATTAGCTAAAACTTTCACACATGAATAAAAAAAATAAATTTAGATCTTCTAACTGGTATAATTCTAAATCACATCGAAGAGATACATTTATTCATAGAGGCTGGATGAGAAATCAAGGTCATCCAAATCATTTATTTGATGGCCGTCCTGTAATTGGTATTTGTAATACATGGTCAGAATTAACTCCTTGTAATGGTCATTTTAGAGAGATAGCAGAGTCTGTCAAAAAAGGTGTTTATGAAGCTGGCGGTTTTCCTCTTGAATTTCCTGTTTTTTCAGCAAGTGAATCCAATTTAAGACCTACAGCTATGTTGTTTAGAAATTTAGCAAGTATGGATGTTGAAGAGGCAATAAGGGGTAATCCTATAGACGGAGTCGTACTATTAATGGGGTGTGATAAAACAACACCTTCATTAATGATGGGGGCTGCAAGTGTAGATCTTCCTACAATAGGTGTTTCAGGTGGTCCAATGCTTAATGGACATCATCAAGGTGAAACAATAGGTTCTGGTACTGGTGTTTGGAAACTTGATGCAGATTTAAACGCTGGTGTAATTACAGAAGAAGATTTTATTAATGCAGAAATTTCAATGAGTAGATCAAAAGGTAATTGTATGACAATGGGTACTGCATCAACAATGGGATCAATGGTGGAAGCATTAGGGATGTCACTACCTGGAAATGCTGCGATACCTGCAGTTGACTCAAGAAGATATGCTTTAGCTCATATGTCTGGAAAAAGAATTGTTGAAATGGTTAAGGAAGATATAACTATGTCAAAAATTGTTACAAAAAAATCATTTGAAAATGCAATCAAGGTCAATGGAGCAATAGGAGGATCTACAAATGCAGTTATCCATCTAGCTGCAATCGCAGGTCGAATGGAAATAGATTTAGATTTAGAAGATTGGAATAAATGTGGAGACGGTATTCCAACATTAGTAAATCTACAACCTTCTGGAAAATACTTAATGGAAGATTTTTATTATGCAGGTGGTGTTCCTGTAGTTATAAAAAGATTAATGGAAAAAAATCTATTAGAAGAAAATCAAATGACCGTTAATGGAAAAACTATATCTGAGAATAATATAAATGCTAAATGTTGGAACAATGATGTTATCAAAGAATTTGAAAATCCATTAACAAAAAATGGAGGAATTAAAATTCTTAAGGGTAATATTGCTCCAAATGGTGCAATTATTAAACCATCAGCTGCATCGCCTGAATTAATGAAACATACGGGAAAAGCTGTAGTTTTTGAAAGTGTAGAAGAGTTTCATGAAAAGATTGATGATCCTAATTTAGAGGTTGATGAAAATTCAATATTAGTTTTAAAAAACTGTGGGCCGAAAGGTTATCCTGGTATGGCTGAAGTTGGAAATATGAGACTTCCACAAAAAGTACTTAAGAAAGGTGTGAGAGATATGATTCGAATATCTGATGCTAGAATGAGTGGAACGGCATATGGTACAGTAATACTTCATACAGCTCCAGAAGCAGCTGTTAAAGGTCCTTTAGCAGCCGTTCAAAATGGTGATGAAATAGAAGTTGATGTTGATCAAGGTACAATGAATTTAAAAGTCGATGATGAAACAATAAAAAATCGTCTGGAAAATTATTCACCCATTGTTCCAGAAATAACAGGTGGTTATCAAAAAATGTATGTAGAGCATGTAATGCAAGCTGACAAAGGAGCAGATTTAGATTTTCTAATCGGAAAAAGAGGTGCTGAAGTCAAAAGACATAGTCACTAAATTTTATTGATGAATGTCAAAGTTTTCTAAATATTTTTCGGATAACTCTATTCCTAATCCGTGCTTATTTTCATCTAATTCAATAAAACCATTTTTTGCTTGAGGCTCTCCATCAAAAATATACCAAAATAATTCATTACCAATTTCTACTGGCCAGAATGGAAAATATTCGACAATAGGAGCGTTGACTGAACTCATGGAAATATGAAAATTATGGACTTGACCAGCATGAGGAATAACCGGTATTTGAAATGCCTCAGCTAAAGCAGAAATTTTATGCGCCTGTGTTATTCCACCAACTCTATTCGTATCAAATTGCACAACATCAATTGCTTTTTTTTCTAGTAATTGTCTAAAACCAAAAAGTGTATATTCATGTTCACCACCAGATATAGGAGTTCTACATGAAGCTTTTAGATCTGCATAACCATCAATATCATCAGCAATAACTGGTTCTTCTAACCAACGAAGATTTTCATTATCAATTAATCTCATCATTCTTTTTGCATATTCAAATGTCCATCCCATATATACATCAGCCATAAGATCAACATTATCACCAACAACTGATCGTACTGTTTTGATTAACTCAATATTCTTGTGCATACCTTCAGCACCATCAGTCGGACCCCAACCAAGTCTTAATTTCATAGCTTTAAAACCTTGATCTACATAATCTTTAGCTTCTTTTGCAAGACTATCAAGAGGTTGACTGTAAAGCTTACTTGCATAACATGGGAGTTTTGATTTAGTTTTTCCACCTAATAATTTGAATACAGGTTGTTTAGCAGATTTTCCAAGTGCATCCCATATTGCAATATCAACAGCACTAATAGCTGTCATACCTATACCTTTTCTTCCCCAAGCTAGTGTTTGTCGATACATCTTTTGCCATATATGCTCATAATCCCATATACTTTCACCAATAATGGCTGGCGCTAAATAAGTATCTACAACTGATTTACATGGTTCTGGCGATAATGCAGCATTACCTAAACCTATAAAACCATCACTTGTTTCTACTTCTACAACTAACCAACTATGAAATTTATATGTTGTCCATCTATCATTTGAAATATTTTCTTGATTCACAATATCTGCAGCATTTGTACAAAAATTTTCGTGAATTTTTTGAACGGGCCCTGTCCATTTATAGACCTTCGCTTTAACACTTACAATTTTACTCACTAAATAATTATTATACTAATTTAATTCAATTTAAGAGAATTTTTTAATATTAAGATAAGAGTTTAAGTAATAACTTTAAAGATTCCAGCGTCGGTCTTACATTAGCTTTATTTTTACCCACAATATCAAAAGCTGTTCCATGAGCAGGCGTAGTTATAGGTATTGGTAGACCTCCTTGAACAGTAACACCTTTTTCAAATCCAAACGATTTAAGACCTGATTGTATGGCGTCATGATACATTCCGACAAGACAATTATACTCTTTATTTTTATAAGCTCTAATAAATGATGTATCACATGGTAATGGGCCAAAAGCTTTGATTTTCATTTTTCTTGCTTTGTTTATTGCAGGAATTATTATTTTTTTCTCTTCATTTCCAAACTCAGCGTGAGGATTTAAAGCTTGAACACCTACTTTTGGATTTTTTAATCCATTTTTTTTTAAATACTTATTAACTAATTTAATTGGTTCGAGAATATTTTTAATAGTGATATTTTTTGCAACATCTTTAAGGGGAATATGTGAAGTTACTCGTGCAGTCCAAAAATTATCTAATACGTTAAGTTCGCAAACATAGCTTTTTATTTTAAATTTATTTTTAAAATAATGGAGTTCATCCTTAAATTTCATACCAGCAAGATCTAAACTTGTTTTATTAAAAGGAGCAAAATTAATTCCATCTATTTTTTTCTTATTAAATAAATCAACCGCTATATCTATAGAATTTAGAACAGAAATTCCTGATTTTATATTTGCTTTTCCAATTGGATATCTTACTTTTCTTTTAGTAATATCAAAGAAAATCTTATTAGTATTTTTAAATTCTATCTGATCAAAATTATTAATAAATTTAATATTTTTTCTATTTTTTTGTTTCGTTAAATGTTGATCAAATATAGATTTTTCTCCAATAATTATAATATTTATTTTTTTTAAAATATTATGAGATAGAATTTTTGAAATTAATTCAGGGCCTATTCCAGATGGATCACCTAAAAGAACAGCTATACTTTTTTTATTTCTCATTAAATTCTATAAAACTTCTCTGCATTTTTTAAAAAAATTTTATTATGTTCATCTTTTGAAAAATTTTTTACTATTTCAAAATATGAATTCCAATAGTTATCAAAAGTGTTAAAAATTTTATCTACAGGAAAATTTGATCCAAACATACACCTATCAATACCAAAAATCTCAATTGTCTTAAGAATAAAATATTCAGTTGAAATAATTGTCCAACTAGGATTAAACATTCCTAATCCTGATATTTTACAAACAAAATTTTCATGTTCGGCTAAAGATTGCATTTTTCTCATCCAATAATTTTTGTATTCTTTTGTTTGGAGACAAGGCTCGCCAGTATGATTTAAGATAAACAGCACATTTTGATATCGTTTAGCTAATTTACAAGCATCATCAAACTGATGAGGATATATTTGGATATCAAAAGATAAGTCTCTATCGGCTATATGTCTAAAGTTATTTAGCCATACCTCGTCTTTTAGAAAATCTTTTTTAGCATGAGAATATTGAGGTTTATCTTTATCAAATGACAAGATTTGTCTAATACCTCTTACATTTTTATATACAAGGTGTTGATCAAGATCTTCACTGACTCTTTCTTTAGAAAAATCTGCAAATGCAACAATACCATTTGGAATTTTTAAATTGTTATTATTTGAAATATTTTGTAACCATTTTGTTTCTTCTATCGGGTTCATTGCATCATGTTCAGCCTGAACATGTATTGATTTTACAAGATTTTGATTTTTCGCATCATTTAAATAATCTTCTAATAAATAACTTTTTTTAATACTTTTAAAACTTCCATAAAAAGCTTTTTCTTCATTACTGCTTAACCAAGGATAATGTGTTTCTTTAGAATCAAGATCCCATAGATGATGATGCGAGTCAATAATAGCTATTCTTTCCATTTATATTTTTTATAAAATTGAATTTTTTCTATAAGTTTATAAAATTAATACATATATTTTATTTGAAAAGAGGTTTTATGAATTACGCATGGATTCTTGAAATCCGACCAGGATATGAGGAAGAATATAAAAAGAGACATGATGAAATTTGGCCAGAAATGGTTCAAATGCTTAAAGAAGCTGGATTACGAAATTATAATATTTTTAGATATGGAATAAAACTTTTTGGATATTTTGAAACTGATGATCTTAATAAATCAATTAATTTTATCTCTAATAGCGAAATTAATAAAAAATGGTCTGAATATATGGAACCTATTATGAAAGTAGATATTGATCCAAAAACAAATTTTCCATACTTATTACCATTACAAATGCATTTAGATTAAATTTTAAAAATGAATAAATTAAAAATTGGGATAATAGGTGCTGGATGGTGGGCAACTGAAAACCACATTCCACATTTATTAGAAAGAAGTGAAGTGGAATTAACAAGTGTATGTAAACTCGAAGAAGATCAATTAAAATTTGTTAAGGAAAAGTTTGGATTTAAATTTGCATCAACAAATTACAATGAAATGCTTCAATTATCTGATTTGGATGGGGTAATTATTTCTTCTCCTCATCACGCTCATTTTGAAAATGCCAAAGCTGCTCTTGAAAAAAAATGTCATGTAATGATTGAAAAACCCATGACGACGAATGTTAAAGATGCAGAAATATTAATTGAACTTGCTAAAAAATATAATAAGGAAATTTTAATTCCAAATGGTTTTAATTTTAAATCTTTTATGTCAAAGGCAGAAGATATAATTTCAAATGGTTTAATTGGAGAAATTAAGCACTTAGACGCAGCTTTTTCTTCTTCTTTAACAGATTTATTTCAGGGCATACCTTTAAGCGAATCAAATAATCATACTTTTCAACCTCATGCATCAACTTGGTCAGATCCTGAAAAAGCTGGTGGTTATGGTTGGGGACAATTATCGCATATGTTTGCAGGTATATTAAAAATTACTAATCTTGACCCAGAATGTATATTTTGTCTTTCAGTTCCATCGCCAACAAAAGTTGATTACACTAATGCGATATCTATGAAATTTGCTAATGGGGCAACTGGATCATTTTCTGGCAGTGCTTTTGTGCCTAAAAATTTTGGAGGAACTTTTTATATTACAATTCATGGAACCATTGGTACTTTATACTTAGATATGGAAATAAAAAGAGAAAGACTTTTTGTAAGATTAAATGATGGAAATATTATTGAACATAAAATTAAAGAGGGTGATGGTGCGTACTCTTATGGCACTAAAGAAGCATTGAATACATTTGTAGATATATGTTTAAATAAAAACGTAACCAATCATTCAAATGGTGAACTTGCTCTTAAAACTGTGAAAATACTTGAAGCGATGTATAAATCTCTGAAAAGTAAAAAATTAGAAAGAATATAGTTTACTTCACCATTTATTAACTGATCCTAAAAGTAATTTTTGTAAATTACTTCCACTTTTTTTTATCTTTGAAATAATTGGCCCATCAAATGTTTCTCGTGATTTCATCCATGAATTTTGATAGCATATTAAACACACTCTTCTTTTAGACTTTGATTTATTACCTAAACCCCTATGATATATCCATCCATTAAATAATATGGCTTGCCCAGGTTTTGCATATATTATTTTTTGATCTGGAAATTCAAAATCTTTTTTTGGCGGTTTAAATAAAGCTTTTTGACTTCCCGGAACAATTGCTATCGGACCATTTTTTTCAGTTAGGGGATCTAGATAATAACCACAATTAATTTGACCAGGAATACTTCCAATTGGGGTTCCATTTGGATCAACGGGCCAATGCCCATCTCTATGCCAATTTTGATTTTTTGATCCAGGACTTGATAGTCTTGCTGAAGCGCTATGAAGTTGAATACAGTTTCCTAGAATTGCAGAAATTCTTTTTATTACAGGTTTATTATCAAGCAAAAATAAGAAGTTTTTATTATATTCAAATAAATTGTAATCTATATGTTCTTTTCCTTTAAGTTTTTTAAAAGTTTTATTAAAAGTTTTTCTTAACAGTACAATTTGATTATCTGTTAGAGCTTTATCAATAATAAGATAGCCCCATTTAAGAAAAAAATTGACCTCTTTTTCTAATTTTTTATCTAAATCTGGATTTAATTTTTTTGGGATAATTTCTTTGTTATAATTTGTTTCAAACTCATTATTTAATTTATACATCAAAAACTTTACCAGGATTTAAAATATTGTTTGGATCGAAACTTTTTTTTATCAATTTCATTAGTGGAATATTATCTGGATGTTGTTTTAATAAATACTCTTTCTTTTGAAGACCTATACCGTGCTCGCCTGTTATAGTTCCATCCATTTCTAGTGCTTTATCAATTAATTTATTACTAAATGCTCTAATATATTTATATTCATTTTCTTTGCTAGGATCGTAAACAACAGATACATGAAAGTTTCCATCCCCTACATGACCAACCATTGGTGCCCTTAATCCAGTGTCCCTAAGTTCTGTTTCTGCAAATTTAATACATTCCACAATGTTTGAAATAGGTACACAAACATCAGTGACATACACTCTAATGTTATCTCCTTCTGCTTTTACTGAATAATATACATTATGCCTTGCTTTCCAGATTTTATTTCTTTCTTCTGTGTTTTCTGCCCACTTAAATTCACTGCCATTATTATTTTTTGAAATTTCTTCCACTACATCAATCGATTCTTTATTTGAAATTTCACTCCCATGGAATTCATAGAAAAGTGTAGGTAAGCTCTCTAAATTTTCTAACTTTGAATATTTAATACTTATATCCATTTGATCTTTATTTAATAACTCTACTCTTGCAATTGGGACACCATACTGAATTATTTCTTGTGCTGTTAAAACTGCTGAGTCTAGATCTGGGAATTGACAAACAGCACTCATAATACTTTCAGGTATAGGTGATAATCTTAGATGAACTTCAGTAATAATCCCAAGTGTTCCTTCTGAACCAACAAAAAGGTTTGTTAAATTGTATCCTGCGGAAGTTTTTTTTGCCCTACTTCCTGTTTTAATTATATCGCCATTTGCCATTACGACAGTTAAACCAAGCACACTAGTTCGCATCGTTCCATATCTTACTGCCATTGTTCCTGAAGCAGAACAAGCCGCCATACCTCCAAGAGAAGCATTTGCACCTGGATCTATTGGGAAAAAAACTCCTTTATCTTTTAAAGTTTCATTTAGTTGTTCACGTGATACATTTGCTTGTACACGACAATCAAAGTCTGCCTCATTAATAGAAATAACTTTGTTGAAATTTTCCATTGAAATTGTAAAACCTTCATCATTTCCAACAACATGACCTTCTAAAGATGTTCCAGTACCATAGGCAGTTACTGGTACTTTAAATTCATTACAAATTTTTAAAATTTTTGAGAGTTCTTCGTTGCTTTTTGGAAACAAAACTGCCCTAGGCAGAACAGGATCATAAGCATCTTCACCTTTTGCATGATTATTTCTTACACTTTCTGAAAATGATATTCTTTCTTGTAAAATATCTTTTAAATTATCTAATAATCCTCTATCCATGAATTAATAATATTAATTATTCAATAAAAGTAAATGAATACCACGCCATTAGAATTAGAAAACATATATGATTTAGCATATAAAGCACTTTCAGCCCATGGGTGTGATC
>CACNUO010000008.1 GCA_902623585.1 uncultured Alphaproteobacteria bacterium | reverse complement strand
TTATAGATGCTGATAAAAATAATTATCCAAATTATTATGAATTGTCTCTGAATTTATTAGTCTCTAATGGGATAATAATTATTGATAATATGCTTTGGCATGGTGATGTGGCAGATGAAACTAAACAAGACTCTCAAACAAAAACTATCCGTGATTTAAATTTAAAAATACAAAATGACACAAGAGTGGAATTCTCTCTTTTGCCACTCTCTGATGGATTGTCGTTTATAAGAAAAAAATAACAAAGACTTGAATTAAACACAATCATCCCCACATTATAGTTGTCTGTATGCCATTGTGGGTGCGGACAAAATAAACTTGCTTAATAAAGGAGTTATTATGACTAGAAACCTATCCGTTTGGAATTCTCTAAGACCATTCTCTGTTGGATTTGACTCGATTTTTGACGAATTTGATAGAATGTTGGAGTCTACAGAACGATACAATACAAATTATCCACCTTACAATATTCATAGAGTTGATGAGCATAACTATAAAATTGAAGTTGCTCTTGCTGGATATAGTAAAGAAGATATTGAGATTGAATTAAAAGAAAACAACCTAACTGTTAGAAATAAACCTAAAGAAAAAGTGGTTAATGAAAATGGCAATGGTGTAATCCATAAAGGAATCTCAACAAGACAGTTTGAAAGATCGTTCACAATTTCAGAAGACATCAAAGTTAAAGATGCTGAATTGAAGAATGGACTTTTAGCAATTGATTTGGAGAGAATTATTCCAGAAGAAAAAAAAGCTAGACTAATTTCAATAAAGTAGTTTTGGATAGGGGCCCAAAGTGGCCCCAACATTTTTAACTTTAAATTTAGAATAAATCTAATTTTATGAATTTTAACAACACTGATATTAAAAAAAAATTCATATAGATCTACATTCGTATTCTGATAATTTTTAATAAGATTCTTAATCATAGAACGTGGAGATATTTATTATCTCCACAAAAAAAGAAGGTTATATGAAAATTATTTTTAGATTACTATTGATACTAATTGCATCTACCATTTCACTAAACTTGTTTGCCAAAGAGGTTAATGTTTATTCTTACAGGCAGCCGATTTTAATAGATTCTTTTTTTGAGGAATTTACAAAATCGACTGGCATAAAGGTAAATGTTTTACATGCAAAAAAAGGATTACTAGAAAGAGTTTTAGCTGAGGGTGAAGATACACCTGCTGACTTGGTATTAACAGTTGATATAGCAAGATTAAACCAATTTGTTGAAAAGGATATTTTGCAACCAATTAATTCAGATATTTTGAATATGAATATTCCAAATCATTTAAGAGATAGTAATAATAAATGGTTTGCACTTTCAAAGAGAGCTAGAATTGTTGCAATCTCAAAAGAACGAGTGTCAAAAAACTCAATTAAAAGAATAGAAGATCTATCTGATACAAAATGGAAAGGTAAAATTTGTACAAGACCTGGCAGCCATGACTACAATAGATCACTTTTAGCTTCAATAATTGCTGCAAATGGAGAAGCTTTTGCTGAAGAATGGGCAGCAGGCATTGTTGCAAATTTAGCACGTAAACCTGAGGGTAATGATAGAGCTCAAGCAAAAGCAATTTATGAAGGTGTCTGTGATATTGCTGTAATGAATACCTATTATTTTGGTAAAATGAAATTTAACGAAAAGAATCCAGAACAAAAAGATTGGGCTAACTCAATAGAGTTAGTTTTTACTAATCAAGAAGATAGAGGGAATCACATTAATGTTGCTGGTGGAGGTGTCATTAAGTACACTAAAAATAAAGACAATGCGATTGCACTACTTGAATTTTTGACTCAGCCAAAAGCACAAGTTCTTTACAGTTCTATAAACTATGAATATCCGGTTAATCCAGATATGCAATTAACTGATGAGTTAAAATCATGGGGCGCGTTTAAAGAAGATAAACTGCCTGTTGAAAAACTTGCAGAACTTGCTCCCGTAGCTCAGAAAATCATTGATAGAGTAGGCTGGTAAATTATAGGTTAACTGTTTTGATAAATTTTAATTTATGGTCCAATTCTGTGGCGATAATTGCTTTGATAATTATCGCCCCTATTTTTTCAATATTTTATTACGCGATTTTAGGCGATACATCACTATGGCCACATCTATTTTCTACTGTTTTGCCCAGATATCTAACCAATACAATAATTCTAATGTTTGGTGTTGGAGGATTAAGTTTAGTCTTTGGTGTGACCACTGCTTGGATAGTGACAAGATATAATTTTTTTGGGAAAAAATTTTTTGAATGGATGTTATTATTACCAGCTGCTGTCCCAGCTTATATTATTGCCTATACTTATACCGATTTTTTTGAATATGCTGGTCCTCTTCAATCATTGCTAAGAGACATATTTGGTTGGACGAGCTCAAAAGATTACTGGTTTCCAAATGTGCGATCAATGGGAGGTGCAATTTTGGTAATGTCTTCTGTATTGTATCCATACGTATATTTAATGACTAGAGCATCATTTATAACGACACCTATATCTTTTTTTCAAACTAGTTCTATTTATGGAAGGAATTCCTTCTTCAATGTTGCTATTCCATTTGGTCGTCCTGGTATAATTGCTGGCTTGGCCTTAGTACTAATGGAAACAATTTCTGATTTTGGGACAGTTGATTATTTTGCAATTGAAACATTAACCTTAGGCGTATTTAATGTTTGGTTAGGAATGAATAGTTTATCTGGCGCATCACAGATTTCTAGTATTTTATTTATGATTGTTATAGTACTTTTAACTTTAGAGTATTTGGGTAGGCGTAGCAGAAAATTTCATGAAAAATATAGTGGTGCATCTTATACACCAACCCAAACAGTTTCTGGTGTCAAAAATTCTTTATTGTTTTTAATTTGCCTAATACCTTTAAGTCTTGGTTTTATAATACCTGTTTCAATTTTATTGAATTTTGTAATTAAAGGTTATTCTATAATAAATTTTTTTGAAATTTTTCAAATAACACTATCAAGTATATCTTTAGCATTTATTTCTTCATCATTCATTATGTTGCTATCCTTATTAATGATTATAGTTGGGGCATATAAATCAAATAATTTCCATAAAATTTTAATATTTTTTGCTTCTTCTGGTTATGCTTTTCCAGGAACAATTCTTGCTGTTGGAATAGTTGTCTTTGTTGGGTGGCTTAATGATTTAATTTATTTTCGTATGAGTTATGCTGTTGGTGGATTTATAATTTTATTATTCGCGTATAGTATAAGATTTTTAGCTGTTGGTAATGGAGCAATTACATCAGGTATTTCAAGAATTCATCCAAACTTATTAGATGCATCAAGAACAATGGGTGTTAGCTTTTTCAAAAGTATAAGAAAAATTATATTACCCTTGCTGTATACAAATTTATTAGTTGGAGGAATATTAGTTTTCGTAGACATCTTAAAAGAACTTCCAATAACACTTTTATTAAGACCATTTAATTTTGAGACACTAGCAACCTATGTTTATCAATATGCCTCTGATGAAATGTTGGAGGAGTCAGCATTTGCAGCTCTAATTATCGTTATTGCTGGATTAGGACCGGTAATTTTTCTTAACAGAACAATTACTAAATCAATAAAAAACTAAAACTTAATTCTTAAAAATATAAGCCTGATCATTATCAATTTCTATCTCGACTGCAGACGATTGTTTTGGATTAAAGTCAGCAGGCATGTGGCTATGAACATGAACAACTTCATTATTATTATCTAACACAGATAAATGGATAAAACTAAATGACCCCATTAATTTTGACGCCATAACAGTTCCCTTAATTCCATTAACTGGTGTTGGTTGTTTGTTGAGTTTTATACCTTGAGGTCTTATGTGTACTACAACTTTCTCACCTTCTAAATTTCCAGGTGTTTTAATTTTACCAACTGGTGTGTAAATGTGAGATTCTTTAACAACACCTTCAAATTTATTTGTTTCACCAAAAAAACCTGTAACATATGAATTTTTTGGATTGTTGTAGAGATCATTTGGAGTTCCTGACTGTACAATCGAACCTGATTTATCAAAAATATTTATATGATTTGAGATAAACATTGCCTCGAAAGGATCATGAGTGACTATAATTACAGACACATTTGATTTTTGTAATAGATGCAGCGTATCATCTCTCACCTCTTCTCGAAGGCTTAAATCTAAACTTGAAAAAGGCTCATCTAATAAAAGTAAATCGGGTTGTGAAATTATAGATCGTGCAAGTGCAACTCTTTGTTGTTCACCACCACTTAACTCGTGTGGGTATTTATCTAGTGAATTAGGTAATTTTATTAATTCAATAATTTCATCAACATTATTAGTTGAATTTTTAGCGTTAGTTGGAAATCTCAAATTTTCTTTTACTGTCAAATGTGGGAATAGAGCGTAATCTTGAAATAAAAAACCAATTTTTCTTTTTTCTGTAGGTAAGTGTTTTGCAGTACTGCTTACTTCTTCACCATTAATAATAATTTTACCTGATTGTACTTTTTCAAGACCTGCTATGAGCTTTAATAAAGTAGTTTTTCCACTACCTGACGGTCCCAAAATACAAGAGATACTATCTTTATTGAGATTAAAATTAATATTATTTAAAATTTTTTTATTATTAATTGAATGAGTAAGATCTTTAACTTCAACAGCAATCATAAAATACCTATTACACTAAAATTAAACTTGGGGAAATTTATCTAAAATTTCACTTTCCCATTCAAGAAACTTTTTTGATCTATTATCAGGACTTGGATGTGATCCCATAAATTCAGGCACCCTCCCTTCTTGACCTGACATCATTCTTTGCCATAATTTAGCTGGTTCTTTAATATTAAATCCAGCAAGATTCATAAATCCCATGCCTAAGTAATCAGCTTCACTTTCCATCTTTCTACTAAATGGAAGAAAAATACCATACTTTACAACGGAGTTGTAAACATTACCTCCTACATTTCCTACTCTAAAAGATTTATTAAGAAGTTCTGCATATTTACTTCGCGATATTCCAATTGTTGCCATTTGCATCATAGATGCTTGAGTTAATTTTTCTACTGTGTGTCTAGCAAATGCATGTGCAATTTCATGACCCATAACTGCAGCAATCCCATCATCATTTTTACAAACAGGAAGTATGCCAGTATAGAAAGCAATTTTACCACCAGGCATACACCATGCATTTTTTGTATCAGATTCAATTAGAGCAAATTGCCAGTTAAAATTTTCTACAGGATTTTTTTCACGCTTATTAATATAAAATGTATCTAGAGAGGTATAAATTTCCTTTCCGATTTCTTCAATTTTTTTTGATTCATCTGTGTTATCTAAAAGAATTTTATCTTCTTTAGCTTTTGATAAAAATCTTGAATATGTTTTATCAACTTCTTGATTAAGAGCTTTTTCATTAGGATAAATCTTTGGAAGACCTGCCACGCCACCACCCATTAAAATTATAGGTAGATTGCTATCATATAAGTTTAACTGACTTCGATTTGTTAATGGTACTTGTGTGCAAGAAGGTAAAATCATCGAACCACATAAAGAGCAACTTGCGCCAAAAACAAAGCTTCTTCTATTTATTCTTGCTTCCATATTATTATTATATAGGTATTTTTTTTATATGAATATTTTTAATTCAGTCAAAAAAGCAGAAATCCATGTTCATTTAGAGGCAACTATAACGCCAACTTTATGTAAAAAATTTGCTAAACGAAACAACTATGAAATAGCAGAAGAAATGTTTGGATCAAAGTACGCATACCAATGGGATGATTTTTATGATTTTATAAAAAAATATGACATCGTTACTTCTGTAATACATACACCAGAAGATTATTTTGAATTAACGTATGAATATCTAAAAGATTGTGCCGCCAATAATGTTCTTTATGTTGAGGCGATGATTTCCTCTACTCATGCTAAAGAAAAAGGTATGACTTATCATTCATTTATTGAAGGAGTTTATGAAGCTTCTAAAAAAGCTGAAGAGGATTTTGGTATTGTTTCACGTTACATAATGAATGGGATCAGACATTTAGGACCAGAGTCAGTACAAGGGACTGCAGAGGAAGTTTTAAATAATCCTCATCCTTGTTTAGTTGGTTTTGGTTTGGCTGGGGATGAATTGCATTTTCCTCCAAGCTTATTTGTTGAAACATTTGATATGTTAAAAAAAGAAAATTTTCCAATTACTGTTCATGCAGGTGAATGGGATGGTCCTGTAAATATAAGAAATGCTATCAACCTTCTACATCCAACAAGATTAGGTCACGGAGTTCGATCAATAGAGGATCCTGATTTAGTCAAAGAAATAATTGATAAAGATATCATTCTAGAAACTTGTCCAACAAGTAATATTGCAACTAAAATTTACAAAGATTATGTAGATCATCCTGTGAAAACATTATTTGATCAAGGAGTAAAAGTAACAGTCAATTCGGATGACCCTCCTTTTTTCAATGCAACAATAAACGGTGAGTATAAGGTTATGGAAGATTTAGGTTTAAATGAAAAAGAACTTACTTCACTTACTCATAACGCAATTAAGTATTCTTTTTGTGATGAAGAAAATAAAAATAAATTATTATCTAAATTAAATTAGATAATTTTACTAAAGGTCTTGCACCATAATGCGAAATAATTTCTGCGGCAGCAATTGATGCGTAATTACCGCATTCATCCATTGCTTTACCTTTAGAATAACCAAATAAAAAACCAGCTGCAAATAAATCTCCAGCTCCAGTTGTATCTACAACTTTTTCTACTTTTTTTGCAGCAACTTCAGTGATGTCATTACCAGAAACAATAACTGATCCACTACTTCCTTTAGTAATCGCAGCAATTATATTTAATGATTTTGCATACTCAAGACCTTCTTCAAAACTTTCTGTTTGTGCCATTGCTTTGATTTCATCTTCGTTAGCAAAAAGAATATCAACATTCTCAGTTATTAATTCTTTAAAAGAATCTCTGTGTCTATCAACACAAAAAAGATCAGATAAAGTAAATGCAATTTTTTGATTATCAGCTTTGCAAATATCCACCATTTTTTTCATAGCCTTTTTTGCATTCTCATTGTCCCACAAGTAGCCTTCCAAATATGCAATTTTATGATTTTTAATATCATCCTCTTTTATATCTTCAGGACCTATTAATGTTCCAGCACCAAGAAAAGTACACATTGTTCTAGTTCCATCTTCTTCAACAAAAATTGTACAACATCCAGTTGAAATATCAGGAGATGTAAATCCCAATGGAAATTTTAGTCCTTCCCGGATCATATCTTTTTGAAGGTATACTCCAATTTCATCATTTTTAATTTTTCCAATAAAACTTCCATTACCGCCAAAAGAGGTGATACCAAACATGGAGTTACCAAGGGAACCTCCACCAGCCATTTCTCTGATGGAATAACTTTCATGTAAATTATTTTTTAAATTTTCATCAATAAGATTCATAGAATCTCTATTAATTTCATGTTTTTCAATTTCACTTTGATTGGAAGGAATTATGGCATCTACCATAGCATTTCCAATTCCAACTACGTCTAATTTATCACTCATTTTTGTTTAATAATTATTGGTACTAATTGTACTATAATGACTCCAATAAATATTGCAAGGCATCCAAGTATTTTTTGTGTGTCTAAAACTTGATTTAAAAGTATCCAACCTGCTATTGCAGCAAAGACTGACTCCATTGATAAAATAATAGCAGCAGGAGCAGGATTAGCTTTATGTTGAGCAATAATTTGAAGTGTATATCCAATGCCAGCAGAAAAAATACCCGTGTATAAAATTTCAAACCACTCAATTTGCATATTGGAGAGCTTTGGTTCCTCCCACATAAAAGCTAGGATCATAGATAAAACAAAAACAATAAAGTACTGAATACTTCCAAATAAAAAAGGACTGTTTAGTTCTTTCATAAAAATATCGATACAAATAATATGTAAGGCAAAAAACAAAGCTGCAATAAACAATAGTGAATCTGATTGTTGAATTTCAACTGATTGATTAGAGGACAAAAGATATGATCCATACAAACAAAGTAAAATGGCAATCCAGATAATCCAGTGTACCTGTTTTTTAATTATGAATCTTGAAATTATTCCAACAAAGGGAACGTAAAGAGTGCTAAGAAAAGCAGCATTTGATATTAATGATTTTTGTAAAGCGTATTGTTGAAGCCCCATACCACCAAAAAGAAAAAAACCTGTAGCCAAACAAAGATAAACTTTTTTTCTATCACTTAATATTTTAAAAATATTTTGTTGTTCTAGATAAATCGCAAATGGAATTACCGTTAAAAAAGCAAAAAAGAATCTTCCAAAGCTAAAAGTAAATGGACCTATGGCTCCCATTCCAGTAGTTTGGCTGACAAAAGCTGTTCCCCATATAAGTGAGGCAATTAACATAAGTATGTTAGCTCTTGTATGACTCATAAAAATATTTGATTACTTATTTTATTGTTTATCTTTATTAATCCACCAAGACTCAATTACAATTCCGTAAAGTGGAATTTCGTCTGGGTATTCAAAAAAATCCCAATAAGCTATTCTGTCTTTGTTGCTATGATAAAGAGGAACTACATAGTGACCCCATAACAATACTCTATCAAGTGCGTGGATCGCTGTTGTTAATTCTTCTCTATTTGTTGCACTAATTAATTTTTCAATTAATGCATCAACTGCTGGACTATTGATACCAGGATAATTTCTGCTTCCATCTTTTTGACCAACTTCTGATCCCCAATAAAATTGTTGCTCATTTCCTGGGCTTAAGCTGACTCCCCAATATCTTTTAATCATATCAAAATCATAACTTAACAAACGTTCTTGATACTGTGATGAATCAACAGTTCTTACATCCATTGTAATGCCAAGTTTTTTTAAATTACTTTGATAGGCTAACGCAATTTTCTCATCAGATGGACTGACAATCAAGAACTCAAACTTGAATTCTTTTCCATCTTTTACCAGTTTTCCATCTTCAACAAACCATCCCTCTTTTTCGAGTATTTCTTTTGCTTTCAATAAATTTTTACGGTCATTACCACTGCCATCTGTAATAGGTGGAGTAAATGTTTCCGTAAATACCTCTGCTGGAATTTCATCTTTCCATACATTCAATAATTCTAACTCATTTTTTGACGGTAAGCCTGAAGAAGCTAATGGAGAATTGTCAAAATAACTATCTGTTCTCACATATGCATTTTGATATATTGTTTTATTAATCCATTCATGATCATAGGCATAACTTAAAGCAAGTCTTACATTTCTATTATTAAATATGTCACGTCTTGTATTCATCACAAGACCATTCATTCCAACAGGTCTATCGTTATTCATTTCTGTCAATATTACTTCATCATTCTGGACAGCTTTGAAATCATATTCTGATAACCAACGTTTAACATTGTACTCTCTTCTAAAGTCGTATTCACCAACCTTAAAAGCTTCAACTAAGACATTTGAGTCTTTGTAATAATCATAAATAATTGTATCAAAATTATAGAGACCTTTATTTACCGGTAAATCTTTTGCCCAATAATTTTCAACGCGTTTGTATTTTATTTGACGTCCTGGATCGAGACTATCAACTTGGTATGGACCACTGCCAAGAGGGATATCTAAAAATGTTTTTGTAACATCAAGATCTTCATAAAACTTTTTTGGAATGATAGGAAGAAAACCTGCAATAATAAGAGGTAATTCTTTATCTTCATTATTTTCAAAAATCATTTTTATTCCATCATTTCCAATCAATTCAGTTTTAATAACTTTGCCATATGTTTTTTTCTGATTTGGAGTACCTTTTGTTTGAAACGTTTCTAAACTAAACAATACATCATCGCGTGTTATTGGTGAGCCATCATGAAAGGTTGCATTTGAATTTAAATAAAAAGTAATAGACGATCTATCTTCTGGCAATTCTACTTTTTCAGCTATTAAACCATAGAGAGAAAATGCTTCATCCCATACTCTTCTCATTAACGTATCATTAACATACCCAAGACCAGCAGCTTTAGAACCTTTAAAAGCTACCCTATTTAAATTATCAAAAGATCCATATGATCCAAATTTTACCGTTCCACCTTTAGGTGCATTTGGGTTTACATAATCTAGATTTTCAAAATCACTGGCATACTTTGGTGTTCCATGCATTGCAATACCGTGAACTTTTTCACTGTACGCATGTTTGTTAAGTGCAATTATTGAAGTTAAAATGGCAAATGTGATTAGAAATTTTTTCATAGATATATCCTATCAAAAAAAAGACAGATTTGTAATGAAATATAAATTTAAAAAATTATATAAATAGAATGCAAACCGTTAAATTAATTTCGGTACTTATAATATTATGTAGTGGGCATAGTATTCATGCAGCAGAAGTTGATATTTTTAAAGGTATGAAACTATATGCTGAAAATTGTGCAGGGTGTCATATGGGTAATTTAGCAGGTCATGAAGAGTGGGATAAATCGTTAGATGAAGATGGCCATAGAAGAGCACCTCCTCTTAATGGCACTGGGCATACTTGGCACCACTCTCCTGCACAATTATTTCATGTCATTAAATATGGTTTTAAAAAATCAAATCCTGATTATGAAGGTAAAATGCTTGGTAATGATGCGTTATCAGATGACGATGTTTGGTCTATTCTTGAATTTATTAAAAGTACATGGCCAGAAAAAATACTAAATAAATATAACTCCCATTTTAAAAGCTAAGATTATTGAAGCAAATCTTCAATTTTAATATTTAAGATATATATTATTATTATGAAAATTTTAGGATCTGAAATCACACCCTATAAGACATATTTAAATAGACGTAAGTTTATAAAGGGATCTTTAGCTAGCACCATGCTAGCAACGGTTACCACATCAGCATTTGCAAACCACGATAGTGATCTTTCAATTTATACTAAAAATCTAAATGAAAACGACAAACTTAATTCTTACGAAGAAATCACAACGTACAATAATTTTTATGAGTTTGGAACTCATAAAAAACATCCCCATTTAAATTCTGGAAATTTTAAACCTAGGCCATGGACAATAAAAATAGATGGTCTTGTCAAAAAGCCTCAAACATTTGACTTAGAAAAAATTTTATCAAATGTAACAATAGAAGATAGGGTTTATAGATTAAGATGTGTTGAAGCATGGTCCATGGTTATTCCTTGGCAAGGTTTTCAGTTATCTGAACTTATAAAAATGGCCGAACCTTTAAGTTCAGCAAAGTATGTTCAATTTGTAACTGTATTCAGGCCGGAAGAAATGCCAGGTCAGCAAAAGAGAACAATTATTTGGCCATATAGAGAAGGGCTTCGAATGGATGAAGCAATGAATCCTCTAACAATATTAGCAACTGGATTGTATGGTCATGAAATGCCTAATCAAAATGGTGCACCCATCAGATTAGTAGTTCCATGGAAGTATGGTTTCAAATCAATTAAATCAATTGTGGAAATTAGATTTTTAGATACTCAACCTGAAACATCTTGGGAAACTTTAGCTCCTTGGGAATATGGTTTTTATGCTAATGTTAATCCTAATGTTAATCATCCAAGATGGAGTCAAGGAACAGAGAGACGAATTGGAGAGTTTAAAAGAAGAGAAACACTTATGTTTAATGGCTATGAAGAAGAAGTAGCACATCTCTATAAAGATTTAGATTTGACTAAATTTTATTAATGAATGTTTTCAACAAGAAATTTTAATCGCAGTAAACCTGTCTTATTTATTTTAATTTTATTTCCTAGTCTACTCTGGGCGTACCAATTTGTTACTGGGAATCTTGGAGTAAATCCAATTGAAAAACTAATGGATGAGTTAGGTCTAATGGCACTTAGATTAATAATAATAACTCTTATGATTACCACTCTATCAAATATTAAATCTTTAAAATCGATAGTTGTATTACGAAGAATGATTGGACTTTTTGCTTTCTATTATGTTTGTTTGCATTTCTCCACTTACATAGTTTTAGATCATTTTTTAGATATGCAATTTATCATACAAGATATTATAAAAAGACCATTTATAACTTTTGGTTTTATAAGTTTTCTTTTTTTAATCCCACTTGCTAGCACTTCAACAAACAATATGATTAAACGATTAGGTTTTAAATTATGGAAGAAGATTCATTATTTAATTTACCCAGTAGCCATTCTGGCTAGTATGCATTTTTATGTTCTAGTTCGCGCTGATAAAACCGAACCAGTCATTTATATGGGAATAATTATCCTCTTATTACTTCATAGAATATTCAAAAGACTTACTCGTCCTCAGTTGGCTCAGTAACGGGGTTCATTTCCATACCGGCAGGACTAATATTTCGTGGTAAAGGATTGTATTGTGATTCAAGATCACGTGGTTTAGTTCTTTGTGTCATTCTATACAAACCAAACAGTCCCAGTAGTCCATGTATTAAAAATAAATAGATGTAAAAACCTACCGCTCCTAAAATTTCCATGAATCCAGAAACAAACAAAGGTCCGATAATTGATCCAATACCAATAAGTATACCAAAGGTTGCACTTGCTGATACTATCTCATTAGGTTGTAAGAAGTCATTTGTATGAGCAACTGTAAGTGAATACATTGGTAAACATGCAACTGAAAAAAGACCAGTAAAAATTAAAAACAATGTTAGTGGCATAAAGTTTGCAAAAACAAAAAATAAACTCAAACCTGAAGCCATAAAAGAAACACCAATAAGAATAATACGTCTATCAATTCTATCTGATAAATATCCAATAGGCCATTGAGATAGGGCGCCAGCTGACGTTATAATCATCATATACAGAGAAATTTCAAATAAGCTTAAATTAATAGATGATGCATAAATTGCACCGTACCCAAAAACCGCACTATGCGATAAACCAGTAGCTAATGCGCCAACAAAACCTAAAGGTGAAACAGTATAAAATTCTCTTAAAGAAAAAAATTTAGGACTTTCTGTATTAGGTTGTTCTGTTGAAGATAAAAGAATAGGAAGAAGTGCGAATGATAATAAGATTGATACTAAAATAAATAAATCAAATTTAGCTGGATCGCCTAAATTTAATAAAAATTGTCCTGCTCCAACAAATACAAAAGTAATAATCATGTAAACGGAAAGTAATTGACCACGAGTTTGATTAGTTGATTTTTCATTTAACCAACTCTCCATGATTACATAAATTCCAGCAAGACTTAAACCAGTTAATATTCGTATAAACATCCATGAATAGGGATGAACAAATACTGAGTGTAATAATATAGCGATAGAAGCAAGGGATGCTAAAGCAGCAAAAACTCTTATGTGACCAACGCGTTGTAAAAAACTTGGAATTGTTAACGCACCAGTTAAGTATCCAACGTAATAACCAGCTATAATAAGTCCTGATGCAAAAAAACTAAAACCTTCTAAAACAGAACGAACACCGATTAGTGTTCCTTGCAAACCGTGACCAAGACTAATTAAAGCAAAGCCAAAAAAAAGGGCCCAAGTGTTTTGTAGTACCTTAAACATCTTCTAAATTTTTATTGAAATTTTAGTATTCTTCTTCGCCGTCTTCTTTAGGTTTAATACCTTCGGCTATTGGATCAATTTCTGTTTCATCTTCTAATAAAACAGTATCATCCTCAAGATTGTCTTCGTTGTTATCCAAATCCAAATTATCGATATCAAGATCATCATCTTTTTCTTTTGGTTTTGGAGGGATAGGATTAGTTAAAGGAGCAGCATTAGTACTTCCAGGTTTTCTTCCACGTCTTGGTCTAGTCATGGTAGTAACTTCAATTTCTTTACCACACTCAGGACATTCCAGTTCTGTTCTTCCTAAGTCGTAGTATTGCTTACTACACATTGGACATATTCTTTTTAAACCCCAAGATTCTTTGTACATTTCTACTCTTCTTTTTTTATAAATATTTTACCGCAATAACCACAAACAATTTTGTTCTCATTATTGAAGGTATAATAAACTGCGGGATGTCCTAAACCATCTTCACCACCATCGCAAGAGATAGTTTCGATTTTTGGATCTACTTCCACAATATCTTCAGTCATAAAAGCCATATAAAATTTTCATGCAAAAAGTCTATATTTTTTCCTTATAGAATTTGAAAATAAACAACCGAAATACCACTCACTATTAAAATAGAAGGTATTATTCGAGATTTTGCATTCTTCTCAAATAAGAAAAGCATTCCAATAATTGCAGCAAACACAATGCTTATTTCTCTAATACTAGAGACATAAGCTATTTCTATAAATTGCATACTCCAAACAACAATTGCGTAACTACTTGTTGCAAAGACACCAGCAGCAATCCCCGATCTAAAAGTGTATGTTTCTCTTTTTCGTAAACCATCTTTCGAGATCAAACCAATAATTAGTAGAGGTATTCCATTAAGTGTGAAGAGCCAGTAAATATAGGAAAAACCATTTTCAGAAAGTCTAACCCCGACCCCGTCAACTAAAGTGTAAGCAGTAATTAGAATAGCCGTTGATATTGCGAGAGCAAAACCCCTGAAGTTAAAAGATAAATTTTTAGAATAAGAAATTAAAAATAAACCAATACAAACAATTAATATTCCAACAAAACCAGCAACACTAATATCAGAACTTAAAAATAAAATACTAATGATCGCTACAAACAAACATGAACTTCCTCTAGAAATTGGATATATGTAAGAGAGATCACCGTACCTATATGAGTAGATAACATTTAGTCTGTAGAAGACATGAATGATTACGGTTGCTATTAAAAAATACCAAACCTCTAAAGTTGGAAATGGAACAGTAAATGTTAAAGGTAAAAAAATAGTAACTTCCAAGACAGACGTTATACCCATTAACGATAAAGGGTTCTTGCTTGATTTTATTATAGCACTCCAAACTGCATGACATAGAGCAGAAACAAGAATTAAGATAAAAATAAAATTTACTGACAATGTCATCAGTAGATAAGAATTTACTTCATGCCTGTCAAAGTAATTCCTTCAATAAATCGTTTTTGTGCGATTATAAAAGCAACAATAAGAGGAACAGTTACAGTAACTATTGAAGCCATCATAGGACCAAATTCGTCACTATCAATCCCACCTCTGAATTCTCTTATACCAAGTGGTGGAGTAAAGAGATCTCTATTTCCTGTTATTACCATACGAGGCCAGAAATAATCATTCCAGTGCGCAACAACTGAGAATATTGCAAAAGCAAGTAACGCTGGTATTGCAGTTGGAAGCATTACTTTCCATACAATTGCGTACTCTCCCATGCCATCCATTCTGGCGGCATCAATTAATTCATCTGGAACAGTCATAAAGAATTGCCGCATTAAAAAGATTCCAAACACCGATATGGTCCAGGGCAGTATTAAGGCGGAATAGGTGTCAACTAATCCTGCCTGGGCCAACATAACATATAATGGAAGTGCAATTCCGTGAACAGGAATGAGCAAGCAAAATAAAACCATCGAGAAAACAAATTCTCGTCCGTAAAACCGTAACTTGGCGAGTGCATATGCGCACGGTAAGGCGACTAAAACCTGAATAATGAAGATTGATAAAGTAACAATAACACCATTCATTAAATATCTAGGAATAGGGGCTTTTTCAAATGCAAACCAATAGTTGTATTGATATGGCTTCATTGTACATGTTTCTTCTGAATAACCAGTTTTAACACATACGGGAAACGTTTGAGTTTCTTGCGCACCAATAAGACCACCAGAAATTGATTGGATTTCTTGCTGAGATTTTAATGACATAGAAACCATCATATAAAAAGGAAGCATCACTACGATAGCACCAATAATTAAGATTGCATGTTTCCAACCTTCTCCAATATATTGTTTAGCTTCCATTAATAATGAACCCTCTTCTCAATGACATATCTTTGGAAAAACGTTAACACAAGAATAAATCCAATAAAGACAACAGTGATTGCTGCACCGATACTTGTTAAGTTTTGTTGAATAGCTTTTTCAAAGATTGCATACATCATGACATAGGTTGTTTTTGATGGACCACCTTTAGTAAGTATTTCGATAGTATCAAATACCTGAAATGTTCTAATGGTAGTAATAGTCACAACAAACAACGTTGTTGGACCAAGCATTGGCCATGTAACAAGTTTAAATTGCTCCCATGTAGATTTAGCCCCATCCATTTCTGCAGCTTGGTATAACTCTCTTGGTATACTTGTTAAGCCAGCTAAATATAAAACCATATTAAAACCAAAAGCCTGCCAAATTCCTATGAAACATACTGTCCAAATCGCAGTATTTTTTTGTTTTAACCAATATGGAAAATCCATATTGTTTGCACATGCTACAGCATACCAGCTTTCTTGTGAGTCTACCCATGGCAACCAATGAAAACCAAGAATGAATTCCCTAACTCCTCCACACCCATTCGCTAAAAAACTATTTACAATTCCTAATGTTGGATGAAGAGTAAACTCCCATGCAATTGCCATTGCAAGAAGAGTTGCCATAACTGGAAGAAAAAAAATTGTTTTATATATATCAGCACCAAACCTTAGTGAGTTTAAGAGCATAGCAGCACATAATCCAAGTACAACAGAAATTGGAACGACAACAATAACATACGTCGCTGTGGCCCAAATCATTTTGACATATGTTTTTCGATTGAACATCTTGTCATAATTTTCTAGTCCAACCCACTCGAATGTTTTGTTTCCTAAATTATAGTCAGTAAAAGAAATTCCTCCTGCAAGAAAAAGAGGAAAAATTAAAATAATTATCATCAGTACGATTGCTGGTGCAATAAACCATATGTGGGCTTTTGAATTATGCATTAGTAAATTGAACCCTCATTCCTGCTTGATTAAATAGTAATGCTTTATCTGAAACTCTTTTTATATTTACACTAGAACCATTTGAAATTTGGTGTGTAAATTGTGGTAAGCCTCTTACAATTATTTTATTTGAACCGTCTTCAATATTTACATGAAAGAAAATATCTGAACCTAAATTTTCTCTATATGCAACTGTTCCACTAAATGTATTTTCATTACTTTCATTTGTAATTTCTAAATGTTCTGGTCGAATACCAATATGTAAATCTGTATTACTTTCAGAACTTTTTCTTTTTAGATTAACGTTGAGAAAACTTATCGTCCCACTAGAGTCCGCAGTTCCTTTAAATATATTTATTTTTGGACTTCCAACAAATTGAGCTACACTTAATGAGGAAGGATTGTCATATACTTCTTGTGGTGTATCTAGTTGTAATAAATTTCCATCAATCATCACAGCCATTCTAGAAGACATAGTTAACGCTTCTGCTTGATCATGTGTTACGTACACAAAAGTAGTTTTAAGTGAATTATGAAGTTCAGATAATTCAGATCGCATGTGAACTCTCAGAGCCGCATCTAAATTTGAAAGAGGTTCATCCATTAAAAATGCAACAGGCTCTCTAACCATGGCACGACCAAGAGCAACTCTTTGTCTTTGACCACCTGACAATTGTCCTGGTTTTCTATCTAATAGTTCTGAAATTTTTAGAGTTTCAGAAGTTTTATTTACTAATTGATTAATAGATTCTGTTTTCTCTTTTTTGCTTGGAGAAAAATTACCAATCAAGGGTAGTCTTTCAAATGCATTATAATCTCTAAGTCTTAATGGAGTTTCTAAATTTCTTCTTACTGTGAGATGAGGATAAAGAGCATATGATTGGAATACCATTGCCAAATCTCTTTCACTGGCTCTAACTCTATTTACATTTTTATTATCTATTAATACATCACCTGAAGTCTGCTGTTCCAATCCTGCAATTATTCTAAGTAATGTAGATTTACCACAACCAGATGGACCAACTAATGTTAAGAATTCTCCATCGTTTATATCAACATTCAAATTATTAAGTACTTGTGTAGACCCAAATGACTTTGAAATATTTTTAAGTGATATTGTCCCCACTCATTCCCCCTGTATCTTAACTTTAATCTACAAAATTTTATTAAATTTGAGAATATTTTAAATCTATTTATTTCAGTTTTATTTCAATTTTATTAACAAATATTCAAATTATGATTGAGTTTAACTAGCAGATAACTATAAATTCATATTTTTAATAATATATATTAGTTGAATTCGTGTCCGATAATTTAGAAATTAATAAAAGAGAATATCCAAGCTCTTTCTCAAAAACTGCAATTGTTATATGCCTTGATGGTAGTCAAAAAGAGTATCTCGAAGAAGCATCAAAATCAAATCTTACACCAAATCTTGATAAATTAATTGCAAGTGGTGAAAATCTACTAGTTCACAGTGCTATTCCAAGTTTTACAAATCCTAATAATATTTCGATTGTGACAGGCCAACCAAGTTCTATTCACGGTATATGCGGAAACTTCTTTTATACACCTGAGACGGGTGAAGAAGTAATGATGAATGACCCAAAATATATGCGAGCACCAACTATTTTTGAAAAATTTTATAATTCTGGTTCTAAAATTGCTCTTGTTACTGCAAAAGACAAGTTGAGAACACTTTTAGGAAATGGATTAAGTTTTGATAATGAGAGAGCTATTTGTTTTTCTGCTGAAAAATCTGATCAAGCAACAAAAGATCTCAATGGTATAGATAATGTAAACGATTGGTTAGGGATGCCAGTGCCAGAAGTATATTCTGAAGGACTTTCTGAATTTGTAATGGCTGCAGGTGTAAAGCTTCTTGAAGAGTTCAAACCAAATATCATGTATTTATCTACTACAGATTATATTCAACACAAATATGCACCAGGAAATGAAACAGCAAATAAATTTTATGCAATGTTTGATAAATATATTGGTCTTTTAAATAAGGAGAATGTTTCTATAATCATCACAGCAGATCACGGTATGAAACCAAAATCAAAAGAAGATGGTTCACCTAATGCAATATTTTTACAAGATTATTTAGATAAAAAATTTGAACCAAACATGGCTAAAGTCATCCTACCAATTACAGATCCATATGTCGTTCATCATGGTTCACTTGGTTCTTTTGCAACAATTTATTTAGAAGACAAGAGCAAGGTTGATTTAGTTGTAAACGCTATCCAAGAAATAAAAGATATAGAAGTTGTTTTAACAAAAGATGAAGGATGTTCTACTTATAATTTACCTCCTGATAGAATGGGGGATATTATATGTATGTCTTCAGAATTTATGACTATTGGTTCATCGGAAGATAAACACAATCTTTCTGGATTAAATGAACCTTTACGTTCTCATGGAGGACTCCATGAAAGAGAAGTTCCATTCATATCAAATTTAAAATTAAAAAACTTAGATACTAGCAAACAATTATATAACTATGATGCATTTTATTATGCAATAAATGGAGCCCTATGATGCACAAAAAAATGATTAATGAAGCAATGCGTATTGCTGGAGAAAAAGTTACCTCAGATAAAACAATAAATGTTGAGTACCCTTTTACAGGTGAAGTAATCGGAACGGTTCCAGCCGGTACTGCAGAGCATGCAAGAAAGGCTTTAGATATTGCTGCAAATTACCAACCTAAACTTACAAGATACGAGAGACAAAAAATTCTTCAAACTGCTGCAGAAGTACTTGTTAAAAGAAAAGAAGAAATTTCTGATATTATTACTTTAGAACTTGGTATTTCAAAACAAGATTCTTTATACGAAGTAGGAAGAGCTTTTGATGTCTTTTCTTTAACGGCTCAACTTTGTATTCTTGATGATGGAGAAATATTTTCTTGTGATTTAACTCCGCATGGAAAAGCGAGAAAAATATTTACCATAAGAGAACCTTTAACAGCAATTTCAGCAATCACTCCATTTAATCATCCTTTGAATATGGTAGCGCATAAAATTGCACCTTCAATTGCAACTAATAATTGTACAGTATGTAAGCAGACAGAATTAACACCTTTAACAGCAATGGTACTCGCTGATGTTTTATATGAAGCAGGTCTGCCACCAGAAATGTTTTCAGTTGTAACTGGATGGCCTCAAGATATCGGATCAGAAATGATCAAGAATCCAAATATTGATCTCATTACTTTTACAGGGAGTGTAGGTGTAGGAAAATTAATTGCTGAACAAGCTGGATACAAAAGAACAGTTCTAGAGCTTGGTGGTAATGATCCATTAATTGTTTTAAATGACTTAGATGGTGATGATCTTAAAAAAGCTGTTGAACTAGCTGTTACTGGAGCAACGAAAAACTCTGGTCAACGTTGTACAGCTGTTAAAAGAATACTGGTTCAAGAATCTATTGCAGATCAATTTGTTGAAATGGCTCTTGAGCGTGCCAAGAAAATTAAATTTGGTGATCCTATGAATATGGAAACAGACTTGGGTACTGTTGTTAATGCTCAGGCTGCAGAACTTTTTGATAAAAGAGTTTCTATGGCTGAAGAAGATGGTGCAAAAATTTTATATCACCCTGGAAGAAAGGGTGCTTTGTTACCTCCAATAGTTGTAGATCATGTTGATCCTAAAAGTGAATTAGTTTTAGAAGAAACTTTTGGTCCAGTTATCCCAATCATTCGTGTGCCTAATGACGATGAAGCTGTGATGAAAATATCTAATTCAACTGCATTCGGATTATCATCTGGTGTATGCACAAATAACTTCATGAGAGCAAAAAAATATATTCAAGGCTTAAATGTTGGCACTGTAAATATTTGGGAAGTTCCAGGCTATAGAATTGAAATGTCTCCTTTTGGAGGAATTAAAGATTCAGGTCTTGGTTATAAAGAAGGTGTAATTGAAGCAATGAAAAGCTTTACTAATGTAAAAACCTTCTCACTACCCTGGTAAAAATCATTTTTTCTCTAATTTTTCTTTATTGCTGTGGAAAAATAAGCTTATTTTTTAGTAATATTTTCGTAATAAAATTGTAACCCTTTGGGGCTACATGTTAGATTAAATCATTATATTCAATCGGGAGGATTAAATGAAAAAATTAATTACAGGATTGGCAGCCGTATTAGCTTTCGGTTTTTATGGTTCTGTTAATTCAGCTAAGTCTATTGAAATAGAAGTAGCTTATCCTTATTCAGGATTATTCGATGTTACGTTTCAAGCTATTATGCCAGAGTTTGAAAAAGCACATCCAGATATTCAAGTTAAATTTAGAGCAACTTATGAAAACTATGAGGATGCAACTGCAACAATCTTCAGAGAGTCTACTTCAGGTAATTTACCAGATGTAACAATGCAAGGTCTTAACAGACAAGCACCTCTAGTTGACAAAGGTATTGCTAAGTCTTTAGAGCCATTTATTGCAAAAGAAGCTGCTTTTGAAAAAGATGGTTACCATTCTGCTATGTTAAGTCTTTCAACATTTGGTGGTGAAGTTTATGGATTACCATTTTCTGTATCAACGCCAGTTGGATATTATAACATGGATTTATTAGCTGAAGCAGGTGTAAATAGTATTCCAACTAACTGGGACGAAGTTATTGCAGCATGTAATAAATTGGAAGCAGCAGGTAAAGGAACTCTATACTTTGGTTGGAACATCACAGGTAACTGGTTCCACCAAGCATTAATGCACACTCAGAATGTTCCAATGGTTAAAGATGGAGCTGTAAATATGGGTGGTGATGCAGGACTTGCAACGTTAGAGCAAATGAAAGCAATCATGAGCGGATGTAATATGCCAAACTATTCAATTGCTGATGGTCAAGCTGCGTTTAACGCAGGTACTATTGGTATGATGTTCTGGTCTACTTCAAGCTTGGGTTCAGTTAATGCTGCAAAGGCAGACTTTGTTTTAAAAACTGCACCATTCCCTGGAATGGCTGGAGTTAATAATGGAACACCAGCAAGATTACCAGCAGGTGGAAACGCTGCAATGTTAGTGTCTACATCTGATGATCCAGCAAGAGTTGATGCTGCATGGACTTTCTTAAAGTTCATTACATCAGGTATCGGTGCTGCATTAGTTGCTGAAACAACTGGATATGTTCCACCAAACAAAGCAGCGAATGAATTATTAGGTGATTTCTATAGTAAAAATCCTAATAAACTTACTGCAGTTGAACAACTTCCACTTCTTGCAGATTGGTTTGCATATCCAGGAGAAAATGGATTAGCTGTTACACAGGTAATCTATGATTACACAGAAGAAATTGCTACAGGCGACGCTGATGATATGGGTGATCTCCAAGAAGAAATGATGGAAGAAATAAACGATCTTATGTAATTTGAGATTATTTATTATTAACTTTTTATTACAGCGGCTTTATAAAAGCCGCTGTTTTATTTTAAATTTAAATGGGAGTAAAAATAGATGCCTCTTACAACAACTACAATAGGTGCTTATCCAAAACCGAAACAAACACCTATTCAAGATTGGTTTTTAGGGACAAAATCAGAAGAAGAGAGAAAAGCGTCAAAAGGATTATTATCAAATTGGTCGCCTGGCGCATATGAAAAAGCATTAGAGTCTGCAGGTGCAGATGCTGAAAAATTATTTTTAGCAGCAATTAAAGAAGTTATAACTGATCAGGTAAATGCGGGTATTGATGTTCCAACAGATGGAGAAGTCAGACGTGAGAGTTACGTATTATATCAATGTCGATTTTTAAATGGAGTAAGCTTTAAAGAAGTTACACATAAGTCAGTAAGACAAGGCGCGTTCGAAGCTGATCTTCCAACTATTGTTGCACCGATTTCAAGTAAAGAAATACGTATGCATCTAGACTGGAAGAGTGCACAACAATTTACAAAAAATCCAGTTAAAATTACCCTACCTGGACCAATGACAATAACAGATTCAATTGCTAACAACTACTATGATGACATGAAAAAACTTGGTTTTGATTTAGCATTAGCCCTTAATAAAGAAGTTAAAGCACTTGTAGATGCAGGTTGTCAGTATATTCAAATTGATGAACCAGTATTTGCTAGAAAGCCCGATGAAGCTCATTCATATGGTATGGAAAATTTAGAAAGAATGATGCATGGTATACCTAAAGAAGTGCAACGTGTTTGCCATATTTGTTGTGGTTATCCTAATTCATTAGATTCAGAAGGTTATAAAAAGGCTGATTTAGATGCTTATGATAGAATTGCATCACTTGTAGATGATTCAACTATTGATGAAGTATCTTTAGAAGATTCACATAGGCATAATGATTTAAATCTTTTAGAAAAATTTACTAAAACAAAAGTAATTTTTGGATTTATTGATATTGCAAAAAGCAGAATGGAATCTGTTGAAGAAGTAAGAGTTCGTATCAAAGATTCACTTGAACATATTGATGAACACCGCTTAATAGCTGCACCAGATTGTGGTTTAGGTTTCTTTACTCGAGAACAAGCAATTGAGAAAATGACAATTTTAACTAAAGCGGCAAAATCAATTTAATGTAATGTGGAATTATTTTAATCCTGTTGAAATTATCTTTGGAGAAAATAGATTTAAAGAAGTACATGATGCTCTTAAAAATAAGAACTACATCATAATCACTCATCCAGAAGAAATTTTTAAAAAATATAGCGATGAATTAAAATCTTCTTCAAATCCACCACTATCCATTATGACAGATGTTCAGCCTAATCCAGATTATAAGGATATTTTAGAGTTACAAAAAAAATTTTCTTCAATCAATGAATCGGTAGATTATATTTTAGCTATAGGTGGTGGCTCTGTTACAGACACAGCTAAAGCAATTGCTGCTTTTAAAGATAAACAAGAATATCTAACAGATTTCGTTCGCAATAAGAAAAGTCCAAGAGTCGAAAATCCAATCAAGATTATTGCAATACCTACAACTTCAGGAACATCAAGTGAGCTTACGTGTTGGGCCACAATTTGGGATAAAGAAAAAAACAATAAATTATCTTTGGCGCATAAATCTCTTTATGCAGAAAAAGCAATTATCGATCCATCAATTATGGTTGATAAGCCTTTAGGCTTGACCATTTCAACAGGTTTAGATGCTCTCTCTCATTCAATGGAAAGTATTTGGAATATTAATGCAAACCCAATTTCTGCTTCTCATGCAATACAAGCATCAAAATTAGTATTAGAAAATTTACCACTTCTCGCTAAAGATTTAAGAAGCGTTGAATTACGTTCAAACATTGCACTGGCATGCGTTCATGCTGGCTTAGCGTTTTCCAATACAAAAACTGCTATTGCGCACAATCTATCATACCCTGTGACACTCAATTACGGCATTCAACATGGTATTGCTTGCTCATTTACATTACCCATGATTACTAAAAGTATGGTTGGAATTGACAGTGTCGCTGAGGAAAGACTAAAATTAATTTTTAACGATAATCTAGAAAATGCTGCAAATCATCTGAGTGAATTTATGCGTTCTTTAGAGGTTCCTCTAAACTTAAATGAAATAAAAGTTCCTGTTCATGAATGGAATAATATAGTAGATGATGCGTTTTTAGGGGAACGAGGTAAAAACTTTATTGGTAATAAAGAAGCCTTCATATCTTCTGCTAAATCAATGGGACTTTATTAGTAATGAAAAAAAATTTCAGGTTTTATGATAACAGACAAAAATATTTATTATTTGTAACAACAACAAATGAAAAAAATCAAATTGCTGATGCGATACGCCCTCACGTAAATAAAATTAAACCGCAAAAACCTGGCATAAAAATATTTGATGCTGGTATGGGAGATGGCTCTTTACTTATGAATGTTATGCGTCAGTGCCACGAGGCTAGGCCTAACGTACCTCTATTAGTTTGCACAAAAGAAATAAGCATAGAAGATGTAAGATTAGGTTTAGAAAAGTTACCCGATAGGTTTGTTGAACACAAGAATACTGTTTTTGTCATTTCAAATCTACACTACGCGGAAGCAGCAAACCTAAAATCAAAAAATGAAGTTAAACAGAAAAAAATTAATTGGAATATTATTAAATTAAAAGGTGACACCTCTCTTGAATTTGCCCAACAATTAAGAAAACAAAATGAATTTTTAGAAAAAAAATGGAATATAGAAATTAATAAAAAGTCAGGTAACCATACTTATAAAGAGCCTTCAGTCATGGTTATCTACCGCGAAGATCAAGAATTTAATGTAAATGAATTAATCCCTACCAAAAAAAAATCAGATAATAAATTTGATCTTATTATTGCTTCACAGCCTTATCGTTCAAGAATTTCAGCAGAAAAGAAATCAAAATATGTCATCGAACCAATGATTCGAGCGTTAAAATCAAAAGGGAAATTGTTAACTATTCATGCTTCAGGAAAAGATCCTGCTAATGAAATAATTCGTAAAATTTGGCCAAAAGAGGACCCATTTCCTTCTCTTGGAAATAGTATCATTTCTTATCTTAAGAAAAATTTAGATAAAGATTTATTAAGCAGCTTATCTTTTGGAGAAAAAAGAATTATTAAATGTAAATTGAGAGCTCTACCAACAGAAATCAGTGGAGGCATAGCGACATCATTAGTTTTTTCTGCTTGGAATGCTTCCATATATGTCAATCAAATGGATGATGATAAAGTAATGAAGGTAGAAAAAACAAAAAATTACGAAAAAGTAGTTCAAAATATTGTTGCTAAAAATAAAGGCCTTTATTTTAACAATGAAATATTTGTAATCGAAAAAAAATAATTTTTTATTTAAACCAATTAACTTCTGTTTTTAAAAAATCTTCAGTATGAATTACTATTCCATTTTTATTTAAAATTGCTACATTGTAATTTGGATCAGTATTAGCTAAACCAAGCCTATATTCAGATGAAAAATTTG
Organism: uncultured Alphaproteobacteria bacterium; assembly: GCA_902623585.1. Lineage (GTDB taxonomy): Bacteria > Pseudomonadota > Alphaproteobacteria > HIMB59 > CACPNW01. Next base: position 4,768 of record CACNUO010000008.1, on the reverse strand, counting down.
GTATTAGAGGTGACCATGTGCTCCTTGGCGAGGAAAAACTTATACCAAGATATGATCCGGAACTAGTAATATGCTGATGACCAAAAAAAATATGTTTAATATTTTTTTTACTAATCAATATTTCTTTAAATTCTTTTTTATGTTTTAATCCAATACCATCGCTTTCATCTCTAACCAGTGCCAATGGATTATGGTGCATAAATATATAAATTTCTTTATTATCATCTGTGTTATTTAAAAGATCAATCAACCATTCTTGTCTTTTTAACGTATAATGACCAATGTGTGTTCCGTGCTCTAGAGTATCTATAAAAATAAATCTATTATTCTTATAGTCATCGTAGTATTGGATAAATCCATTACTATCAGTTGGCACATGATTTAAAGTTTTTTTAAAATTTTCACGATTGTCATGATTACCAGGTATTAGTTTTGGTTCAAGGTTTAGGGGTAGATTAAATTCTTTTATTATTTTTTTAAACAGATTGTAAGAATCTTCATCTCCAATGTCTGTTATATCACCAGTTATAGCAAACATATCTGCATCACGGTGATTTAAAACAATGTGTTCTAAAGCACATTTGAATCTTTCTACAGAGTTTATGCCAAATAATTCATTTGTATGAATATGGGGGTCAGAGAGGTGAATAATTTTCATCATAAATATTTACTAAATATACATAAAAAAAAAATAATAAAAAAGAATTAAAAAATTTAAAAATAAATTAGTTAAAATTTAACAAAATATTAATATTTATATCTTAACCAAAAAAATTTCATTGATAAAAATAGGAGATTTATAATGAATATAATTAAATTACTTATTATCTCTTTAACCGTGGTAATAACATCATTAAGTGTAAGGGCTATTGACCTAGAATTTTATTTTCCAGTCGCTGTAGGTGGTGGAGCTGCTCAGGCAATTGAGAAATTTGCAGAAGATTACACAAAATTAAATCCAGATGTAAATGTGAAAGCTGTTTTCACAGGAAGTTATACAGATACAGATACTAAATTTCTAACAGCATGTAAATCTGGAACAGCTCCTGCAACATCAGTTATGATTGCTGTTACAATTTTTAAATATATAGACGAAGAATGTGTAATGGCTTGGGACGATATATTAACTCAAGACGAAATTGATAATTGGATAGGTGGTTTTTATCCTGCTTTTATGGCTAATGGTCAAGTTGATGGTAAAACTTATGGGATTCCATTTCAAAGATCAACACCAGTACTCTATTACAATAAGGATGCTTTTAGAGCTGCGGGATTAGATCCTGAAAATCCACCTAAGACTTGGGATGAACAGCTAGAAGTTGCAAAAAAATTAACAATCAAAGATTCTGATGGAAATGTAAGTCAATACGGAATAAGAATTCCATCTGCTGGTTTTCCATACTGGTTATTTAGTGCAATTGTTTATGGCAATGGTGGAAAAATTATGAACGATAATGGCACTGAAACATATATTAATTCACCAGAAGCCATTGAAGCATTAGAAAAACTTGTAGCTCTTAGTACTACTGAAGGGGTGATGAGACCAGGTATACTTGAATGGGGATCTACTCCACAGGCATTTTTTGAGGGTCAAACTGCAATGATGTGGACTACTACTGGAAATCTGACAAACGTCAGAAATAATGCTCCGTTTGATTGGGGTGTAGCTTTCATTCCTGGTATTAAACAATTTGGAGCACCAGTTGGAGGAGGAAATTTTTATCTATCAATTGACACTACAGAAGAGGAACAGCAAGCAACAAAAGACTTTGTAAAATGGATAACAGAACCTAAACAGTCTGTTGCCTGGACAAAAGCCACTGGTTATGTTGCACCTAGAGCTGAGACTTGGGAGTCTGATGAAATGAAAGAATTTTTAAAAGAATTTCCATATCCAGCTGTTGCAAGAGATCAGTTGGAGTATGCAGGTCCAGAATTTTCGACCTACGAGCAACCTAAAACTGTTTCAATTTTTAATAGAGCGTTAGAAGCAGCAGTTGCTGGGGAAAAAGATCCTAAAACTGCTCTTTTAGAGGCGCATGCCGAAATTGATAAAATACTAAAAGATTACAGATAAAGAAAAAATATCAAACGGTACTAGTTAATAATAGTGCCGTTTTTTTTATGATAACTAAAATTAAAAAACATATACCAGTAATTTTACTTTTATCGCCTGGATTCATATTATTATTAACTTTTGTTCACATACCTGTTGTTAAAACAATTTATATGAGTTTTTTTTCTACTCCTAAAGGGAGAAAACCAAGTAAGTTTAAAGGTATTGAAAATTATGAACATATGTTTTCAGACCCCATTTTTTGGAAGGTTATGTCTAACAATATTGTTTATGCAATTTCTACAATCCCATCTTCAATAATTATTGCAATAATTATGGCGCAATGGGTAAACAGCAAGTTACCCGGTAGACCATTGCTTCGTTTTGCATATTTTTTACCTGTAGTTTTACCCTTAATAGCTGTTGGTAATATATGGCTCTTTTTTTTTCTTCCTGGTTTTGGATTAATTGATCAAGTTGGATCTTTATTTGGTTTCCAAAATACAAATATTTTAGGAAACCCTGATCAAGTTTTATGGGGTATTATTGCTGTAAGTATTTGGAAAGAGTCTGGTTTTTACATGATTTTTTTTCTAGCTGCTCTTCAAGGAATACCTAGGGAAATGAAAGAGGCAGCAATTATTGAAGGGGCTAATAGTTGGCAAATGTTTTACAAAATTACACTACCAATGATAACACCAACCTTATTATTTGTTTCAGTCAATGCAGTAATTACTGCCTTTACACGAATAGAACATTTATTCACTATGACTGGTGGAGGTCCAAATTACAACAGCGCTTTATTACTCTATTATATTTATGAGAATGGTTTTGAATTTTGGGATACAGCATACGCAATAACATTATCGGTTTTACTAATTATATTATTGTCAATAATAGGAATTGGTCAAATTTTTTTATTGGATAGAAAGGTCCATTACCAATAAAAATGTATTCATTCTATAAAAATATTAATATTATTGGTGCTTGGTTACTTGGATTTTTATGGTTACTACCGCTCTTATATGCAATCTGGGCTTCGATACACCCAATAGAATATCAAGTTAAATTTGATTTGTTTGCCCCTCTGACCTTATACAATTTTGAAAATGCTTGGTCACAAGCTCCTTTTGCAAGATATATGTTCAACACATTTATATACGTTACAATGACCACTTCATGCCAGTTTATCTTATGTTCTCTGACTGCATTTGCTTTTGCAAGATATGAGTTTCCTTTTAAGAACATACTTTTTGGATTAGTTTTAATTCAACTAATGATTAATCCAGAAATCATTCTTATCGAAAATTATAAAACAATTAAATTCTTAAATTTGATAGATACCATTCCTGCAATTAGCCTTCCCTACATTGCATCTGCTTTTGGAATTTTTGTTTTAAGACAAGCTTTCAAAACTGTTCCAAAAGAGCTAGATGATTCTGCGAGGATTGATGGTGCTGGAGCATTACGAATTTTATGGCATGTTTACATACCATTATCTATACCTACTTTTTTAGCTTATGGACTTGTATCAATATCTTATCATTGGAATAATTATTTGTGGCCTTTAATAATAACTAACTCAGAGGAAACTAGAATTTTAAATGTTGGTTTAGCTATCTTTTCTATGGAGGAATCAGGTATCGAGTGGGCTACTATAAGCGCAGGGACATTAATGGTAACCGCACCACTAATAATTGCATTTATTATTTTTCAAAGACAGTTTGTAGAGAGTTTTGCAACTTCGGGTATAAAATAATCTATTACCAATTAAATTCTAGTTTTAAAAAAGATATATTTGTCAAACTCTTCTTTTAAATCAATACTAACTCTTGCATGTACTTTACCTTGTTTTCCTTGAAACGATTGTTTTTCTGTAACTGGAAACACCCCTTCATGCCAAATATTTGGATGAATATACAAACCTTTTGATCCGTCACAATAAAATGCTTTAAAATGTTCTGGTTCAATGTCATCTGTAGGTAAGGCTAAAGGACAAATAAATGGTTTATTTTCTTCAGGAAAGAAAAGCTGACCTCCATCAGGATGATAATTTGCATGCCATAAAAAAATTTTTGTTGGATCTGAATATTTATCTTTTTGTAATTCTTGATCAGGATTATTGGCATAACCCAGTATATATTTTCCATCTACTTCATAATCGCTCTTATGTTGAACAGCATTATTTTGCCCATAAAGCACGTCACCTTGCCACCAGGTATCAAAAGAACCTTCGGTAGTTCCACCTTCATTACCAGTTCCCTCTTCTATGTCACGCCATCCTTGTTTTGGCCAAGTAACAATTTCAATATCACTATTTTCAAAACTATCGATTAAATACCCATATCCTTTAAGATTTTCATTTGTTGCTTTAACTAAAGGTATTTCAATTTCTTTTGTCATTGTTTTGTTAGTTTAATGTTAGTCCCAACTCAGTAACAACTTCTTTTACAGCTTTTATTGTATTCATCGATGCAATGAGTGCCTTTGGTGCATTACCCTTAAGTTCTAAAATAATTACTTTTGATGCTGTAGCCGCTTCATCAAACAAATGCTTAGAAGGTGTGCCAGGTGTTGGTTTCATTCTTGTAAAAAATGAAGTTATTCAAAATGCAAAAGGCAATAGTCACTCACTAAGTCTAGACTTGTATGATCAATGGCAAGCAATGGAAAAAAATAAACAATGGCGATTTACACCTCCAACACACGTAT
>CACNUO010000007.1 GCA_902623585.1 uncultured Alphaproteobacteria bacterium | reverse complement strand
TCCTAAATTATTTTTAGGAAGGTTGGTTAACATTAAATTTTCACCAACTGAAAATCTCCTTATTAAATTTCTCTCTTGGTGCACAACTGAAATTCCAGCATTCATTGCTTCATTAGGCGAAGAAAAAGACTTCTCTTGATTATTTAAAAATAGCTTTCCTTCATTTTGATTATATACTCCTGTAATAATTTTAATTAATGTAGATTTTCCTGCTCCATTTTCACCAAGAAGTGCATGGATTGATTTTTTTTTGAGTCTAAAGTTTGCATTATCAAGAGCTTTAACACCAGGAAAATTTTTTGTAATGTTATTGAGTTCTAAAATATAATCACTCATCTGAAAAAACCTTTGTTCTTCTCTCTTCTCTAAATTCTCTGTATCTATTTATAAATACTGCTAATAAAATCATAAATCCTAAAAATATTTGGACAAAAAAAGGATCAATTTTAAAAATTACTAAAGCTTGAGAAATTATAGAAACTAATATCACACCAAAGGCAGTAGCAATAACATCTACTTTTCCACCAGCAAGTATAGCGCCTCCAATTACCGGAGCAGCAAATGAAGGTAATAGCCAAGAATCACCTATATTGGGTGTCCCAAGTTGCAATCTACAAACCACTAACATTCCACCGATAGCAGCTAAAAGGCCTGATATAACATGAGCATAAATAACTATTTTTGTTGAAGATATTCCTATTAGTTCTGATGATTGTACATTATTGCCGTATGCTAGCATATACCTTCCAAGTGATGTTCTATTCATTAAAATCCACATCAGCACAGTTATAATAATTGGTATAACAACTAAGTAAGGTATAGGGCCAAAGATTTTTGCATTTCCAAAAAATTTAACAGCCTCAGGAATTTCATAAAAAGGTTGAGCCTCTGTTATTCCTAAATTCATTCCTTTAAAAATGTAAAGTGTAGCAAGGGTAATAATAAAAGCTGATATGCCAGTTTTAACAGTGATGTATCCATTTATAAAACCACAAGCAAGACCAATTAATAATCCAATGAGAACAGCAGGTAAAATAGACATGCTATAAACTTCCATCAAGCCTGTAAATGAAATCGCAACTAAGCCACCAATTGCCCCGACAGATAAGTTCATTTGACCAATTGCAATGATAATCATTTGTGACATTGCCACAACAAGCATCAAACTAACACTCAGCATTAAAACATATAAATTAAATGGAGAAATAAATGCAGGCTTAAACAATGAAATTAAGATTGAACCAAAAATTAAAACTAACCCAAGTCCAAACCAATCTTTTTTTAAAAGCGCGCTCATGAAACAATTGAATTTTTAACAGTAAAATATTCCCTGGCTCTATCAAGAAGAACAGCTCCTAATAATATGATACCAAGAAAAAATCTTACCCAGAATTCACCTACATCGATTAAGTATAATCCATTATTAATTAATGTAACAAGAATTGCTCCTAGCATTGTTCCAAAAACTGTAACCTTACCTCCTGAAAGAAGTGTTCCACCTAATACTGGAGCTAAAAAAGCAGGTAATAACCAATCAAATCCAAGATGACCAGCCATAGAAGGAATTGCAGCACCAATTCTTGCTGTTAACATTATGCCAGCTAGTGCTGCTAAGAAGCCTGACAGCATATGACAATAAATAAACATTCTATCTACAGAAATACCTGATAATTCAGCAGCATCAGGATTAGCTCCAGCTGCGATAAGCTTTCGGCCAATATCAGTGTATTTAAAAATGTAATAAAGTACAAAACAAGTCAGCACACTGATAATTAGTAATGGTGAAATATATTTATTGAAAAGTTTTAAACTTCCAAAATCAGTAAAAGCCTCTGGTAGTTTTCTGAAAGCTTCTGCTTCAGTAAGCAAGGTCATGAAGCCAAAATAAATACTCATCGTTGCCAGTGTAACAATGAAACTATGAACACCTGTTCTAACAGTTACAAATCCATTAATCCACCCTAGAAATGAACCAAAAGCTAAAACTAAAATGATTGTAATAGAAATAGGAATTCCCATACTTTCCATACACCAACCACCAAACATTGCTGCAGAAACACCTAAAGCACCTAGAGATAGATTCAAACCTCCAGTAAGTATAACTACCATCATTGCTAAACCAATCATTATATCTAGAGCAACTACTCTTGAGAGAGCATAAATATTGAATCTTGAAGTAAATCCATCAGTTGAAAAGGAAAAAATACAAATAAATACAATTACCAAAATAAGTAAACCAAACTGATTAGTTTTTACAAAATTAGGAATTTTATTATTCATAAAAAAAGGGGGCTTAATGCCCCCATATTATTTTAACTTGGACAGTTTAGATATGTGCTATCAAAAGTTTCTAAAATTTCTAGAGAAATTCCTCTCATAGCCATAACGTATGTATCAACATCGCTAATATCAACAAATACAGTACCTGAATCAATAAATTGATCAGTTTGTGCAGTTGATTTCCAAGGTGCATCAGCTTTGAACTCACAACCTTGTCTAACTTTGTCCATTACATATGAACCAATGTAACCTTGTCCATATGGGTTTTGAAGCATAGTTCCATGAACATAACCATCTTTAATAGCTTTTAAAACTACTTCGTCATGATCAATACCAACCATTTTAATTCTTTTATCGCCCATATTAGTTAAAGCTTGTGCTGCTACAACAGCAGGAACCCAAGCAGTAGTAACAATACCATCTACTTCACTTCCTTGAGCCGCCATGAAAGCATTAATTTTTTCATCAGCTGGTTCATAAGCATCAATATCAGCAATAACTTGAATAATTTCTACTCCACCACCTGCTTCTGAAACAGCTTGTTCAACAGCATTGATTCTTAAAGTTGTATTTGGATCAACTAAGAACCCAGTAAAGTGAGCAATTTTTCCTTTGCCACCTAAAGCTTTGATTAATTCTTTTGTACCAAGATAAGCTGAGTGACCAGTGTCAGTTCCAAAACAAAATTTTGCTTGAGTTGGTTGTTCAACACATCCTGCTAAAGCAGCTGTTGGTATACCAGCATCATCTAGTTCACCTAAAATTTTATTTGTACCAACTGCATCACCAGGAAATACAAGTACTGCATTGTAACCTTGACCAACTAAACTTTCAATTAACTCGTTTTGTTGACTTAGATCCCACTCTGCAGGGACTCTATAATCTGCTTTTCCTAAACCAAAGTCTTCTACAGCATCTAAACCTGCTTGTTCCCACGCAGCAAAATAAGGGTGCGGGCCACCAGGGACTAGAGCTACTTTAGTAACACCATGACCACCGGCAAAAACAGGTGATACTAGTAAAGCAAAAAAAGAAGTTAAAAATATTATAAATTTTTTCATTATTCCTCCTTAAATTTTTTTTAATGTATTCAGATTTAGAACTTAAATCAACAAAAATAAAATAAAGTATTTATTTATAATTATATTGATTATACTATTGTCACATGCTGTACTCATTTAGATGGTTTGGTCACAATGATCCTTCAAAATTAGATCAAATTCGACAGATAGGCGTTGAAGGAATCGTATCATCACTAGCACAAGTAAAATATGGTGAAAAATGGTCTGCATTTGAAATTAAGAAAAGAAAGAAATTTATTGAAAGTTTCAAAATTAATAACAATAAAAATTTAACTTGGAGTGTTGTTGAAAGTCTTCCTGTCCATAATGATATAAAAAAGAGGTCAGGGAGATATAAATATTACATAGATCAATACAAAGAGTCATTGATAAATTTAGGAAAGAATAAGATTAAAAATATTTGTTACAATTTTATGCCATTGATTGATTGGGTGAGAACAGATTTAAATCATCAACTACCAAATGGAGCATTTGCTCTAAAATATAATCATCTTCATGTCTGTGCATTTGAAAATTTTATTTTGAAATCAAAAACAGCAAAAAAAAGGTATTCATCTAAAGACATCCATACTTCAAAAAAAATATTACAAAAAATGAATTCTAGTGATTTAAAAAAACTTAAGATGTCTTTACTTGGAGGATTAGCTGCAAACGATAGAAAGTATACAATTAAAGATTTAAATTATGAGATTGATCAATTTGCAGAATTAAAACATAGTGATTTACAAAATAATTTAAAAGATTTTATAGAAGAAATTTATCCAATCATAAAAAAATATAATATTCATTACAATATTCATCCAGATGATCCTCCATATAATGTTTATGGATTACCAAGAATTGTATCTAATGAGAAAGATATTAATTTTATTGTGAATATAAAAAAAGATACAAATGTAGGTTTAACTTTTTGTACAGGATCCCTTGGTGTTAATAAAAAAAATAACTTAGTTAATATAATTAAAAAATATGGTTCTTATATAAATTTTATTCATTTAAGAAATATAAGACACATTCCAAAATCTCTCGATTTTTATGAAGATGACCACCTTAATGGAAGCCTGGACATGGTGTCGATTGTCAGAGCAATATTAAAAGAAGAAAATAAAAGGAAAAAAAATAATCATCCTATTAAACAAATTCCTATGAGGCCTGATCATGGGCATACAATACTTCATGACCAATTTAATTCAGTAATACCTGGATATTCATTATTAGGCAGAATGAAAGGGCTAGATCAGCTTAAAGGTGTAATAAAAGCTATAAATTAATTTTTACCTTATATTTATTTGCTAAAAACAAAAAATCAGTTTTTAATTCCTTATCAATTGGAATACCTGTTTTTAATCTTTTATTAGAAGTAATTTTTTCTTTTTCGCCTGGATATAAAATTGGATTATTATTTTTTTTTGATTTTTGTTTTTTTAGATCACTCATATAGTTTTTCATACCTTTAAAATATTGTTTTTTTGTAGTGAAAGCATTTAATGAAATGGCGATTAAGAAATGTCCTAACTTTCTTGGTGTACTAAAATCTGGTCCAATCATTGATAATAAACGGTATCCATGAGCCATACCAATAAGAGGTCCACACATTATTTCTACAGAAGAAGATAATCCAAAACCTTTATACCCATATTCTTTACCTCCAAGTGGAGCCAAAGAAACAGCGTTATAAGGGTTAGTCGTGTAGTTTCCGGATTTATCAAGTGCAATCTCAGAGTTTAATTTAGTAGAATTTGCTCTGGCTCTCATAACTTTATTCCATGCTATCGAAGTTGAAGAAAAATCTGCATGTAAAAAGTCTTTATTACCTATTGGTGCTGAAAAAGAATAAGGATTAGTCCCATGAAAAGGTTTCTTACCATTATACGGTATTGCAAAAGCATCTGAGTGTGTAAATGAAAAACCAACACAGTCGTTTTGTGCAATATCCATAGAATATACACCTGCAGCACCATAGTGTGAGGAGTTTATTATGCCAATTGAAGCAATGCCATTCTTCTTTGCCATAGATGATACTATTGCTGATGCCTTTAAAGCTGCTACATGCCCTAAGCCATCATCAGCATCATAGACAGCTACACCTCTATTTTTTTTTATAAGCTTCATTTTAGGTTTTGCTTTTATTCTTCCGTTTTCAATACATTTTACATAATGAGAAAATAATCTAATACCATGACTGTCCACGCCTCTGAGAGAAGAATCTAAAAGTGATTTAATAAGTAAATTTCTATCTTTTTTTGGAACAGATAGTTTTGATAAAATGCTTTCAAAAAATTTATTTATTTTGTTGGGTAAAATTTTCATCTTATGAAATTATTTCTTTTAATAATAATTTTAAAGGATTTTCTTTCATTAAATTTAGATTTTTTTTGACTGCTGTTAACATTTCTTCTTTTTTACTTTCCGAAAGATTAAAAATATTTTTATTATTAATTATTTCTTCAAAAAAATTATCCTTATTATTTTTGTAAACACTGTAAAAGTATTCTTTATTTCCATCATCCAATCTGTTTTGATCTTCTTCAATAATTTGAAATAAGAAAAATAACCAAGAGGTTATGATAAATTGAATATATTTAGTTGCTCCTTTATTATTATTGTAGGTATCAAGTATTCTTATAGGTATTTTTAAAGAACCATCCATAGCAATTCTTAACAATTTATCCTCTATGTAGGTATTTTTAAATCTTTCTAAAATTTTCATTTTGTATTCATTAATATTAAAGTCATCTTTAGTTTCTAAAGTGGGTAACACTTCTTGGTCTAAAAAATTTAAAATAAAATTGTAAATATTTTTATCCTCTATTGCTTCATGAACATATGTATACCCACACAAATGACCAATGTATGCTACAGCTGAGTGGGAAGCATTCAGTATTTTAAGTTTATTATTTTCATAAAATTTTACATCTTCAACAAATTTTATTTTATTATTTGATAAAATATTTTTTAGCTCATCATTATTTGATTGAATATACCAATCTCTATAAGGTTCAGTAACCACAATTGTATTATCATTATATGGCAAGTTAAAATATTCAGATTGTTTATTATTATTTGGAACAATTCCATCAACCATAGATAATGGAAACTCAATATTATTATCAAACCAATCTAAACACTTTGGATATTTTTTTTCTATAAATTGTTTAACTAAATTTTTTAAAATTGTTCCATTTTCAGACAAATTATCGCAACTTAAAACGATTAATTTTTTTTTGTTTTTCTTATATCTTTCTATTATTCCAAAACTTAGATGACCTATCAAAGTTGATAACTCTTTATCCTCTAGATCATTAATAATTTGATTCGAAAAATTTAATTTTTTATTTTTATCAAAATGATATCCCTTTTCTGTAACAGTAATTGTAATTAATTTAATTTTTTCAGATACAATTAAATTTCTTATTTCATTCTTGTGTTTTAAACCAAATAAAACTTTTTTAATTGGATTTAAAATATCAACTTTTTTGTAATTATTTGATATCCTTACCAAAGAATACAAGTAGTCTTGTAACTGCATTTTATTATTTGTTTCTTCAGACCTTAAATTGACCCCAATTATGGAAATGTTTTTATTATTTTCTAATATTTCATGAATATATAGTGCTTGGTGAGCTCTATGAAAATTACCAATACCGAAATGAAGTATGCAATCTTCATTATTATTAATATTATAACTTGGAAATGATTGTTCTTTTAAAAGATTTCTATTTATGTTTTTATTTAATTGCATATTAATAATTAAAATATACTTAAACAGAAGATGATCAATAAAATATATAAAAGTGTGCTTATAACTGGTGCGTCAAGTGGTATTGGCTTAGAAACACTTAAAAGATTTTTAAAAGAAAATGTAAAAGTTTATGCTCTTGATAAAGACGTCTCAATATTAGAGAAATTGAAAAAAAAACATAAATTTGAAATCATTCAAATTGATCTCTTTGATACGGATCAAATTTATAAAAAACTCTCTAAAGTAAAAGTTGATATTGTAGTTTGTAATGCAGGCATTGGAAGAGGGGCTGAAGGTATATTAAAAGCGTCAAGGCAAGATATTGAATTATCTACAAGATTAAATGTCGAGTCTTATCTTCATACTTTAAAAGCTATTGTTCCAGGAATGATAAAAAGAAGAAAAGGACATGTAGTTTTAATGGGGTCTCTTGCTGGTCTATACCCACAAATGAGTACTGTTTATGGCGGTCAAAAAGGTGCTATCCATAGAATCGCACAAAGCTTAAGAATTGAACTTAGCGGTTCAAGAGTTAAAGTTTCTGAAATATGTCCTGGAAGAACTAAAACAAATTTTGGTAAAGCTGCATTTACAGATAAAAATAAAGCTAAAAAATTTATGTCTGGTTTTACTCTTCTCGAGCCAAGAGATATTGCTGATGCTATTATGTTTGCAGTAAGTGTTAGATGGCGAAGCAATATTAGCACTATTGAAATTTCTGGCACAGAACAATCCCCAGGCGGAGTGCCGATTATTCCAGTAAAAGATCCAATACTTTCATAAATTAATTAAATTTTTTTTATTTTAATATAATAAAATTAATTATGGAAAAACCTGTCAGATATGGTGTTATTGGCATAGGAGGTATGGGAGCAAATCATGCTAAAAAATTACAAGAGAATAAAATAGAAAATGCCATCTTAGCCGCAGTTGCTGATTCAAATGTAGAATATAAAAATAAATATGAAAATATTCCTTTTTTTGAAAATACTGATAATTTTTTTGATAATAAAATTATAGATGCGGCAATCATTGCTACACCTCATAAATCGCACATAGATCTAGCGAAAAAAGCGCTGGGAAATAATATTAATGTTATAATTGAAAAACCCTTAGCAATAACTAGTAAAAAGTGTCGAGAATTTATTAATATTTCACAAAGTTTTAAAGCATTTTTTACTGTTATGCTCAATCAAAGGACTAATCCTGTTTATGTTAAGATAAAGGAACTAATTAATGGAAACGAATTAGGTAAAGTTCACCGTTTTCAATGGACAATAACTAATTGGTTTAGAACAAACTATTATTATCAGACGTCTAATTGGAGAGCTAAATGGGAAAGTGAAGGTGGGGGCGTTTTAATAAATCAGAGTATTCACCAACTTGATTTGTGTCAGTGGTTATTTGGTATGCCTGACAGTGTATATACTGATTTGGGATTAGGTCGCTTTCATGAGATAGAAGTTGAAGATGAAGTTACTTCAATCTTTAAATATAAAAATGGATTAAAAGGTGTATTTATTACAACAACAGGTGAAGCTCCTGGTGTAAACAGATTGGAAATTGCATCAGATAAGGGTTTAATTACAATTCAGGATAATAATGTTACATGGGAAAAAATAGATTCATCTACTGAATTTATTAAAAACTCTAAAACACTTTTTGGAATGCCTAAAAAAGAAAAAATTAATTTTAATTTTAAGGCTGATTTGGATCAACATATTGAGCATCAAAGACTTATTCAAAACTTTACAAACTTCCTCCTAGGAAAAGAAAAACTGTTAGTGAATGGAAAAGATGGTTTAAATTCAGTTGAGTTAATTAATGCGATGGTTCTATCGGGATTGGAGGAAAAAAAAATAGAGCTTCCTTTAGATGAGGTTAAATATGAACAAAAATTAGAAGAAATGATAAGTAAATCAAGATGAAAATTAATCAAATTGCAGTAACTCTTTATACCGTTAGAGATTTTTGCCAAAATGAAAAAGATTTATTTGAAAGTCTAAAAAAAATCAAAAATATTGGATATAGTAGCATTCAAATCAGTGGTGTTGGTTTAATTAATCCTAAAACAATAAAAAGCATGTGTGAAGATTTGAATTTAGTTATATGTGCTACACATGAACCAAATGAACAAATTATAAATAATACTGATGAAGTTATTAATAAGCTAAATATTTTTAATTGCGAATATTCCGCTCTTCCTTATCCATTAAATGTAGATATGAAAAACTTAGAAGAAATTGATAAATTTATAGAAGATATAAATATTGCTGGCTCCAAGTTTTATGCAGAAGGAAAGGTGCTATGCTACCATAATCATGCACTTGAATTCCAAAAAGTTCAAAATGAAATTATTTTAGAAAGAATTTATAAAAATACAGATAGTAGATTCATACAAGGAGAGCCAGATATTTATTGGATACAAAAAGGTGGTCAAAATCCATTAATGTGGTGTAAAAAATTAGATCAACGAATGCCATTATTACATTTAAAAGATTTTATAATGATAAATGATCAAGAAAGTTTTTTTGCAGAGGTTGGCTTAGGTAATTTAGATATCAAAAATATTGTTAAAACAGCAACATACTCAGGTTGTAAATGGTTTATTGTTGAACAAGATGAATGTAATGGCGATCCTTTTGATTCACTTCGGATTAGCTATAATAATTTAGTAAAATATGCAGTTACTTAAGAAAAAAACTTTTTGCGTTTTGATTTAATAAATTATTAATATCCCTTTCTATTATAAATTTTGATAACTCGTAATTTTTCTTAGAAAGATCTTCATAATATTCATATAAAATTTCATGTAAGATATTTTTGAAATGAGACCATTTATATATAAGTTGATCAATAACTCTTGCATCGGAATGCTGAGGTATAAATGTAAGACCTAGCATATCAATCCTCATTTTTAGAACAATTTTTATAATACTTGGCTGGTTCATAAACCACCAAAAACCAAATATTTTTAAATTAGGATGTTTACGAGCTAAGACAGTTAATTCGTGCTGATCATTTAAAGATAAACAAGTTACAAGAAATTTGTTTTCCGGAAAAGAATTACATAATTTACTTAGTTCTTTGAGATTAATATCACCAATCCCGTCTCCAGCTAAACCAAAACTACTATTTACAGCTCGTTTAACACCTAACATTAAAGACAATGGGATATTTTTTTTATTTAACCATGATAAAATTAATTTCCAAAGAGGATCATTTAAGATTTCTTTAAAATTATCTGAATTTGCTGAAATAGCTGCATACACTGGATTTGATACTAAAAAACAACTATCTAAATAATTTATTACAATATCATCTGCTTTTTGATTTATCTTAGTTTGATTTTTTGCAACCTCAGTTGCTTGGGAATTGTTAATAATTAAATCATCCAGTCTTAATGATGATTGAAATATATTTCTATCCCAATCATTATCTTTATATAAATTCCATTCATCAATATCAAATGGATTATTTGTCATTACTAAAGAAGAAACGTTTGATAATTTTAAAATTTTTTCATCTGTAAGAGATTTATTTTCATATTCATTTTTTAGTTCTTCAAAAGTTTTATTATTATAATTAATATCTAATTTTTGAAGTACAGTTAGTACGCCTTTACACGCTTCAGAAATTGGTGTTCTATTTTGAAATAATTCTTCCCAGATAAGTTTTGCTTTATTTACGTCATCAAGAGAATAAAATTTTTCTGCACTTATATTTGCATTGGTTAATAATTCTGCAATTAAATAATGATAGTTTAATAAATTAATAAAACCAGAAAGAGAATGACTTTTAAAGGCAGATGGAAATAAATGCGTATGAATATCAAAAATTTTTGTATTATTAATAACGTCTTCTAAAGTATCGGATAATTCCTGATTAGACAAATTCATCACTTAATATTGCCAAGCCTAATCGCATTTTTTTGAGCTTTGATTGCCAATTCCATAACTTTTAAACAATGTGATTGATCCATTGCAGTACTAGTTCTGTTTATAACATCACCCATTAATCTCTCAAAATATGTTAGGGGTTCTTCAGAAGCATTTTTATATTCATATTTTTTATTGTTAACTAAAAAAAGGTGATCTGTACCCTCTCTACCAACAAGATCGACATACTTTCTTAATTCAATGTATCCTTTTGTACCTAAAATGGTCAATCTGCCATCACCCCAATTAGGTAAAGCATCAGGAGTGTACCAGTCTACCCTAATGTAACCTCTACCCTTATCTCCATGAATTAAAATTTCACCAAAATCTTCAAACTTATTATGTTCAGGATTTGAAAAATTACCTGTTGAAGAATTTATAATTTCTACATTTTTAGATCCAGTAAAAAATAAAAACTGATCTATTTGATGTGAAGCAATATCACATAAAATACCGCCATATTGATCGTAATCAAAAAACCAATCAGGTCTAGTTTGGATATTCAATCGGTGAGGTCCCATTCCAATTGTTTGAACAACATCTCCAATTTCGCCCGCTTGAATTAAATCATAGGCAGCTTGAACCGACGGCACTTCAAATCTTTCAGAAAAATCAATTGAAAAAATTTTTCCTGTTTTTTTTGCAGTATTTTCAATTTCTTTAAGTTGTTCTAAAGTTGTACAACCAGGTTTATCTAACATTACATCTTTTCCAGCATTCATACACTCAATAGCTAAAGCTGCTCTTTTAACTGGAATGTCTGCTATCAATACTAATTCAATTTCTTTATTTTTTAATAAATCCTCTTTATTTGTAAAGCGAGGTATATCAGGATGTTTTTGATTAAAATCTTTTGTAATTTTATT
This sequence comes from uncultured Alphaproteobacteria bacterium, assembly GCA_902623585.1. GTDB lineage: Bacteria > Pseudomonadota > Alphaproteobacteria > HIMB59 > CACPNW01. The sequence continues at coordinate 36,419 of CACNUO010000007.1, read as the reverse complement.
ATCAGTTTCATTCCACCACCCAACACATTCGCATCCTAAATTTAACATACCATTTAATTGTCCAAAAATGTGTCTATGCTCAACACCCATTGCAGCAACTTTAATTTTTCTCATGAATAAATATTTTACTCCATTGTAATTAGTTTATTTTTTTTAGATGATTCTATCATTGCATCAATTAGATAATGAACTTTCAATGCTTCTTTTCCAGTAATTTCAAATTTTTTATTTGTATTAATTGATTTTGCAAAATTAAGTATAAGATCTTTATGCCAATCAAATGGAAAAGCCATAGGATCAGCACTACCGCCAGTTCCAGATTCCTCTCCGAACTCTTCTTTTTTACCGTTCCTCCAATTAATAATAAGTGTTCCTGCTTCAAGTTTGACTGTTGCATTTTCACAATGAAGAACAATTGACTCTGATGAGCCTGGAAAAACACTCGTTGAAGCGAATAAAGATGCAATTACGCTATTTTTAAATTTAATACCACCAGTTACAAAATTTTCTGACTCCATTTTATGAAACTTTGTAGTTTCCGCCATTACCATCACGTCTTTAACATCCCCTAAAAGACAGATAGCAAGATCAAGTGTATGAATAGCTTGGCTTATAAGAACTCCTCCACCATCTCTCTTGTATGTTCCTCTACCTGGTTCATCATAATAGGACTGTTCTCGCCACCATGGAATATTGATTTGAGCTGAAAAAATTTGACCAAATTTATTCTCATTTATTAATGATTTTAATTTAATTGAGGATTTTCTAAATCTGTGTTGAAAAACTATACCGAGGTTAACTTTATTATTTTCACAAATTGAAACTATACTTTTTGCATTTTCTAAAGTTCGTTCAATTGGTTTTTCCATTAAGATATGTTTTCCATGTTTACTAAATTGCTCTACTAGTTCTAAGCGTTGATTTGGAGGGGTGATGATATCCACCATGTCAACTTCAGGATTATCATAAATATTATCAATGTCTTGAAATGAATTAAAATTATAATTTTTAGAAAAATTTTCTCTTTTTTCCTTATTTCGAGAAAAAACTCCAACTACATTAATATCGTCCTTTAATTCATTTAAAGCCAAGGCATGGGGTTTTGCAGCCATACCCGTACCAATAATGGCAAGTCCAATTTTTTTAGAACTCATTAATTATTTTTTTTTGATACAGACATGCCATTCTCTTCAAAAAGATGAACTGAATCTCTTTTAAAACGCAGATATAATTCTTCTCCCTTATTAATTTTATATTGCCCGGTATGATGAACAATTAATTGTTTTATTCCTTCACCCTGACAATAAAAGTAAGTTTCACTTCCAAGCTGTTCAGTAAAATCAACATGTACTTTCAAATCTGAATTTTGCTGTTCACAAACTTCTATATGTTCAGGCCTTATCCCAAGAGAATAAGGTCTATTATTTTGTAAATTTTTATGATTTGTTTGTAAATTCAATGCATCTGAAACTAAATTAAATGAACCAAACTTATCAATTGCATTAACTTTTATAAAATTCATTTTTGGAGATCCAATGAAACCAGCTACAAAAATATCACTGGGATTATTATATAAATCAAGTGGTGCTCCTGCTTGTGCAACATATCCATTATTTAAAACTACTATTTGATCAGCCAATGTCATTGCTTCAACTTGATCATGTGTAACATAAATCATTGTACCACCAATTTTTTCATGAAGTGATGATAATTCTTTTCTCATTGTTACTCTTAACTCAGCATCAAGATTAGATAATGGCTCATCAAACAAAAAGGCTTTTGGATCTCTAACTATTGCTCTTCCAATAGCTACTCTTTGTCTTTGACCACCAGAAAGTGCTTTTGGTTTTCTTTGAAGATACTCTTCAATTTGTAAAAGTTTAGCTGCGCTATTAACTTTTTCTTCAATTGTTTTTTTATCAATTTTTAAATTTTCCAATGCAAAGGCCATATTTTTAAAAACAGACATGTGAGGATACAAAGCATATGATTGAAAAACCATAGCCAAACCTCTTTCTGAAGCGGGTATATTACTTACTTCATTTCCGTCGATTAAAATTTCTCCTGATGTAATTCTTTCTAATCCAGCAATAATTCTTAATAATGTTGACTTACCACATCCAGAGGGGCCAACTAAAACTAGAAATTTTCCACTTTCAACTTTCAAATCAACTCCATGAATTACTTCTGTTTGATCATAACTTTTAAAAATGTCCTTTAATATGATTTCAGTCATCTATCTCTTCTCATTATTGCTTTGTCAGGGTCAGCATGTTGTAAGTGTATAGGCGGCATCCCATTCAAGATTTTTTTTATATCATTCATCATCATATCTCTTATATTTTTATATGAATAATCTAAAGCACCTGCAACATGTGAAGTAAATAAAATATTGGATTTTTTTCTAAAAGTTGAATCTGCTGGCACAGGCTCGACTGGATATACATCTATAGCTGCTCTAAAATATTCATTTTCAGCAAGTTCAATAAATTCGTCAAAATCAACAACCTCCGCTCTACTGACTAGAACTACTGAACTATTTTTTTTAATTAATTTTAATTTATCTTTACTAATGAATCCTTCATTTTCAGTAGTAACTCCAGCTAATATGAATATAAATTTATTGTTAGATAACAAATCATCAATCGATACAGGGTTTACACCCTGGCTTTCTAAGTATTCATTAGATAACCATGGATCAAATACTGAAATTTTACAGTTAAATGGTTTTAACAAAGGAAGTAAACTTTTTGCTAAATTTCCAAACCCAATTAACCCAACATTTGAGTTAAAAAGTGTATAAGCAAATTTATTTTCTTTAATTCCATATTGCTCTTCAGAATTTAAAAATTTTTTGTAAACTCCCAAAACATTTCTAGAAAGTGAGATTGCGTAACCTATACAAGCTTCAGCAACAGCAGGAGCCATGGCCGGTGCAGCTGATAAAACATAAATACCTCTTCTATGTGCTTCATGATAATCAATATTCGGTTCCCAATTTGCTTTGACATTTATAATTGCTTTAATTTTTTTTGATTTATCTAAACGTTCTTTAGGCATAGCAGTCTGTCCAACTAATATTTCAATTTCTTCAATATTTTTATCTACAAGTTCATCAGGAGCTCGACTACCAAAGTGATAGATTAAATTAGATATTTTTTCTAATTCAGTCTTAACATCATTGGTAAAAACCATTTCTTCATTTCTTGGATAAGGATCAAAAAAAATTAGAGGTTTGTCTTGCATTACTTCATACCTGTACTTGCTATTCCTGTTGTTATAAATTTTTGTAAGTAAGCAAATATAATTGCTATAGGTAATAAGGTTACCATAGTCATTGATAATACATAATTCCACTGACTAGTAAGTTCTCCGTGAAATGCATTTAATCCAATTTGCAATGTATAAACTTCACTTTTTGATAAAACTATTAAAGGCCATAAGAAATCATTCCATCTCCACATGATGGAAAAAATTGCTAAAACTGCAATAGCAGGTATAGATAAAGGTAGGACAACTCGCCAATAAATTGCCCATTCACTTGCGTGATCCATTCTTGCTGCTTCTATAAGCTCTCTAGGCAATGTAAGCATATATTGACGAAGTAAAAAAACTCCTGTTGGTGTTGCAGCACCTGGAAGAATTACACCCCATAATGAATTTATCATTCCAAAGTTTGCAACAACATAAAAAACTGGAACCAAAATTATCGTTAATGGAATTAATAATGTGCCTATAACAAAAACAAGTGCAAAATTTTTCCCTCTAAACTCATATATAGAAAGTGCATATGCTGCCATTGAATTTATTATTAACGTTATTATTGTTGCTACAACAGTAATGAAAGTTGAGTTTTTGAAATAGAGTAAAAAATCATACTTTCTTAAAGGATCAACATAGTTTTGCCACTGAATTTTAAATTCTCTTATTTTTTCTCTTTTATCAATCGGTACTTTTACTGTTTCTCCTGGGTTTAGAGGATCAACCATTTTAGCATTAATTCCAATTCTTTTAATTTGTGCTAACTGCTTTACTGACCCATCTTCTTGTGTCACATTAAAAATTGGCAAGGGTTTGTCGTATCCTTCAACATCAACTTGAATTTGAGAAAGTGGCAAAATTGTTGGAGGATATTCTTGTATACCTGCTAATGTCTTTAATGAAGATAATCCTAACCACACAACAGGACCAAACATTAAAAGAACACCTAGAAATAAATAAAAATAAGAAAAATAATCTGTCCAATGATATTTATTTTTATATCTTTTTTTTGTAGCAATTTTTATTATTCTTGAAGTTGTTTCAGACATATTAGATTTCTTGATGTTTACTTTCTTTATTTCGACTGAAATATAATTGCATAAGTGTTAAAAATAAAAGTACCACACCGAGAACCATAGATGCGGCGGCTGCAAGACCAAAATTTTGAACAGATCCAGATGAAGCAAATCCTGTGGTAAAAATATATTGAACAATCAATGATGTAGATGTTCCAGGTCCCCCACCAGTTAAAACATATATTTCATCAAATGTTTGAACACCTTTTATTGAGGCAAGAATAAATACAACTAATAAATTTGGCATTAGAAGAGGTAGAGTTATTCGAAAGAAAATTCTTTCTCGGCTAGTTCCATCCATCTCGGCTGCCTCATATAAATTTGGAGGTATTGCTTGAAGACCTGCTAATACAATTAGAGTGTAAAAACCCATATGAGCCCATATTGATACAAAGATTACAGATGCCATAGCCCATGATGGATCCGTTAAAAATGATATTTTGTCTCCACCATAAGACTCAATTATTGCATTGAAAGCTCCATTTTTTAGCAGTATCCATTGCCAAATCAAACCAACAACAACTGGTGACAATAAAACAGGGAAAAAAAATACCGATCTAAAAAAGCCTCTGCCAATAATTTTCTTATTTAATATCACGGCAGTCAAAACCGAAAAGAAAATCATTAAGCCAACTTGAAAAACAACAAAGAATATAGTGTTATAAACTCCTCTCCAAAAAAAATCTTCTGTACATGTATTTGGGTTTAAATAACTCTCACAATCAAATAACTGATCATATTGTTTTGTTGTAGGAAGTTCTCTCTCAGCAAATAACAGTTCGTCACCAGATGATAATGAAAAGAAAAAGTTTGCACCAAGAGGGATTATTACAAATAATCCAAAAAAAATTAAATTTGGAAGCAAAAAAATATATGGCATATTTCTTACTCCAATAATTTTTTGAATTGGCCACATGATTAAATCAATAGCATGCATTAAAAATGCAAAGGGAATGTTTAAAATTCTAAGGAAAAAAATTTTTGTTTGATTTCTAATATTTTCCATTAAATGATTTCGAAAAAAAGCTGCTCAAAATGAGCAGCTTTATATTATTATTATTTTGGATGTAATTATCCGCCGTATTTTTCTTTAAGTTGTTTTTCAACATCTTCATCCATACGTGTCCAAGCTTCTTCCATTGTCATTTCACCAACAATAGCTTGTCCTAATCTTGAGATAATTGCGTTAAACATTATACGGTTGTCAACGTGTGCCTGAAGATCAAAAGCGACTTGATCAATAGTTGGCACTGCGCCAGCAAAAGTGTTTAATGCATGTTTTGCGTTTGGATCATCAGTTTGATAGTCAACTTGTAGATCTAAGTGTCCAGGGATGGCAAGAACTTGACCAATAAAACTACTTAGTTGTTCTTTACTAGAAAGATAATCCATTACCTTTCCAACAGCTGGATTAGCATTGAATGCTAATAGTGCATTTCCACCTGGCATTCCAGTACATGCAGCAGGACCACATGGAGCTGGTACAGCCCACCAATCAAAATCATCTCCTACTTCATTTGCAAATCTTCCAATTTGCCATGAACCACTCATCATGAAAACTACCTCAGCAGCATTCCACCAATCATTTGGAGCATGATATTTAGATCCTGAAACTGATCCCCAAAGATCTTTACTCATTGTACCTGCTTGGTGCCAGTCATAAAGCATTTGAGTCATAGCTTTTAATCCATCATCAACTAATTTTGGATCACCATTTGAATCAAAATATTTCGCACCCATAGAAATCGCAGGGCCTGATACACGGTGACCTGATCTATCCCAAGCCATTGGTATAGGAGTACCTGTTTTTTCTGCTACTTCAATTGAAACTGCTGCCCATTCTTCCCAAGTTGCACCAGGGCCTAATAGATCTACACCAGCTTGTTCAAATAGAGTTTTATTTACATATGGACCAGTAACGGTCATTGTAGAATGGAAACCATGAATTGAAGTTGTATCTCCAGGCTTACGATACCAATTTAAAAAAGGACCGAAGCTTTTTTCATAGTAACTTGGATCAGCTACATAAGGCGTAATATCAGCATAATATTTGTTTAATCCACCAAGATCAGTAACACGAGCAATGTCAGGACCTTCACCAGCAGCAAGCTGGATAGGTAGAGTGTTCATTATTGCATCATATGGTACAATATCTAAAATTACATTTATATCTGGATTAGCTGCATTAAACTCATCAATTTGTGCTGCAATTGGCACATTTTCTTTGTCTCCATCTCCATACCACATAATACGTACATCTGTGGCAGCAAAAGAAACTGCAGAAATTAAAGTTAATGAGAATGAAACTAAAGCTACAGATATTGCTTTTAAAATAAACTTAAAGTTCATAATTTATCCTCCAATTTTTTTCAGACTTAAACATATTAAATTATTATATACAAGCAATAAAAACCCAGAAATAATGGCAAATTTTGAAATTAAATAATAATATTTTGTTAAAAAATATTATAAACATATCAAAATTCAATGATTGGTTATTTAGCATTAGCAAGAGATACATTTGATATAAATTATGCTTTAGATAATAAAAAAAGGTTTGAAAAATTTATAGATATTTTAGACATTAAATACTCACATTTTAAAGAATTAATTACAGATGATGAAACAGGGAAAAAAGCTATTAGATATTTTAAAAAACTAAATTGTAGCAAATATATCATTGCTCAAACAACTTTCACTGATGCAAAATTTATAACAAGCTTTGCTAAAACATTTAATAAACCAATACATTTAATAAGTTTTAAAGAGCCAAGAACAGGTAAGCGGTTAAGATTGAACTCTTTATGTGGTGTAAATCTTGCTATGCATTCTTTAATCAAATTAAAATATAAGCCAGAATTTTCAATATTTATTAATAATAAATTATTCGAAATGGAAAAAATTAATAATTTTTTAAAAAATAAAAAAATTTTAAAAAATAATACATTGAAAAAAATAAAAAATTTTAAAAAGAAAGATGGCATTATTTTTTCAAAAAAAAAGAATTTAGGACTTGTTGGAAAAAGACCAGATGGATTTTTTACCTGTGATTATGATAATAGAGAAATAGAAAAAAAATTAAATTATAGTCTTAAGAAAATTAAATTAGAAACTTTGTTTAATATTTCTAAAAATGTTAGCACTAAAGATATTACAAAAACTAAAAATCAAATAAAAAAAGATTTGAAATCAGTCTCTAAGTTGAATGCTAATGAATTAAATAAAAGTATTTCAATTTTTCATGGGTTAGAAAAAATAAAAAATGATAACAAAATTGATACTTTTGCAATTAAGTGTTGGCCTGAAATGTTTACTCAATTTGGATGTGCATCATGTGGTCCAATGGCTATGATGAATGAAAAGGGAGTTAGCAGTGCATGTGAAGCTGATGTATTAGGAAGTATAAGTTGCGATATTTTAAATAAGATAAATAACAGACCTTCACTTTTAGTAGATGTTGTTGATTGCGATCCCAAAACTGATACTTTAGTTTTTTGGCATTGTGGATTAGCTCCAATTAGTATGGCAAAAAAAAATACAGCAAGTGCAACTGTACATTCTAATAGAAGGAAAGCTTTGCTACATGATTTTGCATTTAGACCTGGAAAAATAACGATATTTAGAGTTTCAAAATCAGAAAATAAATTAAAATTTATTGTTATTAAAGGTGAAGTTTTAGATAAAAAAAATTCATTTTCAGGTACTTCGGGTGTTGTGAAATTTCAAACAAATACCTATCAAAAATTAGTTAGATTATTCACGTCTGGTATCGAACATCATCTAGCATTCACATATGGAGATGTATATTCAGAAATAAAAAAACTAAGTGCGCAATTAAATATTCCAATTTACACAACATGAAAACGAAAATTAAATATGGAATTGTTGGAAGTGGACTAATGGGCTGTGAACATATTTCAAATATTAATCTTATAGATTCAGCTGAAGTAGTTGCCATCTCAGACAGTAATGATAATTCAATAAATAAAGCTAAAAATCTTATCTCAAATGATATTAAAATCTATTCAAATAATAATGAAATTTTTAAAAGTAATGAAGTGGATGCTTTTATTATTTCGACTCCCAATTTTACCCATCATGATATTATTAAAGAAGCGTTAAAAACAAAAAAACATTTATTAATTGAAAAACCCTTATGTTCAAAATTAGAAGATTGTCTTGAAATTAAAAAATTATCAACTTCATATCCATCAGTAATATGGGTGGCTATGGAGTATAGGTACATGCCACCTGTTCAAAAAATGATCCAAGAAATAGATAGTAATAAAATTGGTAAACTTAAAATGCTTTCAATTCGCGAACATAGATTTCCATTTCTCAAAAAAGTAGATGATTGGAATAGATTCCAAATAAACACCGGTGGAACATTAGTAGAAAAATGCTGTCATTTTTTTGATTTAATGCGACTAATTACAAATAGTGAAGTTACACAAGTATATGCAAGTGGTGACCAAAGTGTAAATCATCTTAATGAAAATTATAATGGAAAAGTTCCTGATATATTGGACAATGCATTTGTAATTTTAGATTTTGAAAATGGAATAAGAAGTTCTTTAGAACTTTGTATGTTTGCAGAAAATTCAGAAATGCAAGAAGAGCTATGTGTTGTTGGAGATAAGGGTAAAATAGAAACAGGTGTGCCAGCTGATGCATCAGGAAAAAACTCTTCAGAAGTTAGAATAGGTTTAAGAAACTCTAAAAATGCAATTAAAGAATTAGTTGAGGTAGATAAAAAAATTTTATCAGCTGGGCAACATCATGGATCGACTTATTATCAACATTTAGAATTTATTAAAGCAATTAATAATAATTTAAAACCACAAGTTTCTATAAACGATGGTCTTCATGCAGTGGCTATTGGAGAAGCAGCAGAGAAATCAATAAAAGAAAATCGTGTGGTTAAGATGAGTGAATTTAATCTTTAAAATTTTCAAAAAATTTATTTGTTTTATCAATTATAAAATTACTTACTCTAACGTTTGATTCAGCAGTTACACCTGCAATGTGAGGTGTTAAGATGCAATTCATATCATTTGTAATATTGTTATAAAATGCTTCATTTACTGGTTCATTTTCAAAAACATCTAATGCGAAACCAGAGATATATTTATTTTTATAAGCATCAATTAAGTCTTTTTCATTGATGACGCCACCCCTAGAAGAATTAATTATAATTGGTTGTTTTTTCATTTTAATAAAAGCTTGTCTGTCAAATAGATACTTTGTTTCATTATTTAATGGGACATGAATAGAAATTATGTCGGCCAAATTAAGAATTTCATCGAATGAAACTTTCTTAACATTTTCTACCTCCATTTGTTTCGAAGTTATAAAAGGATCATATGCAATACAGCTAACATCAAAAACATTTACAAGATTTAAAACTTTTTTTGAAATATCCCCAAAGCCTATTAGGCCAAGAATCTTTCCTTTAAGTTCTTTTGTAACAATTGATGTCCTTGGCCATTTTCCTTGTAGAGTTTGTTCTTTAATAATGTGAGTTTTTTTTAATAATGTAAGAGAGGAATTCACAACGTATTCTGCAACAGAGTCAGAATTCATACCTGTTGCTGGCTGAACAATGATATTATTTTTTTTACAGTATTCTGTATCTATATTATCAAGACCAACACCTAATCTTCCTATAAACTTTAAATTTGACGCATTTATTAAAATTTTCTTATCTAAACTTGTTTTATTCCTTACGATGATGCCATCAAATTTCTGAATTTCTCTCTCTAAAAAATCTTTATTTTGCCAGGCATCTTTTTTATAAATTACATCAAATTTTTTATTTATATTTTGCAATGATTGTGAATCTATAAATTCTGTAATTAAAATTTTTGTCATTTAATTTTTCTAATTTTTAATTTTTTTAAAAACTTTTTTACGTTGTTTAAATTTGGTATTGAATATACGCCTCCAGCTTTCATGCATTTTAAAGTTGCAGTAGCTGCTGCCAATTGAATACTTTGAGAGTTTGATTTATTTAATGATAGAGCTGTTGCAAAAGCACCATGAAAAACATCTCCTGCACAATTCGTTTCAACTGTTTTTACTTTTGGAACATTACAATGATATAATGAGTTATTTTCAACCCAATAAACACCTTTTGATCCCATAGTAACTGCAACAAATTTATTTGTTTCATTGAATATTTGAAAAAGAGCCTTTTGCATATTGATGTTTTTTTTATAAGTTTTCAAACCTTCTTCAGAAAATATAGGGTGCGAAGCTTTGTGAACAATTTCAGAAATTTTATTAGAATTTTTAAAATTATCTAGATCAGCAACACATTTAATATTTTTTTTATTGGTATTAATAGCAATATAAGAGGCCATATTTATCCATCTCATATCTATTGAATAAATATCCTTTTTTTTAAAATTTAATTTGGGTATTTTCTTATAATCAAGTAATTTTGGATCATTATATGCTGCTAGTAATCTTTCACCTTTTGTATCCTCAATTACAAAGCTTTGCGAAGACTGACATTTTTTAATAAAAATTGATTTACTAGTATTTATAGAAAATTTTTTTAATTCATTTTTTAAAAAGACTGATGAATCATCATCTCCAAATTTTCCTATGAATTTTGATTCAGATCCCAAAATTTTTGCAGTAAATGCCGATACTGCTGCTGAACCACCTAATCTTTTATCAATACCTCTAGATAAAACTTTAATTGGTTTTTTTGGAAATTTATTAATCCTACTTATGTAATCTGTAAATATTGATCCTGCGCAAATGATCATAAAATATTAATTAAAGGTATTTAACTTTACCAATAAACTTTCTAAACCTGTCTCTTATAGTTATAGGATTGAGTGGAATGGGATCAATTTTAACATTTCCAGAATTGATCTTTGAAATTATTACATATGAATTATCTTTATCATCAATGGCTTTGTTTAATTCATTAACTGTTTCCTCGCCAGAACATTCAATCACATTTTTACAGCCAGCTCCTAATGCAACATCCTTTAAGGAAGTTTTCTCATCAGTAAATGTTCGTTGATCTCCTGTTGATCCATAAGAACCATTATCAATTATCAATAAAGTATAGTTTGATGGCGCTCTATTACCTATTGTTGCTAGGGTATTCATATTCATTAAAACTGATCCATCACCATCTATACTAATAACGTGTTTATTTTGGGATAGTGCCAAGCCTAAGCCAATAGAAGATGATAAGCCCATACTGCCTAACATATAAAAAAAATTTGGTTGATCACTAATTTTATATAATTCTTGAGATGGAAGACCTATATTACAAATAACTAAGTTATCTTTAAGAATATTTTGTACCTTATTTAATAAATCAAAACGGTTCATTTATCATCTTTCATTAAATTGAAATCACATAAAATAGCTACAGGTGATTCAACAACTTTGGCATGTTTGCTAAATGTTGAAATTTTATCTAATTCTTTTTCAGAAGAGCAATGCAACATAGGTATTCTCAACGTTTGTAAAATATCTTCAGTAATCTTCGCCATTCCACCTTGCGCTCCTACTGGCTCACCAGGTGTACCCCTGTAACTAATTAAAAAAACAACAGGCATTTGATATAATTGTAATAGAGAAACAATTGCATTCACTGAATTTCCAATCCCTGTATTCTGCATCATTATACACGGGAATTTATTTCCTAAATAAGCTCCAGCACAAATACCCATACCTTCTTCCTCTCTTGGTACAGCCGAATAATAAACATCTTTATCATTTTCAAGGATATCAATCATGTTGGCTAATAACTTACAAGGAACACTTAAGTAAAAATCTACTCCACCTTTTTTTAAATTATCTATGATTTTTTTACTGATTTTCATTTATGCGGATGTCTATAGATATAAAATTATAAAACAATAAATTAATTTATTTAAAATCATTTCTTAATTTTATTTTTGTATTTGAATTATATGTTTCGCCTACTTTTAATATAGTTGATGGAAAATTTGGCTGATTAATAGCATCTGGAAAAATTTGCGTCTCTAGACACATACCATATTGTAATCCATAATTTCGATTATGTTTGCCATGATATGAATCTTTCATCATATTACCAGTATAAAATTGTATTCCAGGTTGATCAGTCGAGTATTCAACTCCCATACCAGTAATATTACTGTAGATGGAAGCTATAGATTGATCAATAGAATGATCTTTGAGAACATAATTGTGATCAATACCACCGCCTTCTAAAAAAGATTTATCAATTTCAAATGAATTATTAAGATCATATTTTGTATTAACTACATCAAATAATTTACCAGTAGGAATTGATCCCTCATCAGTTTCGCAAATTTGATTAGATGATATTCTGACAACATGGTCAGTAATATTTTTATAATTATCTTTATGGCCATGGAAATTCCAATAGTTATGATTAGTCATATTAACAATAGTATCTTGATCTGTAGTAGCATTAAAGGAAATTAGAATTTCGTTATTATTATTAAGTTCGTAAATAGTTTTACAATTTAAGTTGCCTGGATAATTTTCTTCAAAATGTTTAGAGTGGTAAGTGAGCTCTACTTTTATACTTTCACTTGTTTTTTTAATATCTGCTATTTTCCAAATCTTTTTATTAAAACCTACCTCTCCACCATGAAGATGATCAGGCTCGGTATTAGAATATAAATTATATTCTTCCCCATTAAGAGTAAATTTACTTTGCCCTATTCTATTACAAACTCTTCCAATAATTGAATTAAAATATCCATGAGCTTCCAGACAATCGTCTAAATTACCATAGCCTAATAATACATCCTCTGTTTCAGAGACATTAGAAGAAGTTGGAATACAAACTTCACTCATATAGCCACCATATGTATAAAAACTAAAACTATAATTATTTGAGTTAATAATATTAACTATGTCTATATCTAAACCTTTATCATTTTGAAGTTTGTCAATTTTATATTCCATTATGTTTTCCTTAATCTTTGAAAATTATTTTTTCTTTGTTGAAGATAAATGATTAATCCACCTAAAACTATGAAAAAAGCACCTGGGAAAAGTTGATCAACTGGCCATTCTGCAAAAAATATCCAACCTAAAATAAGTGCAAAAAATATCTCGATATAATCAAATGGCATAATTTTACTAAGTTCTGCTTTTCTTGCGCCATATATTAATAATAAAGTTCCAGATCCTCCTGCAATTCCCATGACACAAACTACTAAGAAATCATTTACACTTTTAAAATTTTCCCACATACCAAAAAACATCACTAACATACATGCAACTATGATTGTTCCAGTTTGACCATACAAGTTGATAAGTGGTGAAGGAACATGATCCTCAAAACTTAAGGATGTTACTCTTGCTAATGAATATCCAAAAGCAGCAAGAATAGGTAGTAATAACATATAATTAAAATCTGATGACCAAGGTTGCATAATTAAAACGATACCTGCAAAACCAGAAATTACTGCACTCATTTTATACCAACCAAATTTTTCACCTAATATAGGAATAGCAAGAAGGGTAACCATCATAGGTCCTGTGTATTCCATGGTAGCAACTAAAGCAAAAGGAAGGTAGCCATAAGAAGTGTACAAACACAATTGAGCCAGCGCTACAAATACCCCTCGAAATAATCCTAACTTCCATTGCGTTATTTTTATTTGTCTACCGTTTTGATGCCAATCATGTGAAAAATATAAAGCAATAACACATGGGATCATGCCAAATAAATTTCTAAAAACAGAAAGTTGAGCTGCTGGATATTCGTTTCGTAAAAACTTTATCGCAATCCCCATACAATCCAATAAAAACAAACCTGAAAGTGATAATATAATAGCTAAAAATAAATTATTTTTCATTAATCATAATCTATTATTCTAAAATAATTTCTTTTCCTACTTCTTGACTTTTATAAATTCCATCTAAAATTTTCATTACTTGCAGAGAGTGTTCAGCCGGAATAGTAACTGGTTGATCGTTTGCAACAAACTCTGCAAACTCGATACATTCCTTGGCATGAGGTTCAATAGTGTCTTTTAAATTTCCTTTAATTTTTTTAGTTATGTGAGTTTGAGAATTGATATCATTTTTTATAATCTCACAATTAGGCCAATGCAAACCAGCTTCTCTTCCGTATAACCATACCTGCATATCTTCTATTTTATCTTCTGGTAGTTTATGATGAAGCATCCATGATACTTCAAGCATCAAGGTTGCACCATTTTTAAACCTAACAAACGCAGCTGCAAAATCTTCAACGTTCATTGCTTCCTTATCGTACTCTCCATTATAACTAAAAGAATTTGGCTGCTTTGCTAATTCTGTTTTTGACACACCCGTCACAGAAAGTGGTTCTGGATTGTTCATAAACCAAAGAGTTAAATCTAATACGTGCACCCCTATATCAATACAAGGCCCTACTCCTGAATTTTCTTTTTTTAAAAAACCAAGTGAGACTGGTAAAAAATTTCTTCTCAGCATCCAAGAACGTGCATGATATATCGAACCAATTGATGTGGATTGATCTTTTATTAATTGAGAGTCTTTTCTGAATCTAAAGTGTTGAGCACACATTAATTTTTTTTTCGTTTGATCTCTTACTTCAATCATTTTTTTTATTTGTGAGGCATTTGGAGCTAAGGGTTTTTCACATAAAACATCTTTGCCAGCTTGCATTGCTTTAATTGCTAAATCACAATGATAGTTATTAGGCGCACAAATATCTATTACATCTATATCTGGATCATTAATCATATCTAAGGGATCAAGATATAATTTTTTTATTTGATTTATATTACCCCAATCTTCAAGAATAGAATTATTTATATCGGAACCTGCTATTAATTCTGCATGTTCTGACATGCGCCAACCAGGTACATGTAACTTCGCAATACCCCCAACACCAATAATACCAACTTTTATTTTACTCATATTTATATTTTTAATTTAGATATTTATCCATTTTTTTTCTTTTTCTGATTGGTAAATTGATTCCATTATACCACTTCTCAATGCTGCTTCTGTAGGAGTAACTAGGTTTTTAGTATTGTTATCAATTAATGAATTGAGAAACAAATCAAATGCATGAGGCAATGTTTCTGGTAAATTTTCTTCTATTCTTTCTATTTTTTTACCTTCCTTATATTCGTTTATAATTAATTGCTCATTCGTTGTTCTTGCGTGAGCTTTCGTTCCACTTACAAAAATAGTATAAGGCTGCGCTACATCTATCCATCCCGCAGCAATACTAGCTATCAACCCACTTTTAAATTTTATTAATGCTTCTCCACTCTCTTCACAACCTGGATATTGATTATATACTTTTGTAAAGGTTGCACTTACTGACTCAACATCAGAAAAAAACCACAATAGAAGATCTAAAACATGTGTTCCTAAATCACCAAAAGCTCCAACTCCAGCAACTTTGGGATCAGTCATCCACAGATAGTTTTTGAAAATATCCCTCATAATACCATCGTGACAATTAACGAGTCGAATTCTTGAAATTTCACCAAAATAATTAGCAGTAATTAGTTCTTTAAGTTTTATGTAAACAGGATTGCTTCTCATGAAATATCCAGTTTGAAAAATAATATTTGAAGACTCAATAAGATTTGCCATTTCAAAAGAATCTTTTTTTCCTATCCCCAAAGGTTTTTCTATAAAACAGTGTTTTTTATTCTCGGTAATCTTTTTAACTAATTCATAGTGCAAATTAGTTTCTGAACATACAATAACACCATCTAAATTAGGTTCTTTCAATAAATCAATATAGTTATCATAATTCTTACATTGCAGTTTTTCAGAATCACTTTTTGACCTGTTCTTGTCTTTGTCCCAAACACCAATGCAATTAATTTGATTGTTTGAAATTACCTTAGCAATAAAATTTGGCGTATGAATATGTGAGGTTCCAATAAATGCGATATTTTTCATTCCGATTATTAAAACTACTTATAGAGCACAACACTGATCGACCCAATGACCTGGTTCAACTTCAGTAAGCCCCATTTTTATTTCTCCACCTTTGCAATCTATTCCGGGATTAGGACATCTTGTTCTAAACACACAACCTGGAGGTGGATTTAATGCGCTAGGAATTTCTCCTTTTAGCTCTATAGCTTGAGATCTTTTTTCTGGATCAATTGATGGAATAGAAGATAATAATGCTTTTGTATAAGAATGTTTAGGGTTCTTAAATAATTGTCTAGAGGGTCCCATTTCAACTATATGACCCAAATACATAACAGCAACGACATCACATACATGCGCTACTACACTTAAATCATGACTTATGAATAAGTAAGTAAGGTTTAGTTCAGTTTGAAGTTGTTTTAAAAGATTTAATATATCTGCTTGTATTGATACATCTAAAGCAGCAACACTTTCATCTGCTACAATAAATTTTGGATTACTTACTAAAGCTCTTGCAATTGATATCCTTTGCCTTTGTCCTCCAGAAAATGCATGAGGAAACCTTCTAAGATGTTCAATATTTAATCTACATTTAGATGCTATATCTCTTACTCTTTCATCAGTCTCTTGTCTTGAATTTGTTATTTTCATAACTTCTAAAGGTTCTGCTATAATATCTCTAACTGTCATTCTTGGGCTTAAAGCAGCATAAGGATCTTGAAAGATTAGTTGGGCTTTTTTTCTATATTCTTTTAAATCTTGTTTGTTCATATTTGTTAAATCATAATCTCTTTCATCATCATGAAAAATAACATTTCCTGAACTAATTTTGTTAGCTCCAAGTATTGCCCTGCCAAGAGTAGTTTTTCCTGAACCAGACTCACCTACTAAACCAAAAAAAGATCCTTTTTGAATTTTGATATTAATATTGTTTACAGCATGTATTTTTTGTTTTTTTGAAATAAAATTCTCTTGATAATCAAAATTTACAGAAACGTTATTTACTGAAATTAAATTATTACCCATTTTGACCACACTTAATTCCACACTGATCAACCCAGTGACCTGGTTCAACTTCAATTAATTTCATTTCAATTTTACCATCTTTACCCTCTGGATTGTGATGAGGGCATCTAGTTCTAAACACACAGCCTGTAGGTCTATCTAATGGACTTGGAATGTTTCCAGGTATTGGGGATAATGGTGCATCTAAGTTATTTATATCAGGCAAGGCTTGCAATAGACCTTTTGTATAAGGATGTTTGGGATTTTTAAGAATCTCATTTACTGGACCTTTTTCTACTACACTCCCTAAATACATTACTGCTACATGATCAGCTACCTGGGCAATAACACCTAGATCATGAGTAATAAATATTACTCCCATTTGATATTCTTTTATAATATCTTTAATTAAGTTAATTACCTGAGCTTGAATTGTAACGTCTAAGGCAGTTGTTGGCTCATCTGCCAATAAAAGTTTTGGCATAGTTGAAAGTGCCATAGCTATCATCGCTCTTTGACGCATTCCTCCAGATAATTCAAATGCATATTGATTAAACCGTTTTTCTGCATCTGCAATACCTACTCTTTTAAGCATATTTATAGATATAGATTTTGCTTCATCTTTATTAATATTTTTATGTATTAGTAATTGCTCAACCATTTGCGCACCAATTTTTATAGCTGGAGCAAAACTTGCCATAGGCTCTTGAAAAATCATTGATACTTTTCCACCTCTAATTTTTTTTAAGTCTTGTTTAGAAGTAAATTGAAGAACGTTTTCGTTATCTAATATTATTTCTGCATCTTCATTATAAGAGGTGTTACCTGGGTTTAATTTCATAATTGATTTAGCTGTCACAGATTTACCTGATCCAGATTCACCAACTATACCTAGTACTTCACCTTGATCTACAGAAAGTGAAATGTTTTCAACTGCTGTAATTCTACCTTCATCAGTATCAAATTTTACATCTAAGTTTTTTACTTCTAATAAATGACTCATATTATTTTACCTTATGAGGATCTGCTGCATCACGTAACCCATCCCCTACATAAACAAATGTTAAAATTAATACGACTAAGAAAAATACAGGTATAAAATACCATTGATAGTTTAAAAGTACGTCAGCCTTTGTTGCATTTTGCAAAAGTACACCTAAAGAGTTTACGGGTTCTCTTAAACCAAGTCCAATAAAACTTAAAGCCGTTTCAGATAATAACATATATGGAAAACTAATGACTAAATCGACAATAATGTAGCTAGTGAAACTTGGTAATAAATGTCTTACAATAATGTGAGTAGAAGATGCTCCACAAAGTTTTGCAGCAAGAATATATTCTTGGCTTCTTTCGCTAAGTAGATGTGTTCTTACTCTTCTAGCAAGTGTTGGCCATGAAATTAATCCAAGCAAACAAGATATAAAAAAGAAACGTAATTCAGAACTCCATTCTAATGGTGCAAAAGCAGCAAGACACATAAACAGAGGTATTGGTGGAACCGTTCGAATTGCATCAGTAAACATTTGAAGTACACTATCAATCCAACCACCATAATAACCTGAAATTCCTCCAATAATTAGCGATAGTACAAATGATATAAAAACACCAAGTGTACCTACAGCTAGCGAAATATAAATTGCACTTAAAGTTCTACTAAATAAATCTTTTCCAGCTTTATCTGTTCCAAATATATGAATTCCACCCTCTTCGACGCCAAATAAATGAGTATTAAATGTAAAACCTGGAATTTTAAAATCTAAAATTTTACCGGGAAGATTTATATTAAAATCAAAAACTTTATATTCCCAGCCTTCGACAAAAAAATAAACGTATCTTCTTTTTTCAGTATCAACTTTATACACCCATCTAAAATTTGTATCTGCTCCTCTATATTTTTCTAATGTATGTAAAAAAGGTCTAGCGGAAAAACCATTCTCATCCCAAAACATTGGAATTTGAGGCGCACCATTTTCATAATCTTTATCTCTCCCTTTAATTGTTGGATCATAAGGTGATAAAAAATCAGCAAAGAGACTACAAATAATCATAAACAATAAAATAGAACCAGCAATCATAGCTGATCTGTTTCCAAAAAAGCGTGTTCTTACTAACTGCATCTGCGTAGCAGTGTAATAAGCTTCTTTTTTTTGATTACTAACCTCCACCCATAACTCCTTTTCTTATTCTTGGATCAATTATAGCTAAAATAATATCCGTTATAAAATTAACAAAAACAATTGTTGCTGTTAGAAGAAAAATAATTGCACCTGCTAATTGCTGATCATTTGATCTTGCTAGAGCTTCAATCAACAATGCCCCAGCTTCAGTAAGAATTAAAATTAAGGCTACAATCGGCAATGCACTAAATATACGATTAAGGTCGAAACCTATAGAATTGATTACTGGACCTAAAGAATGTTTTGCGGGATATCTCCACAACAAACTCATTCCTGATATTCCTCTAGCCCTTGCAGCCATTACATATAGTTTATCATTTTCATCTAGCATTAGTGCTCTTACTGTTTGAAGAGCAAAGGCAGTTGCATTCCAACCTAAAACAAATATTGGAAGCCAAGCTCTACTTAAAAAATCAAATAGTTTTGCTGATGACCAGGGTTCGTTTTCATATTCTTGAGAAAATAAACCTGTCATCGTATCGCCATAGTAAACAGTCATAAAAAGCATAATACAGAGTGCTACTAAAAAATTGGGAAGTGCTATTCCAAGATAACTAATAAATTTAAGCGTATTATCTAATGATGCATATTTTGTCGTGGCCGATATGATCCCAACTGGTATGGCAATTAAATATGAAAATATAAGTGCAACCAAACATATTGTTAAAGATAAAGTAAATCTTCCACTTAATAATTCATTAATATTCATTCTTAGAATACAACTATCACCAAAATCTCCATTAAAAACTATATTAGAAACCCATTTGCCATATCTATACAAAAAAGGTTTATCTAAACCTAAACGAATTTTTTCTTTTTCTATGTCTTCATAAGTTATTTGTGATCCTTGTGTATTTTTAAATGCTAGATATCTTTCAGCACAAGTTCCAGGAACTAATTCCATTAATGAAAAAACAATAAAGCATACAAGAAGCAAAGTTATAATTGCAAGTCCTGCTCTTGTGAGAGTAAATTGTATAAAATTAATCATATAAAATAATTAGGAGACAAGAATAATTAAAAAAAGAAAAGCGGCAATATATAATTGCCGCTTTTTTTATTATTTATTGAGTTAAATTACTCGTCTAACCACCATTGAGTAGCTAGGTATGGGTATGTTCTATAATACTCATACGAAGTAGTTTTAAACTGCGTAAAGTTTTTCAAAGCATTTCTATGATAAGTTGGGAAAGGTGCTTTCACCGTACCAATCAATAGACTTTGCTCTGTTAACATTGTTGCAATTTTTTCACCCCACTCATTAGACTCAGCAGTACCAAGAGCGTAAGATTGGAATTTATCAATTCCATCACTTAAGTCATATACCCACTGAGGAGGTTTAGTACCTTCGTCACCATTACTATCAATGTATGCTGCCCAATCTAAACCTTGTGTATGGTTAAAGTAGTTACCAAACGGAGGTTTAAATGTTTCTGGGTTACCAGCAACAATTGCTAATGGTTGACCTTTATCCCAAACATGAACGTCAAGTTGGTTAGCAGCTTGCGAACCACGATATTCATCTGGAGTTACCTCTTTAAAAGTAGTTTTTACTCCTACTTCATTGAAGTATCTTGCAACAAGTTCAACTTCAACACCACCAATACCTTGAGTAGCATAGTCAATGTTAATAGCTAGAGCATCACCATTTGGTAATTCTCTAAATCCATCACCATCAACGTCTTTTAATCCTACTTCATCAAGAAGAGCATTTGCTCCATCTGGATCGTATTGCGTCATATGCATTTTTATACTTTCAGGGACGAAGTCAGGTGCAGGAGAAAATCCTACAAACTGCTCAACTTTACCTAAACCGTAATATGCAACTTCGTTGATCTCGTCTCTATTCATAGCAATTGACATTGCTTGACGGAAACGAATATCCCCATAGACTTTACGTTTTTCAGGATCAGGATGTGTTACATTAAAACTAAATAATGCAGCACCACAACCTGGATTGATTTGAACTTGATATCCACCAGACTCAGCACCATCAAGTAATTGAGGAGCGGACTCTAATTGAACAGACTGTGATTTATAATCAACTTCACCATTAACAAGTTTTAACAATCTTATTTCATTTTCATTGATGTATCTTTCATTTTGATAATCAATGTATGGTAATTGATTTCCAGCTGTATCAACTTGGAAAAAGTATGGGTTAGCTGCATAGACTCTACCTTCAGTAGTATCTTCAATAGTCATGTAAGCTTCTAAAGAAGGATAAGCTGCATAAGGTAATCCAGCAACTAGATCTGGTTTAGCTAGTAAAGGAGTTGGAGTATCAGTCCAACCTGAGTTACCATAATATGCTGCTAAAGCATCATAACCATCTGCAAATCCTAATGCCTGAGCATTTGCATCAGCATTTGAATCAATTTCCGGATGGAATTGTTCTAGGAAATGTGAAGGCATGAAGAACTGGTTATATGACCATGCAATAGTTGCAGTTAAACCAGGGAACGGAGATGGTAAGTTAAATCTTACTGTTTGATCATCAATTACATCAACAGTCATTGGCTCACCACCAACTAAAAGATATGGATATGGTTTTTCACGAATCTTTGGATTCATCATCAAATCTTCGTACCAAAACTCAACATCTCTAGCCACAAAAGGTTCACCATTTGACCACTTGTGACCTTTACGTAACATGAATGTTAAAGTAGTAAAATCATCATTCCACTCATAATCTTTAGCAACGTTTGGAACAATTGTAGTTAAGTCATCAGCAAAACGTAATAAGTTTACGTGTCTTGTAGATAGCATATCAGAAGTTCCAGCTTCAGTTGCATTCGATAAGAAGTTTATTGTATTTCCATATTTACCAATAGACTCATATGGTACTACAACAAGTGGCTCATCAGGTAATCTATCCTCAACTGGAGGTAGACTTCCTGGGTTACCTTGTATTGTAGCGTTTATGCTAGCAATATTTGGATTATCTGAAAACTTCATAGTACAGCCGGCTGCACTTTCATATTCTGATAACTCATATTGCTGAGGATATTTTCCGCCTGTCTGTGCATCGTTCATTGTTGTACCTACGCAATGACCACCTGCAAAAGAGCTTCCACTCCAGACAAAGGTTGCGGAAGAAAATACTAACGCTATGAATAGTTTTTTTAACATATATTTTCTCCTATAAGATAAATTTATCGTATGATTTTGTTTGTAAACAATTTTGATTTTTTAGCAAAAATATTTGACGTTTTTATTACAATTTTTTTAAAAAAATTGTGTATTTCTTCTTAATTAATTACTTTAATAATCATTAGTAAATATGGAAAAATCCAAAAAATCTGTTCTTTTTATATGTGCTGATCAATGGCGTTTTGACTGCTTTAGCTTCCTAAATCATCCATATGCTCTAACACCAAACTTAGACAAACTTGCAAAACAAAGTGTAGTTTTTAAATCACATTTTGCTGGAATTGTCCCTTGTGGTCCATCTAGAACTACTATGCTTACAGGTTTATATCCATTTATACATCGTTCAGTATATAATGGCGCTCCTCTTGATAAAAGATTTACAAATATCGCTAAAGAAGTTCGTAAACTAAATTATAATCCAAGACTTTACGGATACACTGATACTTCTTGGGATCCAAGATACTTGGATCCAAAAGATAAAAAAAATTTTACATATGAATCACCAATGGAAGGATTTGATGATGGTTGTGTTTTACCAGGGGGAAAACCTGAGCCTTGGGCTAACCACCTTAATCAAAATGGTTTTGAAATTAATAAAGCAGAAGATTTGTACAAAGGAAGAAAGCCTACAGATGATCAAGCGTATATTTATGAACCATATTATATTCCAACTGAATTTTCAGACACCGCATTTTTAGCTGACAAAGTTGTTAACGACTTAAAAAAGGTTAAAGATTCATTTTTTATGCATGTATCTTTTTTAAAACCACACCCACCCTTTCATGTAGCTGATCCATGGTTTAGTAAATTTAATCCAGATAGTATTAACTTATCTAAAAATGATATTTCACTGAAAGAATTATCAAAAAAACATCCACTACTTGAAGAGTTATGTAAAAAATTTTTACTAAAAGAAAATTTCTCTGAAATTAATTATGATCTTTTAAAAGATCAAGATATCAAAAATATTATGAGTGTCTATTTTGCTATGTGCGCAGAAGTTGATTTTAATATTGGTAAAATTTTGAATGCTCTTAAAGAATCAGGGCAAGAAGAAAATACAATGATAATTTTTACTAGTGATCATGGAGAGATGTTAAATGAAAATAATTTATGGGGGAAATTAGGTTGGTGGGACTCTTCTTATAGAATTCCATTATTTATTTATCTGCCTCAAAACAATCCAAAAGAAATTAACCATTTAACAGAATCTGTAGATGTTGCTCCTACAATTTTAGAATGGCTTGGTGGTGACATCCCCATTGATTGGAATGGTCAATCACTGATGCACAATATCAATCATAAATACGAAAAATCACCTAATAAAGAATATGTTGTTTTTGATTATGATTTTAGAGAAAGTACTTCATTTGTTAAAGATAAAAAATTAGCGCCCGAACAATGTAATCTATCGGTCATTAGAAATAATAAATGGAAATATGTTCATTTTCCTTCATTGCCATGTTTATTATTTGATTTAGAAAAAGATCCTGAGGAAATAAATGATCTATCAGACTTAAGAGAATTTAAAGATATAAAACATAAACTAGTATCAAAATTGTTAAGTCACCGCATGATTCATCAGGAGCGACAATTATCAAACACTAAACTTTCCAGTTCAGGTGTTAATACAAAATCTGGACCATTTAGCAGAAAAATGGAATAATAAAGATATGTTAACGACTGTTATAGGCGCCTATCCAAAACCAAGCTACTTAAAAATAACTGATTGGTTTAATGCTTCTGGTGGCACAGACACAGAATATCCAACTAAATTTTACGAAGATGAAATAAAAAAAATGGGCGATAATGTTGAAGAGTTATTTAATAAAGCTACCAAAGAAATAATTAGTGATCAGGAAGAATGCGGTATTGATATCCTAACCGATGGTGAAGTTAGAAGAGAAAATTATATTCACTATCATTGTAGATATTTAGAAGGAATTGATTTTGAAAATCTCACAGAAAAAGTTGCTAGGACAGGGAATTATAAATGCTGGTTACCAACAATAACTTCAAAAGTTAAAGCAAAAAAATCTTTTTTAGTTGAAGAGTGGAAAAAAAATCAGAGTTTAACCAATAAAGATTTAAAAATTACTATTCCTGGACCAATGACTATAACAGACACCATAGCAAATACATTTTATGATTCAGATGAACTTATGGGTGAAGACTTAGCTGATGCTATTAATGTAGAAATTAAAAGATTGATTGATGCAGGATGTAAATATATTCAAGTCGATGAACCGTTGTTTGCTAGAAAACCAGAAAATGCTCTTAATTTTGGAATCAAAAACCTAGAAAGATGTTTTAAGGATATTAATAATCAAAGTATTGAAAAAATTACTCATATTTGTTGCGGCTATCCTGATAAATTAGATGCAGTAGATTATCCAAAAGCGCCTTTAGATTCTTACAGTAAAATTAGTAAAGCTTTAGATGAGTCAATTATAGATACAGTTTCTATTGAAGATGCTCATCGATATAATGATTTAAATTTTTTAAAAGATTTTAAACAAACAAAAGTTATTTTTGGTTTAGTAAAAATAGCAAGCTCTCAAGTAGAGTCTAAAGAAGAAATTGTCTCGAGAATAAATGATGCATTAAAGTTTATTGATAAGGAACAATTAATTGTTGCTCCTGATTGTGGCCTTGGTCACTTACCTCGAGATTTGGCAAAAATAAAATTAAAGATAATGGTAGAAGCTTCTAATAGTTTCTAGTGGACTAAAGTTTCTGGATTAGCATAATCATAATTCAAATCATCAGCAATAGCTTTATATGTAACGGCACCTTTAAAAACATTTAAACCATTCATAAAGTTTTTATCATTTTTTAAAGCATCATTAAAACCGTTAGAAGCTAAGTTTTGAATAAATGGCAAAGTGACTGCATTTAAAGCAAGCGTGGAAGTTCTAGGAACTCCCCCTGGCATATTTGCAACACAGTAATGAACAACATCATCAACAACATACGTAGGGTTTGCATGAGTTGTTGGTTTACTAGTTTCAACACAACCACCTTGATCAATTGCAACATCAACAATCACCGATCCACTTTTCATCTCTTTGATCATATCCTTAGTTATAATCTTAGGAGCATTAGAACCTGGAACAAGCACTCCTCCAATTAGTAAATCACATTCAGAAATATAATCTTTTAGATTTATTTTATCACTATGAAGTGGTTCTATTTTATCACCAAATTTTTCTTGTAATTCTTCTAATCTTTTTTCTGATTTATCAACAATGAAAACTTTTGCTTGCATACCTGTAGCAATTATTGCTGCATTTTCTCCTACAACACCTCCGCCTAAAATTAAGACATTTCCAGGTTGAACTCCAGGTGCGCCACCTAAAAGCAAACCACTTCCACCCTTATGTTTTTCAAGAGAATAAGCTCCGGCTTGTATCGACATTCTACCTGCTACAGCGCTCATTGGTGCTAGTAGAGGTAATTTATTATTATGATCACTTACCGTTTCATAAGCTATACAAATTGAATTTGAATCAATCAAACCCTTTGTCAATTCTGGAGCAGCTGAAAGATGTAAATAAGTAAATAAAATTTGGTTTTCTTTTATCATTGCTACTTCATTCATTAGAGGTTCTTTTACTTTTACAATCATTTCAGAGTCATTAAAAATATCTTCAGCTGAATTTACAATTTTTGCACCTGACAATTCATAATCACTATTTGAAAATCCAGCACCAGCACCGGCATCTTTTTGTATTAGAATAGTATGCTTATCCTTTACTAATTCTTTAACACTTTGTGGGGTAAGCCCAACTCTAGACTCTTGAGCCTTAATCTCGGATGGAACACCTATTTTCATTATCTATCATGCATATAATTTGAGATACCTGTTCTTAATTTTTCAATTATCTCATCAATATGTTTTTTTTCACAAGTAAATGGAGGTGCAACGATTAAGCAATCACCTGTTGCTTTTAAGCTTAAACCTGCTTCAAATAATTTTTTAAAACAAGCATATCCAGCTTTGCCTAAACGCTCATCCATTTTAATGTCAATTCCTCCCATCATTCCATATCCTCTTATATCAGTAATGATATCTAAGTCTTTCAAAGTAAATAAACCATCTAAGAAATATGGAGACATATCTTTAGCCCTATTAAATAAATCCTCTTTCTCAATTATATCTTGCATTGCTAAACCTGCTGCCATTGAAACAGGTATGGCGGAATAAGTATAGCCATGAAAAAATTCTATAGCTCCTGTAGGTGAAGCATCAACAATAGTATCATAGATATGATCACGTGAAGCTACTGCTCCTAAAGGTACAACACCATTAGTAATTGCTTTAGCCATTGTCATAATATCAGGACAAACATCAAACGCTTGCGCTGCAAATGGAGCGCCCATTCTTCCCCAGCCAGTAATAACTTCATCAAAAATTAAAAGAATTCCATGTTTGTCACAAATTTCTCTTAGTCTTTTTAAATATCCTTTTGGCGGAACTAAAGTTCCTGTTGATCCTGCTACTGGCTCAACAATACATGCTGCAATATTTTCAGCACCTATGTTACCAGCAATTCTTTCAAGATCATCTGCTAGATCAGCACCTGTTTCAGGTTCGCCTTTTACAAATAAATTTTCAGGTAAATGAGTATGTCTTAGATGATGTACATTTGGCATGAGAATATTTGAGAAAGTTTTTCTATTAGCAATCATTCCACCAACAGAAATTCCTCCAATATTCATTCCATGATAACCTCTTTCTCTTCCAACTATGTGAGATCTGTGACCTTCTCCTTTTGCTTTAAAATATGCTATGGCTGTTTTAATTGCTGTTTCAACAGCTGATGAACCACAAATAGTAAAAAATATTTTATTTAAATCTTCGGGTGTATGTTTTGAAACTTTTCTAGCTAAATCAAATGAACCGCCAAAACCTTGTTGAAATGGTTGAACATAATCTAATTGCTCCAATTGTTTTGATACTGCTTCTCTTATTTCTGGTCTTGAATGACCCGCTGGACTACAAAATAATCCTGAGCTAGCATCAATTAATTTATTTCCATAATGATCAGTGTAATAAACACCTTCTGCCTTAACCATTAATCTTGGACTATTTTTATAGTCTCTATTGGATGTAAATGGCATCCAATGTTCTTCTAATGAATTAGGTATTTCAGTTCTTTTTTCTAAATCCATTTTTTTCCTTATTAAAGATTGAGTATATGAAATTATCGATAAATCAAAGAATATTTCTTACACAATAAAGAAATATCATAGGAAAAATTGTAGCAGTGGTATAGAGAGAATACAAAATATGAGCACATTACCAGAAGATCTTAAAAGTAAAGCTTTAGAAACTCCTAACATACCTGCAGCTGTTGTGTGCCCCAATCAAGAAAGCATATTATCAGCTGTAATTGAAGGTAAGAATATGAACCTCATCGATCCAACTTTAATTGGAAATAGAAGTTCAATTGCTGAAACAGCGAAAAATTTAAGTTTTGATATTTCTAATTTTAATATTGTAGAGGCTAAAGATGAAGAGGATAGTGCTTCAATTGCTTGTCAGATGTCTAATGAAAATAAAAGTAAAATCATAATTAAAGGGAACCTCCATACTGATATTTTAATGCGCTCTTATTTAAAAAAAGAATTTAATTTACTTGATGGCAGAAGATTAAGTCATATTTGGCATATGACTACACCGCAGCTTAAAAAACCTCTTTTTATCACTGATGGCGCCTTAAATGTTTTACCAAGAGTTGATATAAAATTACAAATTCTTAAAAATGCTGTGCAGTTTTGTAATAAATTAAACATTAACAAACCAAAAGTTGCAATTTTATCAGGTACAGAAGATCCAATTGATAGTATGCCAAGTTCAGTTGATGCCAAAAAAGTTATGGAACTTGCGTTAGAAGAAAAAATTAATGCTTTTGTTCATGGGCCGCTTGCTTTTGATAATGCTGTTTCTGAGGAAGCAGCTAAAATAAAAGGGATTAAGAACGATGTTGCTGGTAATACTGATGTATTATTAGTTCCTAATTTAGAAACTGGAAATTCTTTATCCAAAATAATGGTTTATTTTATGAATGCTTGTGCAGCAGGAATAGTAATTGGTGGTAAAGTACCAGTTGTGGTTCCTAGTCGAGCAGATAGTAAAAATTCTAAACTTGCATCAATTATGGCAGCTGTAGTTGCTGCAAATAACTAACCAGTAAATAAATTTTAGCTCGAATGCTTTTAAGACATTATTTTTTAATTTTAATAATCACTTTTTTATTTGGAAGTGCCTACCCCGTTCAGAAAGTTATTTTTAATGAAAATGTACCTCCATTATTAATGGGAAGTTTAAGAATGTTAGTGGTTTTCATATGCCTTTTGCCTTTTTGGAGATTTAGAATTCCTGAAAAAAAATACTGGTTACCACTTCTCTTTTTTTCAATTTCTATGGGTTTTTTAGCAAATGTTTTTATGACATTGTCTTTAAATGAAGCAAACATAGTTTCTCCGATAATTATTGGTTCTCAATTGGCTGTACCATTTGCAATATTATTAAGCTCATTTTTTTTAAAAGAGAAAGTAAGTATTAAAAAATGGGTGCTTATATTTATTTCTTTTTTTGGAATTATTTTGTTAGGCTTTGATCCTTTAATAAGAAATGAAATTTTTGCATTAATCTTAATAACGTTAATGGCATTCTTTTATGCTAGTGCACAGGTATTTTCCAGATACCTTAAAGATTTAGAGGTCACTCTCACAAATGCAGTAATGGGATTAGTAGGATTTATGTTATTAATTATTTCATCATCAATATTTGAAGGACAAACAATAAACGAAATAAAAACTATTAGTTTTCAGTCATGGTTATTAATATTTCATTCAGGTATCTTTGTTTCAATTGCTGCACACATGTCGATGTTCTATTTATATAGGATGTATCCTGTAAATAGAGTATTTCCATTTTATGCTCTATTTCCTGTATTTGGTGTGTTGTTAACGTTTATAATTTTTTATGAAATACCAACTTTAATTACTTTTATTGGTGGTATAATTGTAATCGTAGCAACTTATTTTATTAATAAGGAAAATTAGCTACTTTAAAACATCTAATCCATCAGATAAATTGATATGTCCTGTTTGACGAGCTTTATTAAACTCTTTAATTCTGTCAAATATATTGATTCCAATTTGTCTATAAATATCAAGTAAATCAATTAAGACCCAATTTTCTCTAATCAAACCATTTTCTAGCCTCCAGAAATCAAGACTTCTCATTTCTAGTGCTTGATTTGATGGAGCAATACCCATCCAGCCATCATTGGTTATTGTTAATCTCATATTAGGCCAACCTGTTTCACACACATAATTTCCTTCATGTATCCAGTGTGTTTGCAAATCTTCCATGCCATCGGTGGCTAATTTTTCATTTGATGAACCACCTTTTCTATCTGGCATTGCTCTTAAAAATGGGATTTGATGCCAATGTCTGAAACCTGCTATACCTCTACCTGTTCCAATTCCGGCTGGTCCGTACCAATTAAGATTTGGGTGCCAATATTTTTCTAGATTCATAATTTTTGGATCTGGATTTTTAGGATGTAAGGATAAATCATTTAACATATCTATAACATGATCAAAATTTTCTTTCTTTTCTCCATTTATTGACAAGCCATCTCCAGTCATAGGAGCTGGGGTACACAGAAATGCACCAAGTTGAGGAGACATTGGCCATGCATTTGCTTGCATCATAATTTCAGGTAAGTCCCAAATAGATTGTACTTCAGTAATTTTATTTTCCTCTATTTTAAAAAACTCATGATAGCGCATATGAATTAAATTGCCTGTTGGTGGAATATCTAAGTATGGTTTTATAAAAGTTCCCATATAATTACCCATTGTACCTATCCATTTTTGCCCTTCAGGGGTTTTTCCCGCCATAATAATCATATCTCTTCTTTCTAGATCAGGGATACTATCCAATAATGGCAAAATACATTTAGAAAGAAAATTATTTAAACCTTTAAAAGTTCCAAAAGGATGGCAAAAATTAAATAAAGATTCTTTTGTAAAATAATTGCTTAATGATTTTTCAATTGTCTTTTTGTTAAATGTTTGAGTTGCAATCTGATAGTTGGCAAAAAAATTTTTTAATTCTCTAGAAATCATTATTTAGCAGTCCATCCTCCATCAATTACTAATGAAGAGCCAGTTATCATCGATGCAGCATCAGAAGCAAGATACACTACTGCACTAGCAATATCACTTTCTGTTGCTACTTTTCCTAAAGGTATATTTTCAATAACAGATTTTTTAAAATTTTTATCTTTGAAAAATTTTTTAACCATAGGAGTTTCAACAAATGTAGGGCAAACTGAATTAACTCTAATGTTGTGTTTTGCTAAATCGATAGCCATTCCTTTAGTTAGACCTTCAACGCCAAACTTGGTCATATTGTAAACACTTCTAAGAGGAGCTCCAACTTTACCTAACTGAGATGAAATATTTATAATTGATCCACCACTTTTTTTTCTATTTGTTGATTTTAGCATAATTTTTGTTGCTAATTGAGCAATATCAAATGATGCTTTAATATTAAGATCAACCACTTCACTCATATCTTTTCTTTTAATTTTAGTAAAATATTCTGGCCTATTTGTTCCAGCGTTATTTACTAATATGTCTAATTTTGGAATTTTAGAAAATATTTTTTTTATTTCTTTTAAATTTGTTACATCACAAACAAAGTAGTTGCATTTTCTTTTAATTTTTTTAATTTGGTTTTTAACAGCTATAAGATCTTTTTCTGTTCTACTTATAATTATTAAATTTGCTCCAGCTTCTGCCAGTGCGATTGCAGATGCTTTACCAATCCCTTTACCTGCACCTGTAACAAGCGCAGTCTTATCTTTTACTTCGAATTTTTTTAGAAACATTTATGCGTATAATTTACAATGAAAAAATGGTTTGATCTAATAAATTCATTTTTTTGATGCACATATCAAATTTATCTTCTTTGTGAAAATCACCTGGAAATGCAATACATTTAACACTTGCATTAACAGCGGCATTACTACTTTCCTCTGTATCTTCAATTGCAAGACATTCTTCAGGTTTTAAATTTAATTTTTCTAGTGTTACTTTATATATCTCTGGATGAGGTTTTTCATTGTTAACAAATGATCTATTTCCAATAAAATCAAAATCCGCTTTTGAAATTTGATTAGAAAGACTTTCAAATACAGCTTCTACATTATTTACAGTTGTAGAAGTTGAGAATGCAAGTTTAATATTATTATCTTTAGTATATCTAATCATTTCATAAACACTTTCTCTTAATTTTTGTTTGTTTTGAATAATGAATGAACTAAATAATTCTGTTTTTCTATCTCTAATTTGTGATGCATTAACATTGATATTATTTTTTTCTGCAAAATCTTCTACTCTCTTAGTGCCACCTGATTTTTTTAATAAAATTCTATAATCTTGCTCGTCCCAATACCAATCTAAACCAGCTTCTTTAAAGGCTTCGTTAAATGAATTACGTTGGATATTAGAAGATTCAATCAGTGTTCCAATTGATCCAAAAAGTAATGCTTTGTATTTCATCTTATAATTTTAATAAATAATTATCATATTATTGTTAACCCTTTACTGCACCTTGAGTTAAACCAGACACTATTTGTTTTTGGAAAAACATCACTAACAAAAACAATGGTGCGGTAATTGATGCAGCAGCAGCAATTGACTCAACTAAATCTGTCATTTTAGTTTCCATATTAAAATATTGCATAATTGCTGGAACCATAGTTTGTGATTGTCCATCTAATAATAATGCTGCAACAAGATAATCATTATAAGCTAACAAGAAAGAAAATAATCCTGTTGTAATTACACCTGGCCACATTAAAGGCATCACAACTTTCCAGAAAGCTTGAAAAGGATTACATCCATCAATTTGAGCAGCTTCATCTAAATCTTGAGGTATATTCATAAAAAATGATCTCAGCATCCATATTGTAAAAGGTTGGTTAATAGCTACTAACAAAACAATAACAGCAATTTTTTTTCCATATAATCCATAATTTATAAAAGGTTCTAAATAACCAGTAACCAAAACAGAATGAGGTAAGGCTCTAAAAATTAAAGCAAAAATTAAAAGCCAAAAGGCAATCATAGAATTACTTCTTGCTAATCCATAACCAGCTAGTGTTCCAACAGTTAATGAAATTGTAACAACCCCACCTGTTACAATCATAGTATTTAAGAATTGTTTATAAAATTCATTACCAACCCAAACAGACAAATAATGCTGAGGAGTAAAACCTATGATTGGGTAAGAAAAAATTTTTAAGAATTCTAAATTTGAAAATAATATATTTACAAATTCAGATAAATTATTTTGAATTAAAAAAAATAATATGAAGGAAATAGTTATATATAAAATGAATAAAATGAAAAAAGTAATTAAAGAAAATTTTAAAATAGGATTAATTAAATCAAATAAAATTTTTCTTATTTGGTATAATTTATAAAACAAATAAATTGATAGAAAAAGAAAAATAAAGTTAACAAAAGATAGACCTCCAACCTGTTCTTTTGTGCTTGGACCAATTATTACCTTTAAAGGATTGGAAGCAAAAGAATCAACAGGAAGTTTTATTGACATTACAACAATCCATAAGAGAGGGAATAAAGCAATTATACACCACGTAATTATTGTAATTGAAACAATAATTTTAAGAGGCGTGGTTAAGTTAAAAAGTTTACTTTCCATTATAATCTTTTTTCTTTTTGCTCTTTAAAAGTTCTTCTTAAAACTGGAATTAATATTATTATAATTCCTATCATTGTAAGAACAGAAGTAGCTGATGCTCTTCCAATAGATCTTGTTCCAGAATCATCAATTCTCAAGAAATCATAAGTCATCCATTGTAATGAAATCCTAAATCCAGAAGCACTAAAACCAACAATTTCATCAAAAACTCGATATGAATCCATTAAATGAATTAAAGCAACAAATACTATTAATGGCATGATATGCGGAATTATAATAAATCTTAAACGCTGAAGTCTATTTGCCCCATCTACAAATGCTGCCTCAATTTTTTCTTTATCGACAGTTTGTAGTCCTGCATAAAAAATAACAAAGGCAAAAGGTATAGTGTGCCAAACTCTATAAAAAAGCATTAGAATCTCTATCGTCCAGCCTTGAGAAAATAGGGCAATATCTTTATCTAAAATATTTTCTAAAAATAAAGTTAATATACCATCTCCTATAAATAACCATTTTATTGATAAAGCACCTATTACAGGTGTAATTATAAATGGGAGCAAGGTTATAAAAATTATTGGACCTTTCAATCTATTAATTAAAACATTAACGCATAGAGCTAATATTAAACCTAAGATTATTACAAATGGTAAAGTAATAAATGTAAATGTTAGTGTAAACCTTAGAGCTTTATAAAAATCAATAGATCTTATTTTACTCCATTCAAAACCATCATTTGAAATAACAGATGATAATTGTTCAAATTTCAAAATATTTTTATAATTTTGAAAGCCTACCCAAATATTATTTTTTATTTTATTTCCATTTTCATCTAATACAGGAACGGTAATTGTTTCTGTTTTACATCCAAAAGGATCGCAATTTTCTCTTTCAATCGTTTCTAATACATCTTGGTTGAATTGAAAACTTTGAATTAAAACTATTAGAAGAGGTAAGGCAATAAATAATGTCATCATTATAAATGATGGCATTGTAAAAACTAAAAAAGTAGATTTTTTCATTTACTAATATTACCCCCCTTAAGATTTTAAAAGGGGAGTAATATACAATTATATAAAATTATAAGAGACCTTTTTCTGTTGCTGCAGTAATATAATCAGCCTCAATTTTTTCTAGAGTAGCTTTTGCAGTAGCTGCGCCAGTCAAATAATCACCAATAGCAGCACCTAAGACTCCATGGAGTGTGCTCATTTTTGCTGATGCAGGATAAGGAGCTGCTCCAGATTTTGCAGTTAAAATTGCACCAATATTTGATGGAGCTGGATCAAACGCATTAGACAGCCAAGGAGCAGCTTCAGGGTTCGCTCCTAAGTTTGCTGGATCTAATCCAACCATAGCTAGTTTAAATGCTGCTTCTGCTTCTTCATCAGTAACATTTTTAGCTATAACAACACCATCCCACCATAATGTAGATGCTGGTTTACCATTCTTTTTTGCTTTAGGCGCTGATGCAAACTTTACTAATCCAACAACTGTTGACTCCTCTGCATTATCCATAGCACCAGCTCGAGACGCCCAAAGGTTTGCAAGAGCAATCTTACCCTGTTGGAATTGTTGTTGAACATATGTAGAATCTGAAGTTAAATACTCAGGATCCATATATTCTGTTAGTTTTTTCATCATCTTAAGTGTTTCATAGCCATCGTTATTATTAACTGCTGGCATATTTCCATCAAAAAAAGAATCAGCAAAGCCCAAATACATATTTACAAATTCTTCTCCTAAATTCCAACCTGACTTGAATGTTCCACCAAGTGGATAATCTACAACTCCAGCATCTTTAATAACTTTAGCAGCTTTCAACAGCTCGTCATAAGTTGTTGGAATATCTATACCAAGATCACTCAAAATATCTTCTCTGTAAAATAAATGTTGAGCATTTGTCATCATTGCAATTGCCATAATTTTTCCATCAATTACAATTTTTTGATTATCTTGTAGAGAGTCTCCATATTTAGCAACTAGATCGTCAAGTGGTCTAGTTACACCAGCATCAAGAACCGATACATTTGTAGAAGCTGAAACACCTGCCATTGTAAATTGAGATGGGTTGCTTTCTAATGATGCAACAAGCTTATCTCTGTATTCTTGATCAAGTGTAGGTGTAAAATTTCCACACTCTTCCATAGCAGAAGTAACAACTTTCCAGGCATCAAATCCTGCAGATAAAGAAGTTACTGGTACAGAATTGTTTAGCTCGCAAGCTTTTGCATTAGTACCGGCTAAGAAAAAAAATGATGTGAAAATCGCAAATAATACTAGTATTTTTTTCATTTGTTTCCCCTATAATTTATTAATATATTAATTTATAATATTTTATTAATGCAACAGTTTGAATAATTATTCAAGCATTTGCATACATAAAAAAGGAAAAATGATGAATAAAAATGCCACATCCCAAGATGTCGCAAAATTAGCAGGAGTATCTCAATCAGCTGTTTCAAGATGTTTTACTAAAGGTGCAAGCATCTCAAGCAGGACAAAACTAAGGGTTCTTGAAGCTGCCAAAAAACTAAAATATAAACCTCAAACTTTTTTGCAAGATTCTCAAAATATTGAAGATAGTGGACTAGTGGGAGTTATTTTACCTTATATAACCAATCGATTTTATCCAGAGGTATTAACTGAATTGCATGAAGCGCTACGTTTATCGGGTTTTAGAATTTTATTGATAACAACTGATGATGGTGAAGAATTAGACGATAAGCTCATTCAGCCATATTTGAAAGAAAGATTAGTTGCAATAATTTCAGCAACTAAACCAACAGATCAATTTGTTGAAAATTGCTTAAATAAAAAGGTTCAAATTATAGCCTATAATAGAGCTTGGGATATCCCTACTATAAGTTCAGTTGCATGTAATCATAGATTTGGTGGTGAATTAATTGCAGATCAAATAATCAAAAATAACCATCAGGAAGTTGGTTTAATTGAAGGTCCCACAGGATCTTATGTAAGTAATGAAAGATG
The DNA here is from genome assembly GCA_902623585.1 of uncultured Alphaproteobacteria bacterium. Classification (GTDB taxonomy): domain Bacteria; phylum Pseudomonadota; class Alphaproteobacteria; order HIMB59; genus CACPNW01. The sequence continues at coordinate 96 of CACNUO010000007.1, read as the reverse complement.
TAAAGGATTTAAAAATTCATTAGATAAAAACAATCATCAAAAAGCATTTATGAATGCTGCATCACCAGGTGTCATAAATGTATTTATGCCAAATAG
>CACNUO010000006.1 GCA_902623585.1 uncultured Alphaproteobacteria bacterium | reverse complement strand
TTGAGAGTGAACCAAATAATATTGATTTAATTTTAGAAATATCAGATAAATATTTTTCAATGAAACAATATGAAAATGGAATGGATTTGCTTCTAAAAAATTATCCAAAAAATAAGGATAGTATAAAAAATAAGATGGTAGAATTTTTTGCTGTACTTGGAAATACTGATCAAATTACAATTCAATATAGGAAAAAACTTTCACAATTAATGTTTTCATAACATGGAAATCCCTATTTTTCCTTTAAACGGTGCCGTCCTATTTCCAGGAACAAGCTTGCCTCTGAATATATTTGAAAAAAGATATATTGAGATGGTTGACTACGCTCTTTCTAAGGAAAGGTACATAGGCATGATACAATCTGATGAAAAAAATAAACTCTATAATATTGGTTGTATTGGAAAAATTCATAGTTTTAGTGAAACAAAAGATGGGCGATATTTAATTAGTCTACAGGGTACTAATTGTTTTAAAGTTAAGAAAGAGTTAGAAAAAAAATATAAGTTTAGGTTGGTTGAGGCTGAAATGTTGGATTTTGAGGAAGATAAAAACATTATAAATGAAAAACAAAAAAATAATCTTTTAGATAAGTATAGCCAATATATTAAAGTCAAAAAAATTAACTTAAACTTGGAAGAAATTCAAAATATTGATTTTAATCAAATTATAAAGTTTATAGCAATGATATCCCCTTTTAGTGACATTGAGAAACAAGTTCTTTTGGAAACAAAAAATTTAAGTGATTTTTATAAAAAACTTCATTCGATTTTGGAGCTTGAGATAGTTGAAGATAATAATGGTAAAACTATTAATTAATACCCATAGCAAAATCACTTATCTGATTTTTTAATTCTTTACTTCTCTCTATTAAATTAATAGCTGAAAATCTTGCATAATTAAAAAATATATTGTCTAATTTAAAGACACTATCAACTTTATCAGTAATTTGATACAACCTATAGGCTTTGAAAAAATTATCTTTCTGAAATTCTTTACAAAATATTTCATCTCCCAATTCCAAACCTAAAGAGTTATATTTTTTTACTAGATTATATACACTTTCTACATCTTGCATGCCTAAATTCCATCCTTGTCCTGCGATTGGGTGAAATGAGTGAGCTGAGTCACCTAAATAAATAATTCTATTCTCAAAAAATTTAGAGTTTAAATGTGCTTTTAAAGGAAAGGTTTGTTTGGTAATTATTTTTTTTATCTCACCTACACTTCCATGTATCTTTTCATTTAGAATGGAAATAGTTTCACTATCATCTAAGGTTAATAAAGAGTTTATAAATTTATTAGTGTTTGTCCAAACTATAGAACTTTGAAATTGATTTTTATTTTTTTGCATTGGTAAAATTGCAAGAGGTCCGTTTTTAAAGAAGAACTCGTAAGCAGTGTTATTGTGATTCTTTGAGTGATAAAAATTTATTACAATTGCTTTTTTTTTATAATCCTTTCTATAAATTGGCGTTTTAAAAATTTTTCTTATAGAGCTGTTTTTACCATCACACGCAAAAAGAATATTTGTGTTAACATAAAAATTATTTTGTTTAGTTACTATCCTATCGCCTTGATAAAAAATATCTTTAACTGAAATATTGTTAAAAATTTCTACATTTTTTTGTTTTTGTAATTTTTTATACAAGCAATTAAGTATAAACTCGTTTTTAACTATATATCCAAGATTAGATTTTCTTCTTTGGTTGTCAAAATAAATTTTATTTGATTGATTTCTGTCTATTATCTCAATATTCTTTATTGGTTCTGCGTAATTACTAATTTCATTCCAAATATTTATTTCTTCAAGAAATTTTTTTGTACCCTCTGAAATTGCTGTTGTTCTTTTGTCTAAAATATTTTTATGATTAAATTTAGCATTTTGCTCTAAAACTACTACTTTATTACCAAGTTTAGAAAGTGAATATGCTGCAACAGCCCCTATCAGCCCTCCTCCTATTATATTGATATTTGATTGAATTTCTTTCATAATTTTCTTCGAATTACCACAATCTAAATGTATTACAATCTAACTATATGTTCAAGTATGGTTCAATTAGAAATTTTATTGTTAAATTTTTAGTAGGAATAATTTTATTTGTATTTGGCCTAATTTATTTTACCAGTCTATACTCATATTCAGCAAATGATCCAGGTTTTAGTCAATTAAATTACAATATTAATGACAGCAATATTGAAAATCTTATGGGTTTTTTTGGTGCTTATTTATCAAGTTATTCGTTAATTTTTATTGGAACACTAAGTTATTTATTGGTGTTTTATATAATACTAGAAGGTGGAAAATTGTTTTTAGGTATTAATAGTAGATTTATAATTTTGAAATTTTTATCTAACCTGTCAGGAATAATTCTTATTAATGCTTCCATAAAATCAGTTGATATAGGCTTTTTAAAAACAGGTTTGGTTTCACAGTTTCTAATCGATTTATTTACAAATATAAATTTGAATTTTCTAGAAAACATTTTTATTTTTTTTATTATAAATTTTTTACTTTTAGTATTTGGTGTAATTTTAATATTTTTATCATTTAGAATAAATTTATCTTGGATAAATAAATTTTTTGCTTTCTTAAAATTTTTTAAATATTTTAAGTTATTATTTTCTGTGTTTGGTTTATTTAAATATATAAATTTTAGAAAAAAAGTTACAAACAAAACATTAAGAAGTGAGCCAACAATTAAGAAAAGAAATTATGTTAATTTAAGCAAAAAAAATAATAATAACCATAAAGCTAATAAACAACTTGAGCAAGATAATTTTAGCTTTAGCCTTCCATCTAAAAATCTACTTTCGAAATCAAATTTAAAAAATAATAAAAATAGAGAATTGGAAAAAATAAACACTGATGCTGCTATTAAGTTAGAAAGAACATTGTCTGAATATGGTGTTGAAGGAAAAATAGTTGGTTTTAGTAGTGGTCCAATTGTAACTTTATTTGAGTTTATTCCAAATGCAGGAATAAAATCTAGTAAAGTAATAGGTTTGTCTGATGATATTGCTAGAGCAATGTCGTCTATTTCTGCTAGAATTTCAACTCAACCTGGCAAGACAAGCTTAGGTATCGAAATACCAAATACTAAAAGAGATAGTGTTTTGTTTGGAGATTTAATTGAAGAAGATGAATTTGAAATTGAAAATGATTCTCTTACTCTTGCATTGGGAAAAGATATATCGGGCAAAAGTATTTTTGCAAATTTAGAACGAATGCCCCATCTCTTAATTGCAGGTACAACTGGCTCTGGTAAATCAGTAGGTATAAACACCATGATACTGAGTATACTTTATAAATTCAAACCTAATGAATGTAAGCTAATTTTAATAGATCCTAAAATGTTAGAATTAAGCATTTATGAAGACATCCCTCATTTATTGACGCCTGTTGTAACTGATCCAAAAAAGGCAGTCTTTGCTCTTAAATGGGTGGTTAGAGAAATGGAAAATAGATATAAGTTAATGAGCTCATTAAATGTAAAAAATATTGATTCTTATAATGATAAAGTTTTAAAAACTATTTCGTCTGGAAGAAAACTTTTTAGGGAGGTTCAAACTGGTATAGATGATGATACAAGAATGCCAATTATTGAAAAACAAGAAATTCTTCTTGAAAAAATGCCCTTTATTGTAGTGGTGATTGATGAAATGGCAGATTTAATGATGGTGGCTGGAAAAGAAGTTGAGTCATTAGTTCAAAGATTAGCACAAATGGCAAGGGCATCTGGGATTCACTTAATTACAGCCACACAAAGACCTAGTGTTGACGTAATTACAGGAACAATAAAAGCAAATTTTCCTAGTCGTATTAGTTATAAAGTATCAAGTAAATTTGATAGCAGGACAATACTTAACGAAATGGGTGCAGAACAATTATTGGGCAGTGGTGACATGTTGTTTTTAGAAAATGGCGGTATAATAAAGAGATTGCATGGTGGTTTTGTGTCAGAAAATGAAGTTGAAAAAGTTGTTAATTATATAAAACAACAGGCTACATTTGATTATAAAAAAGAAATTTCATTATCAGAAGAAGAACTAAGTATTTCAAATTCGGATGATTTAATTTCAAATAATAATGATGATCTATATGGTAAGGCAGTTGATATAGTTATTAAACAACAAAAAGTTTCAACAAGCTATATTCAAAGATATCTTCAGATCGGTTATAATAGAGCTGCAAGAATAGTAGAGAAGATGGAAGAAGATGGAATTATAAGCGAAGCAAATAACGCAGGTAAAAGACATGTTCTTAAAAAATGAAAAGTATTTATTATTTATATTAGTAATAGTTTTTTATCTTTTTACCTTTAAAGCATATTCAGCCTCTGAAGACAAAGAAGATGTATTAAATTATTTAAGTTCACTAAGTGATTTTTCTGCTTCATTCCTACAAAGTGATGGAGAAAACTTAAGTGAAGGCATGGTATATATAGGTAAAAAAAGGGTCAGGGCTGAATATTTTTTACCAACAAAAATTCTAATAATTTTAGATGAAAATAAGGCGATGTATTATGATTATACGCTTGAAGAGGATGAGTTTTTTAATCCAAAAAATACTAATGCTTGGTTCTTTTATGACATATTTAGAAACCCTCATTTTTTTGAAGATGGAAAGATAGAAGTAAAGAATAATGAGTTATTATTGGAAAAAAAAGGAATTGATAATGAAGAAAAAAATTTTGTTATAAGAGTATTGTTTGAAAAACAGCCATTGATATTAAGGGGAGTAGAAGTGGTAATTAAAGATGATATTCTTAAACTGTCTATTTATAATCATAGTTACAATGAAGTTTTTGATAAAAATTTTTTTAAACTTATCAATCCTAATTTTTTAAATTAAGTAGTAATTAAAAGCTTTTCATTTTTGGTTTGAATTTTTACTTTTGTTTTTATGGTGTTCATTTTTTTTCTTATTCTTGAAAGATGGCTTTCAAGAGAATTAGTTTCAATATTTGATTTAATATTTAAAATATTTTCTTTAATAAAATTTTTATTTGTTTCTTTCTTCCTCATTAAATAAGTTAAGATCTCTAACTCTATTTTGGTTAGGTAGCAAAAATTATCATTATCAAGATTTGTAAGTTTTTCATTATAAAGAGATAAATCATGAAACTGAACTTTTAAACTTTGAACAAAGTGCTCAATTCTATTTTTTAAATGGTTTACATGGAGTGGACCATTTAATATATTTGATTTATTATTGTAATTTAAGTTTTTCAAATTAGAAATTACTAAACAGTTATCACTTAACTTTCCAAAGTCTATTAAATTAGTATCATTATCATTTATAATAATAATGTTTGCTTGAGATGTTTGTAACTTATCTTTTATTACATCTAATTTCATAATAGTTAATTCGTAATTAGAAAGCAGAGAGAATAAAAAATTTTTAATATTGCTGTTACAAAATATATTTAGTCCGTTTTTCATAATCTTTTTCCAAACAAAATTGTACCAAGCCTAATATATGAGGGATTAAATTTTAGTGCTTTTTCATAGTCATCACTCATTCCAATACTTAATTCATCTATTTTATTTTCATTTGCAAGAACTTGTAATTTATTAAAATGATAGGCCGGGTCATCATCTATTGGTGGTATGCACATTAAGCCGATGATAGGTAATTTCATTTCTTGCCTTAAAAAAAACAAAAAGTCCTTAATGTCTTCTGGGAAGATGCCGCTTTTTGTTTTTTCTTTTCCTGTGTTTACTTGAAGAAAAATTTTTTTATTTACTAATAATTCACTGTATTTTGAGAACTCTCTTGCTATTTTTTCTCTATCTAAAGTATGGAATACATCAAAAAGCTTGATTGCTGTCTTTACCTTATTTGATTGTAAAGGCCCAGTTAAGTGAAGTTCTATTTTTGTATTGTCCTGCTTTAGTTTTTGAAATTTTTCTTGGGCCTCTTGTACCCTATTTTCGCCAAAAATATATACTCCAGCATTAACTGCCTCCAAAACACTATTAAGTGGATGATTTTTGGATATAGCTACTATTTTAGCAGGATTACTTGTTTTTTTTAAAAAATCATTGATTTCTGTGTATTTTTTAATATTAAACATAATTTATAATGTTGTAAAAAAACAACATAGATTCAAAAAATATACTAAATTATTATGCTTTTTTTGTAATTTATTCAATTTTTAATTATTACACTCATCAATACAAGTTTGTTTCTTGTATTTAATGAATATTCATTAACTCAAAAGGAGTAATTATGAAAAAAGAACTATTAATGGGAACTGCTCTAGTTTCTACGCTTGGTGCTGCTTCAGTTGCTGAAGCTGTAACAGCTACTATGAGTGGTAACCACCAAACTGGTATGGAGTTTGATTCACCAACAGGTGGAACAGACACAAATGGCCAAATTAATGATAACAACTTTACTGTATCATTATCTGAAACTACTGATGGCGGTATGACTATCTCAAGTAGTTTTGCAGTTGTTAATGAAGTATCTGCTGCTGCAGGTACTGGTACTGATATGGATGCTGGTTTTACTTTAGCATTTACTGATGGCTCTAAGCTTGATGTATTAAATGCTGGTAACGCATCAGGATCACATGATGTATCAATTCCAGGTTCAGCTGGTGCTGAAGGTGTAGCAACTACATCTACTAACAATGCTTCAACTGGTTTAGACGTTGGTGCAACTGCAACAGTATTTGGTATTGAGTATCACACTGCTTCTGATTTCTTAGCTGATGGACTAAAAATGTCTTTCTCAGCTTCTACAGATAACGGTGCAACTGCTGGTGCAACATACAGAGTAGACAGTCACGTTGCGATTGGTGCAACTTATGTAACAGATCTAGGTGACTCAGCTGTAACTGTCGGTGTTGGTGTTTCAGAATCTCAAGGTTCAAACACTGGAACTGCTGCAACTAATGATAATGGTAACTTCCATGTTGGTTTAAGTGCTGTAACTGGTGACTTAACTGTTGCTGTTGGTTTTGCTGATGCTCATTCTTCTTCTATAGCTGGAACATCAGCTGAAGAAGCTGCTTATGATGTAGTAAAAGCTGGTGTAAAGTATGTAAGTGGTGATCTAACATTTAATATTGGTATGGCTTCAGGTGATGCAAAAGATAATAATCTTGGTGCAAGTGGTGGATCTGATGACTCAAAAGACGTTACTTCTGCTAGTATTTCATACGCTGTAGCTTCTGGTGTAACTGCAATTCTAGGTTACACTTCAATGGAAGCAAGTGATGAAGGTGTTGCTGCAGACGATGGATCAGCATGGTACATCGGTGCTAACATGGCATTTTAATTTAAGATTTTATATCTTTGAAAACGGCACTTTAACGAGTGCCGTTTTTTTTATGTTTTACATTTAGATCCCAATACAATAATTATAATTTGATGATTTTTAATAAATTAATTTTATTACTTTTTTTGTCATTTCTAATTTCTTGCAATAGTAATAAAAGTGAAGAAGAGATGGATGAATTGTGGTCAAAAGCTCAAACAACAAATGCAATCATTGAAAGATCGGGTACAAAATTTAATTCAGCCTTAGATAAAAATTTAGCAATGAGGGACGCTGAAACGAGACTTCAAACAGGCGGAGGTTTGTTTAACAAAGGTGGTATTTCATTGGGTGGCTTGATAAATAATGATACAGGAAGCAATAATTCTACAACAAAAATTGCTATGTCAGTAAACCCATTTCTTTGGAAAGGCGCTTTAGAAACAATTGATTTTATGCCTTTAAGTTCTGCCGATCAGATTGGTGGAACAATAATTACAGACTGGTATTCAACATCTGCTAACCCTAATGAGAGATGTAAATTAAATATTTTTATTTCTGGGATGAGGCTAAACACTGAAAATCTAAGGGTAACTTCTTTTTGTCAAGAATTTAAAGATCCATCTTGGATAAATAAAAGAGTTGATCAAGAGAAAAATATAAAAATTGAAAACGCTATATTAAATAAAGCAAAAAAATTAAAACTCCAATCAAGTTAAAAAGTGTCATCGCGATACAATCACAAATTAGTTGAAAAAAAATGGCAAGACATATGGTCGGACAATAAAATTTTTCAAACTTCAAAAGATAAAGATAAGGAAAAGTATTATGTTTTAGAAATGTTTCCATATCCTTCTGGGAAAATACATATGGGGCATGTGAGAAACTACACACTGGGCGATGTAGTTGCAAGATATAAGAAAATGAAAGGTTATAATGTTCTCCATCCAATGGGTTGGGATGCTTTTGGGCTTCCTGCTGAAAATGCTGCTTTAACTGAAAAAAAACATCCTGAAAGTTGGACATATCAAAATATCAAAACAATGAAAAAACAACTTCTAAAAATGGGTTTATCTTTAGATTGGGATAGAGAAATTGCAACATGCCATCCAGATTATTACAAACACGAACAAAAATTTTTTATTGATATGTTTAAATCTGGTCTTGCTTACAAAAAAGAGGCAGAAGTAAATTGGGACCCTGTAGACAAAACAGTTTTAGCAAATGAACAAGTAATTGATGGTAAAGGATGGAGATCGGGAGCAATCGTGGAAAAGAAGAAATTGTCTCAATGGTTTTTAAAAATAAGTAAATATTCTAATGAGCTTTTAGAGGATTTAGATAAATTAGAAAATTGGCCTAACAAAGTAAAAATAATGCAATCTAATTGGATTGGTAAGTCTGTAGGAGTTGAAATTGATTTTAACGTTTCAGAAAAAAATAAAAAAATAAAAGTTTTTACAACAAGACCAGATACAATTTATGGAGCTACATTTTTAGCTCTTTCAAGTGAACATGATCTTATTAGCGAGATATCAAAAAAAAACCCGGATTTACAGAAATTTATTAAAGACTGCAAAAACATAAACCCTGATAAAACCAAAAGAGGGTTTGATACTAATTTATCTGCTGAACATCCATTTATTGAAGGTAAAAAAATTCCAATCTTTGTAGCTAACTTTGTTTTAAAGGAATATGGTCTTGGTGCAATTTTTGGCTGTCCTGCACATGATCAAAGAGATTTAGATTTTGCAACAGAATACAATATTGATGTTATTCCAGTTGTTAAACCAAATGATATTGATGAAGATAACTTTAAAATCAATAGTAAGGCCTACACAGAAGATGGTGTAATTATTAATTCAGAATTTTTAAATGGATTAAATATCGATAAAGCAAAAGAAAAAATAATTAATGAAATAGAAAAAAAAGGAATAGGAAAAAAGAAAATAAATTTTAAATTAAGAGACTGGGGAATTTCTAGGCAGAGATTTTGGGGGTGCCCGATACCCATTATTTATAGAGAGGACGGGGAGGTACTTGCGGTTGAAGAAGGAGAGCTCCCTGTAAAACTCCCTGAGGTTGAGAATTTTAGTGAGTCATCAAGCACTTTAAGCAATATTTCTGGGTGGAAAGATACAGTCTGCCCAAAAACTGGCATGAAGGCTTATAGAGAGACTGATACTTTTGATACTTTTTTTGAATCCTCTTGGTATTATTTTCGATATTGTAATGCTAGACTAAATAAACCATTTGATAAAAAAGATATAGAATATTGGCTTCCTGTCGACCAATATATTGGTGGTATAGAACATGCTATTTTACATCTTTTATACTCAAGGTTCTTTACTAAAGCTTTAAGAGACCTTGGTTACTTTAATTTAGATGAGCCATTTAAAGGATTGTTTACACAAGGAATGGTTACTCATGTTACTTATAAAAATATAAATAATGAATGGGTAGAGCCTAAAGATGTAGAAAAACACAATGGCATCTTAAAAGATAAAGATGGCTTTGAGGTTATGGGTGGAAAAATTGAAAAAATGAGCAAATCAAAAAAAAATGTTGTTGATCCAAATGATATTATTGATTCATATGGTGCTGATACCGCTAGATGGTTTATGTTATCAGATAGTCCGCCAGAAAGAGATTTGCAATGGACAGAAACCGGAATAGCTTCTTCATTCAAGTTTATAAATAAATTATATGAAACAGCTGAAAAGTATAATTATTACAAATCAAATAATCATGAAAATGTTGATGTCATTAATTCTTTAAAAAGTTTAATTAACGAAGTATCAGAAAATATAGAAAACTTTCAATTTAATAAATCAGTTGCAAAAATATACGAATTTGTAAATATTCTTAATAGTTCAGTTTTGGGGGGGAAATTATCGGAAAATAATTTTAAATGGTCACTGGAAAAACTTTCGGTAATTTTACAACCTTTTGTTCCACATATAAGTGAAGAGATTTGGTCAGGCCTAGGGAATAAAACTTTGTGTATTAATGAGGCCTGGCCTATAGAAGAGGTAAAGAAAAAAAACACCACAAACATTGCAATACAAATAAACGGCAAAACTAAAGAAGTTATTCAGATTGAAAATAAAATTTCAAAAGAAGAAGTTTTGAATATAGTAAAAAATAACAATAAAATTAAAAAAAACTTGATAGGAAAAAATGTTATAAGAGAAATATATGTCCCAGGCAAAATTGTAAACTTAGTAGTTAAGTGAAGAAACTATTTTTAATTTTTTTGTTTTGTTTTGTTATCTCTTGTAGTGGTGTTGAATTTGTCTATAAAAATGAAAAAAATCTCATTAACCCGCTTTATCAAAAAACAAAAGTTACTACATCTGGTACAAATTTAAGCTTTATGAATTCGTATCTTCCAATGTTTTTTGGTGAGAGCGAGGAACATACGTATAATCTTCAAATTAATATTGATGAGAAAAGGACCAAAAGATCTGTTGAAACAAATCAGGCGACATCAAACCTTAGATATGAGTTAAGGTTTTATTATACTTTAACATCAATTAAAAAAGATTGTATAACTTATGAAAAAGAAATAGTTTCTTATTTTTCAATTATACCAAAATCATCAGGTTACAATTATGGAACAGATACTTCATTAGAAAAAAAATATGAATTGGCAATAGGGGATAACTTAAATCAATTTGTTTCTATTTTGTCTGACATAAATATTGATGATTGTTAATGAAAATTGACCCTGTTAGTATTTTATTAAACGAAAATTTTAGAATAGATAAAAAGATATACTTCATAAGTGGTAATGAAAAAACACTGATGCAGAAAATAAAAGCTAAAATTGTCGGAAAATACCAAAAGAACACAAATGCCGGGCTTACAAATATTGATAATATTAAAGACTTTGTTGAAGAAGTTGGTCTATTTGAAGATCATAAAATAATTTTAGTAAACGGGTGTAAAGGAATTGATGAAAAAAGCCTGGAAAATATAAAAAATTCACATGGTGTTTTCGTTTTTGTTGATGAAAATTCACAAAAAATTAAAAAAATTAAAAGCTTGTTTAATAGAGACAAAGATAGCTACTTAATAGATTGTTATGAATTAGACAGAGAAACAAAAATAAAATTTTTAAAAAAATTTTTAACTGATAACAGTTTAAATATTTCACAAGACGTTTATTGGTTATTAATTGATAAACTAGATAGCAAATATAGTTTTTTTGAAAATAGTTTAAATCAAATTGTGGCACTGGATGAAAAAGACTTAACACTTAACAATGTTAAAAAATTATTAACAATTAGCGATTCTGGAAAAGAAAAAATTTTTTTTAATTTATTAAAAAAGAATAAAGAAATAGTTGACCTTTATAGAAATAAAATTTTAACCAGCACAGATGTCAATGAATTTTATTTTTACATTAAATTTTTCTGTCAAATAATAATAGAATCAAAAAGTGAAGAAGAATATCAAAAGAAAATTCCTGTATATTTATTTAAAGAAAAACATAAGCTGATAGACATTTTTAGAAAATATAATTCAAAAAAGAAAAAATTGTTAATTAAATTACTCTCTATGACTGAAAAGGTTTTGCGTGAAGATAGCAACTTATCTTTGGTTTTTGGCCTCCGATTTCTTCTAAATATTAAAAAAATTACTATTTCTTAAGTCTTTTCATTAAATCATCAAGTTGATTCAAATCAGAATAATATAAAGTTAGTGAACCAGATGAGCCACTCTCATTAAACTGTATTGAGGTACGTAAGCCTATTTTATCTGATAGCTCCTTCTCTAAATCTGTTATATTTGGGTCTTTTTCTGTTTTATTTTTTTTGTTGTTTTTAAACTCTGATGTTATTTTTTCAGTTTGCCTTACGCTGAGTTTTTTTTCAACTATTTCATTTGCTTTATTAATTGCATCTGGAACACCTATAAGCGCTCGTGCATGTCCCATGGATAGGTCTCCACTTATTACCATTTCTTGAATTTTTTTATCTAACTCTAAAAGCCGTAAAGTATTTGAAACATGGCTTGGGCTTTTTCCAATTAATTTTGCAAGACTTTCGTTGTTGATATTTTTAATATTAATCAACCCCTTGTAAGCATTTGCCTCTTCAATAACGTTTAGGTCTTCTCTTTGAATATTTTCAATTAAAGCCGTTTCTAAAACACTGGTTTCATCAAGATCTTTGATAACACAATCTACCTCGTGCATGCCATTTAGTTGGCATGCCCTCCATCTTCTTTCTCCTGCAATAATTTGAAATTGATTATCATCTGTTGGTTTGACAATAATAGGCTGAATTAATCCTTGATTTTTGATTGAAGATGAAAGTTCTTTAAGCTCTTCATTTTTGAAGTTTTTTCTTGGCTGTAAGGGATTGGGTACGATTTGAGAAATATTAATTTTTTGGGCGTTATTATTTGTTTCGTTTTTGTTATTTTTGGTTGATAGAAGAGCACCCAGGCCCATGCCTAGTTTGTTTTCTTTATTCATGGTTTTTATTTTGGTTTAAAATTACCTCTTTTGCAAGCTCAATATAAGCTATGGAGCCTGCAGCTTGTGTATCGTATACAAGCGCTGGTTTACCGTGGCTAGGGGCTTCAGAAATTTTAACATTTCTTGGAATAGTTGTTTTGTAAACTTGATCACCAAAATGTTGTCTCACATCTTTCTCAACTAAAGAGCTTAATGAGTTTCTTTTGTCCAGCATTGTTAATAATATTCCTTCGATTTTAAGATCGCTGTTGAAGTTTTGTTTAATTAATTTGATAGTTTGCATTAGGGCTGTCAGACCCTCTAGAGCAAAAAATTCTGACTGAAGAGGGATCAGTGTTGTGTTTGATGCTACTAATGAATTGATAGTTAGCAAGCCAAGTGCTGGTGGGCAGTCTACAAAAATAAAATCAAAGTTATCAATTTCATCAAAGATTGATTTAAATACAAACTCTCTGTTTTCAAAATTTGTCAACTCTACCTCTGCTGCAGCTAAATCTGTGTTTGCTCCAATTATTTTTAGACCAGGAATTAATGTTTCTTTTATTCCTTCTTTAAGAAGTTTCTTTTCATGAATCATTTCATAAATAGATGGTTTTCTATCATTGTGGGTAAGCCCAAGCCCTGTGCTGGCATTGCCTTGGGGGTCAGCATCGACAATTAAAACATTTTTTTTTACTGCAGCTAATGAGGTTGCTAAGTTTATTGTGGTTGTGGTTTTACCAACCCCGCCTTTTTGGTTAGATATAGAAATAATTTTTTTCACAGTTTTTTATATTTGTTAATTTTTAATACATACCCATCTCCCTCACTTTGACTTGGATAAAGATCGTATTCAAAGCTATAGGATTTTTTTGCATCTTGTATTTCTTTCTTAACACTTCTTCCTTTTAGAAAAAGTAGTGATGTATTTTTTTTTGTAAAAAACCGTGAATAATCTAATAATTTTACTAATGGAGCAAAAGCTCGGCAGATAATAAAGTCAAATTTTTGATTTTTGATTTTTTCAACTCTTGTACAAATAGTTTTTATTTCTAAGTTCTGCTCGTGTGCAAATTCTTTAATAAAGTTTATTTTTTTCATCTTTGAGTCAATCAATAATATATTTAAATACCCAAAAATATGTAAGATCACCCCTGGTAGCCCCGCACCAGTTCCAAGGTCTATTATTGATGCATTTTTTTTCAAAATAAATTCAGACAATTGTAATGAATCATTAATATGTCTATCCCAAGCAACATCAATTGTGGAGGGGCCTACCAAATTATGTATTTGGTTACTTTTTGTTAACTTGAGTATGTAGCTATCAATTAAATCAATTTGCTTTGTGCCAAGATTATATTTTTTTATTACAGCGCTTTTATCCAAATTATGCTGCTTTTTTATTTTTATTTTTTTTTATATATCTAAGAAGTGCTATGGTGGCTGCTGGTGTTACGCCTGATATTCTTGAGGCTGCCCCAAGAGTTGGTGGTTTAATTTTCATTAATTTTTCTACTATCTCATTAGATAAGCTGCCAACTAGTTTATAATTCGTTGATTTTGGAATTGTTAAACTTTCTTCTTTTTCAAAATCTTGTATATCCATTCTTTGCCTATCAAGATAACCTGCGTACTTAGCTTCAATTTCTATTTGTTCTATTACATCGTCTTCTAAATCACTTAATTCAGGAAGTATTTTTTTGAGCTTGGTGGTTGTAATGTTAGAAAACGACAAAAGGTCTATGATATTTCTTTTCTTTCCATCTTTGTTTATTTTTATTCCCTTTTTCAGAAGTGCGTCTGGTGAGAATTTGTGATTTTTTACAAACTTAAACCCTTCTTTTATCCTTCTGGATTTTTTTTCAAATTCTCTTTGCCTATCTATATCAACACAACCTATATCAATTCCAAGAGGTGTAAGTCTTAAATCTGCATTATCAGCCCGAAGTAAAAGTCTATATTCAGACCTTGATGTAAACATTCTATATGGCTCTTTAGTTCCTTTTGTAACCAAATCGTCTATCAAAACACCTATATATCCGGAGGACCTAGTTATTATAAATTCTTTATTAGATGTTGTTTTAAGTGATGCATTTATCCCAGCCATTATACCTTGTGCAGCTGCTTCTTCGTATCCGGTTGTCCCATTTATCTGCCCTGCAAAAAATAAATTTTTAATTTTTTTTGTTTCAAGTGTATGTGTTAGTTCTTGTGGGTCAACAAAATCATATTCAATTGCATAAGCAGGTTGTGTAATTGTAACATTCTCTAAACCTTTAATCGTTTTAACGAATTGCTCTTGAATTTCAGTTGGAAGTGAAGAGGATATTCCGTTTGGATATATTAAATCACTATCTAATCCTTCTGGCTCAAGAAATATCTGGTGTGATGACTTATTTTTGAATTTATGAATTTTATCTTCAATAGATGGGCAATACCTAGCTCCCATTGATTTTATTTCTCCAGAATACATAGGTGATAGGCTCAGGTTCTGAGCGATTATTTCATGAGTTTTTTTATTAGTATGAGTAATAAAACAAGATATTTGAGGAATGTGGATATCTCTGTTGATAAAAGAAAATGGAATGGGCTTTTTATCTGGGTGTTGTTCATCTAACTCATTGAAATTTATAGTTTTTTTAAGTAATCTCGGGGGTGTTCCTGTTTTCAATCTGCCTATTGAAAACTTTAGCTCTTTGAGCCTTTTTGCAAGTTTTATTGAGGGTTTATCACCAACTCTTCCAGCTTCTTGCTTCTCAGAGCCTATTCTTATTAACCCTTGTAAGAAGGTTCCTGTAGTTAAAACCACAGATTTTGAGGATATTTTTTTATTATCACCTAAAATAACCCCATTTACCTGATTATTTAAAACAATTAAATCTTCTACCGACCCCTCAATAATTTGAAGGTTTTTTTGCTCGGATACAAGCTCATTTATGGCATTTTTATATAAAATACGGTCAGTTTGTGCCCTTGGACCTCTTACAGCAGCACCTCTGCTGGAGTTTAACATTCTAAACTGTATACAGGACCTGTCTGTAGCTTTGGCCATAATTCCATCTAAAGCATCTATTTCCTTTACAAGGTGTCCTTTTCCGAGACCCCCAATTGCAGGATTACATGACATTTCTCCTATTTTATTAACTTTATGAGTAATTAAAGCTGTTTTTGATCCAGTTCTTGCAGATGAGCATGCTGCTTCTACGCCTGCATGCCCCCCACCAATTACAATTACATCAAATTTATTGTCCATGTCTCTTTTCACGTGAAATTACTTACCTATACAAAAATCACTAAATATTATATCTAAAATTTTCTCAATATCAAATTTTTGATTAATTCCATCAATATACATAATTGATCTTCTAACATTTTCAGCAGCAATATCTATTTCTTTTAAATCTAAACTTTTAAGTAGCACAAGGGATTTCTTTAGGCTTTCCATATGCCTTTCACGTGAAAAGACTGGTCCAGAAATTGGTTTTTTCTTTAATTTTGAAGATATGCTTTTAATAAGAGGCTCAATCCCATAACCAGATACTGATGAAATACTATGTACACCACTAATTTTCTTTTTATTTGTGTCATATTTTGATTTAACAAATATTTTTGATTTGATTTTACTGTAATTTTTCTTTTCATTGTTTTTGAGAAAAACTATATTTAGATCAGATTTTTCAGCGCTCTCTAAGGATCTTTCGATACCTATTTTTTCAATTAAATTCTTATATTTTCTTATCCCAGCTGTATCAATAAATGTATATTTATCTCCTTGTATATCTACTGTGGAGCTTACTAAATCTGTTGTTGTGCCCGGTATATTGGTAACTATAGAAACCTCTTTGTTATTAATATAATTAATAAAGGAAGATTTTCCTGTATTGGGCTTGCCAATAATAGTTATTGTAAAACCGCTATTTATTTGTCTAGATAAAGATGATCTTTTGATAATATTTTCGATTTGTTTATATATGTTCTTATTTTGTTCTCTTATGCTTTTATATATTTCTTTAGGAAGATCTTCGTCAGCAAAATCAATAATAGCTTCTATGTCTGCTAGAAGTTTTTTTTGTTTATTTGATATTTCATTAATAAACTTATCTAAATTTCCACTTAAATTACCAATTGCTATTTTTCTTTGATTTTCTGTTTCTGCATTAACTAAATCATTAATTGTTTCAGCCTCTAAAACACTAAGCTTATCATTCATTAGAGCTCTTTTGGTAAACTCTCCAGGCTCAGCAAGCCTGATCTGTTTTTTTAATAGGGTTTTAGTTATTTTGTTAATTACAGATATACTTCCATGACAAGATATTTCCACCATATCCTCCCCTGTATAGCTTTTCGGTGATTTAAAAAAAGTTGTCAGCGTCTGATCTACAACGCTCTTTCCGTCTAATAAGTTGTTTAATGTAGAAAAGTTTGTTTTAAATTTTTTTTTAGAAGATATTGATTTAATTGTTGTATGAGAGTCTTTTCCCGAAATCCTAAAAACAGCTATACCTGATTTACCTCTTTGCGTAGCAAGAGCAAAAATTGTTTCTTTGGAAGCTTTCATTTTTTGGGAATTAAACCCAAGATAGAATTAAGTAAATAAG
Organism: uncultured Alphaproteobacteria bacterium; assembly: GCA_902623585.1. Lineage (GTDB taxonomy): Bacteria > Pseudomonadota > Alphaproteobacteria > HIMB59 > CACPNW01. The sequence continues at coordinate 47,342 of CACNUO010000006.1, read as the reverse complement.
AAAGATAATAAAAAATTTAATTTAGTAAGTGTGGTTTATTCTAACCACTCAACTAGATTTGAAACCTGTTCGGGTGTTGCAAAATCAAACTGCATGTTGCCTTTGTTTATTAAGAAGTGGTTTGTCATCCTGTGGTGTTGAACAGCATTGTCACAAAGGAGATCCATAAGACCGTCGTTATTAACGTCGATTAATATGCTTTTTGAACAATAGGTGTTCCATGGGTTGCTTTCAGACTGAACCATTGAGCCCCATATTTTTGCATCTTGCCACTCATCTAAGGGTGGAATTATAATATTTGTGTCAGCTATTTTTAACTCGCCATTTACATTTTCATAAGCAACCCAAGCAGATCCTGAATAATACATACCAACAGAGGAGCTTACTAAATCTAAATCTCCATCGTTATCAAAATCAAAAGCTGTCATTTCTGGAACCTCAGAGAAGATAAAATTCCCAACTCTTGCTGGCTCAAGTATGTGTGCTTGTTTAAATTTACCCTTCGTGTTTCCGTAATATAAAGCAATGAAGTGTGAATTCTTGGTTTCTTTAACAACATTTCCTTGGGGTGATTGTTTTCTATATTCTGCATTTAAATGAGCGTTGCCAGCAACAATGTCAAGTATTCCATCATTGTTAAAGTCAGCAAGTGAGGCAACAAAAAACGCGCCTTTTTTTCTAGTAATGCATTTTTTTGATTTAAAATTACCTTTACCATCGTTGTAATGACAAATTACGCCTGTGAAATCTGTGGTTATCACATCAATGTCCCCGTCATTATCAATATCTCCTGCATCTGATCCATGTGAAAAACCTTGAAATGTGGAAGTTTTATTATCGACAAGATGTCCAGTATGTCTTGAGGCGGCCCACTTAAAAGGTCCAACCGAAATCAAAACCGGATTAACTCCTTTATAGTTAAACTTACCATTATTGAGTTCTACAGCTGCATTTGCAATGAAAAAATCATCGATACCATCGTCATTAAAATCTTGTATTATTATACGTGATGTTCCATTAGGATATCCCTTGTCATTTGATATTCCCCACTCGAAAACATCTTTGTTGTTTAGTTTTTTAAAGTTAAGAAATTCATCTATGGAATATATTTGGTAGGGTAGTAAGTTTGTATTAATTGTTCCACATCCCACCCTTCCTTCTTTAGATTTTTGACCTTCTTGACAAGGTTTTCCAGTTCCCCAAGTAATATAATCTAACCTACCGTTTCCATCAAAATCACCAAAAAAAGCACCTTCTCTAAAAAAAATTGCCCTGTCATTATTTACGTTTTTTTTCATCCAATCTCTGCTTGGTAAAACATATTTGCCTTGTTTGTTTTTCATTGTTTCATCAATGAATTGGCCCGATAAAGTAAGGTTGGGTTGTTGTGTTTTTTTTTCTAACTGATTAGCAAATAAGGTTGTTGGTAATAGAAAAATTAAAAAAATTAAATTTTTTTTAAAAAACATACCTTCTTGTTATTAAAAAAAAATTAAAAAAAAAGAAAAAATTATATTTATTTAGTTCCCATGCTTTGGAAGAACTCGCTGTTAGTTTTTGTATTTTTCATTTTATCTAACAGGAACTCCATGGCTTCAGTACTTCCCATTGGTGCTAATATTTTTCTTAAAATAAAGATTTTTCCAAGCTCGTCTTTATCAAGTAATAATTCTTCTTTTCTTGTTCCTGACTTACCAATATCAAAAGCTGGATAGGTTCTTTTTTGGCTAAGTTTTCTATCTAGGACCATTTCACTATTACCAGTACCCTTAAATTCTTCAAATATAACTTCATCCATTCTGCTCCCAGTATCTATTAAAGCAGTGGCAATAATTGTGAGTGATCCACCTTTTTCAACGTTTCTTGCAGCTCCGAAAAACCTTTTTGGTCTTTGCAATGCATTTGCGTCAACACCACCTGTTAATACCTTTCCACTAGATGGTACAACAGTATTATAAGCTCTTCCAAGTCTCGTGATTGAATCAAGAAGGATTACAACATCATGTTTATATTCAACCAGTCTTTTAGCTTTTTCAATTACCATTTCAGCAACTTGAACGTGACGTGAAGCAGGTTCGTCAAATGTTGAACTAATTACCTCACCCTTAACAGATCTTTGCATGTCTGTAACTTCTTCTGGTCTTTCATCAATTAGCAGAACAATCAGTTTAGCGTCTGGACTATTAGCAGTTATAGCATTAGCAATTTTTTGCATAATTATTGTTTTACCAGTGAAAGGTTGTGCAACAATTAATTGTCTTTGTCCCTTTCCAAGAGGAGCAATAATATCAATTATTCTTTCTGTGTTATCCGGCATAGGTTTTTCTTGTTCAAGTTTAAATCTAGCTTCAGGATACAATGGTGTTAAATCTTCAAAATTAACCCTATTCTTAACTAATTCAGTCTCTTGACCGTTAATTTTGTTAATTTTAGTTATAGCAAAATATCTTTCACCTTGTTTTGGAGATCTAATTTCTCCTTCTACGCTATCACCTGTTCTTAAGCTAAATTTTTTAATTTGTGATGGAGAAATATAAATATCATCTGGACCTGGAAGATAATTTGACTCTGAAGACCTTAAAAAACCGAAGCCATCTTGCATGATTTCAATAACCCCTAAACCAGTAATAATCTCACCTTCTTCAGCAATTGTTTTTAAGATTGAAAACATCAAATCTTGCTTTCTAAGAGATGAAGGGTTTTCTATGCCAAGTTTATCTGCTTGTTTTAAAAGTTCTTGTGGTTCTTTTCCTTTTAATTCCTGTAAATTCATAATGTTGTTGGGGTAGTTTAGAAATGAAACATTTTAATAATCAAAATTGAAGTTAATGTCAAAATAATAATAAATATATAATTTATATATTTAATTGTAGTATTAGTTGTAAGGTTAAAAAGGTTAATTACTGCTTTATTATCACACCATTCTTTATTTACCAACATATGAATAACAACCCTAACAAATATGTTAACTTAAAGAATATTGAAAAAAAATTATTATTTTTAAATAATTTGCATTGCAATAAATTTCTAATAACTTGTTATTAATTTTGTATAATAAATATATTAACACCCACCCTATAATATTCAGACAAGTTATTAAGTTGTTGACAACACATTTTTAAAACAAAAGAAGTATTTCTTAAATTCAAATTATATTTAATAGTGTTATTAACTATAATTTTTATTAACAAACTTATGCACCAAAATTTTATATTAGCCAGTTCAAGCAAATCAAGATACAAAATATTAAAAAATGCAGGATTAAACTTCACCCAAAAAAAACCAAATTGCAACGAAGAGGATATTAAACAAACTATTAATAGAAATATAAAGCCTGAGATTTTTGCAAAAAAACTTTCTTATGAAAAAGCAAGAAGTGTAAGTATAAAAAAATTGTATGCCAATAAGATTGTTTTGGGCTGTGATACAGTCATTTATCACAATGGAAAAATTTTAGATAAAGTAAACTCTATTGAGAAAGCCCAAAAAAAAATCAAGTCTCTATCAGGAAAGACACACTTAATAGTATCTGGCTTAACTATTTGTTTGAATGGTTCTAAAGTTTGGGAAAATTACGAAAAAACCTATGTTAAAATAAGGAAGCTTAATAACAGTGAAATAAAAACATACTTAAAAAAAACAGGCAAACAAATACTAAGCTCCGTTGGATGTTATCAAATAGAGAGCTTAGGACCCAATATTATTGAGAGCATAAAAGGAGATTATTTTAATGTTATGGGATTGCCTTTATTTAATTTGCTAGATTATTTATATTCAAAAAAATGAAAAAACTTTACGTAGTTGGGAACAGAGTATCTAAAAGTCTTTCGCCAACAATATTTAACTATTGGTTTAAAAAATATAACATTAAAGCAAGTTATGGATATTTAGAGCTTACAGAAAAAAACTTTCACAGAAAAATAAGAGAGGTTTTGGAAAAAAAAGATACGCTTGGTCTAAATGTAACGATCCCATTTAAAAACAAAATTATCAAACATCTTGGCAAAATAGACGCTCATGCAAAAAAAATTGGAGCTGTGAACTGTGTAATAAATAAAAAAACTATAAATGGAACCAATACTGATTGGACAGGATATTATAAAACTCTACCAAATATAAAAAAAACCAAAAACAGAAAAGTTATTATTCTGGGTTATGGAGGCGCATCACACGCCATTCACTATGTTTTAAAGAAGAGGGGTTTTAAGGACATTTTAATTTTCAATAGATCTAAGAAAAAAATTAAGTATTCAAAAACCGCTGAGTATACAAAAAAATATAGTGATCTTGCAACACACCTTGAGGGAGTTTTTTTAATAATTAATACTACACCAATAAACCCTGTGTTGAAAAAACACTTAAAACTTATCACCAAATCTACAATTGTAAGCGACATTGTTTACAGCCCAAAAAACACCCCATTTCTCAAACAGTTTCCAAAGAATAAAAAGATTTATGGAATATCAATGTTGATAGAACAAGCCAAACCCTGTTTTAAAATGTGGTTTGGTAAAAACCCATCTGTAGATGGAAAAATGCTTAACGCTATTTATAAAAAAATTTAATGACAAAAACTATAGCAATAACAGGCGGCATAGGATCGGGCAAATCCACCTTTTGTAGTAAATTAAAAGAAAAAGGTTTTAAAATTCACAGCTCAGATGAGCAGGTGGCAAAAATATATAAAAACCCTGAAAAAAAATTTGTTACTTATTTACGCACCATAGGTTTGTCTAAGTCCATTTCAAAAAAAAATATAGATAAAAAAATTATATCAAAGATTATTTTTGAAAATAAACAGATAAGAAAAAAGCTCGAGTTATACATATTTAAAATAGTTAGAAAAAAGAGGTCTGATTTTATAAAAAAAGAAAAACAAAAGAAAACAAAATTAATTTTTATTGATATACCGCTATTGTTTGAAAACAATTTAGAAAAACAGTTCAACAAAGTAATATCGATAATAGCTTCCAAGCGGGTAAGATTAAAAAGATTAAAAAAAACTAGAAAAATGACTGAAAACCAATTTAAGAATATAACCCGATCTCAAACATCAGATGTTATAAGAAAAAAGAAATCTGATTATGTTATTTATAACAACTCGACATTAAAGGATTATAAAATTAAGATTAATAAGCTAATAAGTAAACTTTAGTTAAAACAATGAGAGAAATAGTAATTGATACAGAAACCACAGGCCTTGATTATAAGACCGGTGACAGAATAATAGAAGTTGGTTGTGTGGAACTCAAAAACTATATTCCTACAGGAAACACGCTACAATTTTATTGCAAACCAGACAGAAGTATAAGCGAAGGGGCAAAAAACATTGTGGGTCTTTCAGATGATTTTCTTAATCAACAAAAACCATTTGAAGAAAACCACAAGGAGCTCTTAAATTTTTTGAAAAACGACACATTGATAATTCACAATGCATCATTTGATTTAGGTTTTATAAATAATGAGTTGTCAATCTTAGGATTGCCTCATTTAGACAACCCTGTAGTTGACACTGTTTCTCTTGCAAGAGAAGTCCTAAATACAAGAATAGCTAACCTCGACTATTTGTGCAGAAGGTTTAATATTGATTTATCAGACAGATCATTCCATGGGGCCCTGCTTGACTCTCAGCTTTTAGCTGCAGTTTATTTAGAGCTTAGAGGGGGTAAGCAGTTTTCTATGGAATTAAACTCAAACAGTGATGAAAAAAATACACAAATTAACAACAAAAACGAAACAAAAACCAAAATAATAGAAGTTAACAAAGAAGATTATCTTGCCCATAAAGAAATGTTAAAAAAACTAAAAAACCCCCTTTGGAAAAAATTTAACTATTAATATTTAAAAAAGTTATTATATTAAAATCAAATGATTTACGGCGACCTTCAATTTTTTGATATTCTAATTTTTGCAGCTATTGCTGGATTTATTATTTATAGACTAAGGAGTGTTCTAGGGAAAAGAACAGGATTTCAAAAAAATATTTCAGAGCCAAAACCTCAAGAAACAAAAAAACAAGAAGATGTTCAAAAAATACCATCACTAATGGATAATGAGACAAAGCTTGAGGTCGTATATAAAAAAATAAATAATTTTAATCACAGAGAGTTTCTTGATGGTGCCAAGAAAGCTTTTGAAATTATAATTTCATCTTTCAACAATGGAGATAAAAAAACACTGAAAAATCTTGTGTCTAAAGATGTTTATTCTGCTTTTGAAAAAGCAATTGATGAAAAAACAAACAATCCTGAATCACAATTTTATTCACTTATTGTAGAGGGCATCGCAGATGCAAAAGTAGAAAATGACACAATATCAATATCGGTCAATTTTATTAGTGAACAGATGTTAAATAATGATGAGGGTTCTATTGTTAAAAATAAAGACACTTGGACTTTTGAAAAACCAGTAAATTCTTCTAGTCCAATATGGATATTAACTCAAACTTAATATTTGTCCTTTAAAGAACTCAAAGACCGAATTAAAAAAAACGAGGGTTATTCTGACAAGCCTTATCAAGATCAATTAGGTTTTTATACTATTGGTTATGGTCATCTTATTACAAAAAAAGAAAATAAATATTACATTAAAAAATTTAAAAAAAAATATTTTGAAGTATTGTTTGAGATAGACTTTAAAAAATCACACGAACAATATAAAAAAAAATTTTTAAAAAAAAATCACACAACTTCAGAGAAAGAATTATTAATAGAAATGATTTTTCAACTTGGAGCAAAAGGTGTCTCTAAATTTAAGAAAATGCTTTATTTTCTAAACAAAAAACAAAAATTCATGGCATCACTAGAGATGTTAGACAGTTTGTGGTATTTGCAAACACCGGAAAGAGTAAAGAATTTAATTAAAAACTATACAAAAAAATAATGGAAGAAGATTTTTTTCTAAAAAACATGAAGGGTGTAAAGCCTTTTAAGAAAGATACCTCTATAGTTAAAACGAAAACAACTAATAAAAAAAATGTAAAATTAGATAAAAAAACTAATACTAAAAATACCAGTAAAAAAACAATAACTGAACAAAAGGTTAGTAGCTCAGAGTTTAAACTATCATTTGGTGAGGTTAATAAGGAGCTTAAGCGGGGAAAAATTAATATAGATAGAAGAATTGACCTTCACGGATATGGTTTAGTCAAAGCGCATGAAAAATTTATAAGTGAGGTAAAAAAAAATTATAACAAGAATAAAAGATGTTTGCTTATAATTACTGGAAAGGGCGTTCATAAAAAAATTGAAAATGAGCAAGACATAAGCCCTAAACTTTTCTATGGAAAGATTAAAAACTCAATAATAAACTGGATAAACGAAGACGATCTTAAGAAATATATCTTAACATACCAAGATGCGGGTTTTGAACATGGGGGTGACGGAGCTCTCTTTGTTTATTTAAGAAAAAAAAAGTTTTAAATTCTTTCTAACTTAAATACCCTTTTTTTGAAATGAATAAGAATTTCATATGGAAGTAAATCATCTTTAACTAAAAATTCAATTTTTTTTAAATCATTTCTTTTATGGTCAGCCCAAATATTCACATAATCTTCAATTTCTAAAATTATATTTCCATCCTCACTTTCGTTTTGTTTAAGTGTGTAAATTCTTCTCCCATCAATTGTTTTTGCCTCATTTTCTCCATTTAAAATATTTATAAAAGAGGTAATTGGGTCAAAATATAAATATAAGCCTTCTAGATCTACTCTGGCTATTTCTTCTTCTATAGGCTCCTGTTTTAATTCAATTAAATAATCATCAAAAGACATTTTAACTATTTTTGTTTTCTTCTTCGTTTTCCAAAACTGTTTATAATTCTGGGTCTTAAATATGTTGTTTTCAATAACCCCAGTTGAAAGATAGCTTCCTTCAAATTTATATAAAGGTGAAAAAATGCCAGAATTTTTCAAATTAATTTCTGTTTGATAAATATTGTCATTAATATTTAATGACCAACTAAAATTACCAATTTTTATTCCTGTTGTGCTGACTTTATATTCTGCACTAAAATTATTTGCATAGGATGTGTTAATTACAAATATAATAAAAAATACTAGAAATTTATTCAAACACAACCTCGTAAACATCAAGTTTTCTTTTTGTAAATTTCTGATCAGGTGAATTTATTTTTAACACCTTATATTCATTCTCTAAATAATTTATATCTGAGCGACTCCCAATTAAAGTAAAATTTTCGTTTATATTTTTGTTAAGAGGAGACACTATTTTAAAGTGGTTTGTTATTTCATCTCCTTCTTTATGTGGCATATAGAAATTAATATCCTTATCTCTTAATTCAAAATTAAGGCTTGAAAATAAAAGCCGATCTGAAACCACTATATTTTTAACGACACCATCTGAAGAACCACTGTAAATTTTTAGAGCATAATCATTTATACCACTTATTCGGTCAAAAATTTTATACGGATAGCTCATTCCAATCATTACAAAAAGAATTAAGCAGACAATAAAATTAAACATGTAATTAGCTATCTTTAAAAAAGAATTATTAATTCTAATATATAAAAGAGCAAATAAAGAAATTAAAGCTGGAGCAGCCCAATTTGCATTAGCTCTGACAATAATAGCTTCTACTAAAACAATTAAAATTATAGGCATAGAAAATATTAGAAAAATTTTTTGAATATAGTTCCATTTATTAAATCCAAATATCCCACCCAAAACCATAAACGGGCCTAACATTAAAACTTGAATTAATAAAAATTCTAAACCTCTAATGAGATCTATTTCAATATTTCCAAAATTTGCATTATCCGAAGTATGCTGAAGTGTTATCCAGTCATTATTAAAGTTCCAAATAATATTTGGTACGATAATTACAAATACACATAAAAAGGTAAGACAAAAACCAAATAAATTATCCAAAAAAATTTTTCTAAATCTTTTATCAAATAAAATTAAAACAAATAAACAAATCAAAAAATATATAGCTGCGTATTTTGATAAAAAACCTAACCCTAGAAAAATACCTAATAATATGAAATTTTTTAAACCTTGTTTACTATTGATCTTAATTAATTCATTAAGTGAAAGTGTCCAAAATAATAATAAAAAAAGATCAGTACTAATTATAAAAGATGAAAAAGAAACAGCAGGTATAAATAAAAAAATTAAACAACCTGTAAATGAATCTTTTTTATTTAGTCCAGAGTTGAGTAAAAGATCATAAATACTCCAGGCAATCAAAAAATACACAAACGATGGAAGAAGTTTTAATGAAACAAAACTACTACCTAATATTTCCGTATAAACTCTTATTATCCAAGACAAAAAAGGAGGCTTTGAAAAATAACCAAAGTCAATATCTTTTGACCATAACCAATACTGTGCTTCATCACCAAACAAATTAAAGGTAGTAAAATTTAAGGCACCAATTTTTAATAAAAGTAAAAAAATAAATGATGGCAATAAAATTTTATTTAACATAATATTTTTTATACAATTCAAATAAAATTATATTTAAAATTACAATAAAAAAACCAGCAAAAAAAATGTCACTTAAAAAATGACCGCCAGCCATTATTCTAATTAAACCAAATACAAAACCAGCAAAAAAGCTTGCATAGAGGAAAATTATATTTTTTGTGATTAAATATAGAATTATAATTGAAAAGCCCACAGAAGCATCGCCTGAAACAAAAGAGCAATTTGTTTCGCAAGCGTTGCTTATTTCAAACCATGGCGAAAAAGTTTCTTTTCCACCTAATTGTAAAATATCATTTGGTCTAGCCCTCCCCCATAAATTTTTAAGTATCAGGTTTACAAAAATTAACACTCCAATAATTTGAGAACCCCACAACAAAACTATTTCTTTGATAGAAAATTTATAATTAAAAAAAATTTTATCAATTTTAGTGAAACGCCCAACTATTGGTAAAATTAAAATATATATAAGTATTAATGGTAATAAAATATCTCGAAAAAATATTGAGATTAAATCAAAACTTTGTAAAGCAAACTGTTGTGATCCATAATAAAACAAACCTGAAATATACAAATCTATGGATGGACCTGAAGTAATAAACACACAACTAATTACCAAAAATAATACATAATTATAAATCTCTGAATTGTCTTCAGGCAACAAATTTGAAAATTTATATTGGGCATATTTCTTTTCTAAGATTGTGTTTATAATTTTGAAAGATATAAGTGCTAATATAGCACCGGCAACAATGTCAGTAAAAAAGTGAGCACCAACTACAACTCTACTCAAAGCAATAACAGACGCTAAAAAATAAAAAAAATATTTTAGTTTTGGAAAAGTGGCTACAAGAATAAAACAAACTATAAATATAGTTGATGAATGGCCTGAAGGAAAGGAATGAAAATTTGAGTCGAAAGTAAAAAAATTAAAACCAAAAGAGTCCTCAAAATTTGTGTGATTGGGTCTTGGTCTACCAACAATATGCTTCAGAATCTGAGTTACAACCCCAACAACCAAAATATAAAAAAAAGACGATACAAAAAAATTACTTATATTTTTTTGTTTTTCAATTTTTATAAATTCTAATCTGTAGTTTAAATAAACAACACCAAATCCAATAACAGAAATAGCAAAATACCAAGATGAGCTCCCGAGCCTTGTTATGTCTACAAAAAATTCTTTTAAATAAACACTATTAAGACTTTTATTAAAATCTTTAAAATAATTATACAGCCCTAGATCTAAATTGAATGATATGAAAACATTTAAAGATATTATTAAAAGAACAAGTAGCTCAATTCTTATATTTTTAAAAAGACTCATTTTATAATTTTTAAAAAATTAAATGAGCTTTACAATATAAACTTCGATAAGTCCTGACTTTTAATAAGTTCTCCTAAGCTATTTTCAACGTATTCCTTATTAATTATTATTTCTGTAGGGCCTATATCTGAGGCTGTATAACTAACCTCTTCAAGTAGTTTTTCCATTACTGTATGGAGCCTTCTAGCGCCTATATTTTCTACGTTCTGATTTATCTCTGTAGAGAGAGAAGCGATGGTATCAATTCCATCTTCTTCAAATTTCAAATCGACCTTCTCTGTTCCCAGAAGTCCTTGATACTGCTTAATCAAACTGTTTTGTGTTTCAGTAAGAATAAGTTTAAAATCTTTTTTACTAAGACTATCAAGCTCTACTCTAATTGGTAATCTACCTTGAAGTTCAGGAAGCATATCTGATGGTTTTGATAAATGAAATGCGCCTGATGCAATGAACAAAATGTAATCTGTTTTTACCACACCATATTTTGTAGTAACAGCGGTTCCCTCAATAAGTGGTAATAAATCTCTTTGAACACCTTCTCTTGAAACATCCGCACCACTTCTATCAGCTCTTGATGTAATTTTATCTATTTCATCTATGAAAACGATACCATTTTGCTCTACATCATCCAATGCTCTTGAGTTTATTTTATCTTTATCTAAAAGCTTATCAGTTTCCTCATTTAACAAATATGCATGAGAATCTTTGACACTCATTTTTTTCATTTTCTTTTGATTACCAAAACCTTTTCCAAATACATCACCTAAATTAATCATCCCCATTTGAGAACCAGGCATACCAGGTACATCCATAGTGGGTAAACTTAAATTCGCATTAGCTGAAACTGGAATTTCAACCTCATTATCATTTAGTTCGCCTGATCTTAGTTTTTTTCTAAAATTATCTCGAGTAGCTGGTGTAGAGCTTTTAGAAACCAAAACATCTAAAATTCTTTCTTCTGCATTTTTTTCTGCTTTTGCCTTCACCTCTTGACCCATTTGTATTTTTGTTTTTGTAATACTTATTTCAACCAGGTCTCTTATTATTTGCTCAACATCTCTTCCAACATATCCAACCTCTGTAAACTTGGTCGCCTCAACTTTTACAAAAGGTGCGTTTGCTAACTTAGCAAGCCTTCGTGAGATTTCTGTTTTACCGCAACCCGTTGGACCAACCATTAAAATATTTTTGGGCACAATTTCCTCTTTTAAAGAGTCATCAAGTTGTTTTCTTCTCCATCTATTTCTTAAAGCAACTGCAACAGCTTTTTTTGCATTGTTCTGACCAATGATAAACTTATCTAATTCAGAAACAATTTCTCTTGGACTAAAACTAGATTCCATTTTACAGCTCAATAGTTTCTGAAATAATATTATGGTTTGTATAAATACAAATATCTGCTGCTATATTAAGTGATTCTATAGCAATTTCTTTTGCATTCATTTTTGTGTTTTTCATTAATGCTTTAGCAGCACTATTTGCGTATGGCCCCCCAGAACCTATCGCAAGTATTCCATCGTCAGATTCAATTACGTCACCAGTCCCAGATAACAACAGACTTACATCCTTATCAGCTACGATCATCATTGCTTCTAGTCTTCTTAGATATCTATCTGTTCTCCAATCTTTAGCTAATTCTACACAAGCTCTTTTAAGTTGGTTCTTATATTGATCTAATTTTCCCTCTAATCTTTCAAACAAAGCAAATGCATCTGCAGTTGATCCTGCAAAACCAGATATAACAGTTTCATCGGCGCCAAGCCTTCTAATTTTTTTAACATTTGATTTCATTACCGTATTACCAAGACTAGCCTGACCATCACCCGCAATTACGACAAGATTGTCTTTTCTGATTCCTACAATAGTAGTTGATTTAATAATATTTTTTTCCATTAATTCTTAAGATGGCTATTTAATTATTTTTATCAAGTAATTTACCTAGAATAAATTATATTTCACTGATATTAGGCAAAAATGCGAAAAGGTAAACTAGAGAGAAACACTAAAGAAACCAAGATAACTTGTGAAGTTAACTTAGATGGCACTGGCCAATCTAAAATTTCAACACATATTGGGTTTTTTGATCACATGCTTGAATTATTATCTCATCATAGCTTGATAGATATAAATTTAAAATGTGAAGGAGATACTAATGTTGATCTTCATCATTCAGTTGAAGATACAGCTTACTCAATTGCTTTAGCTATTAACAAAGCACTGGATGATAAGAAGGGAATAAACAGATATGGGTTTTCATATGTTCCTATGGACGAATGCTTATCAAGATGTGTTATTGATTTAAGTGGAAGACCAGAGCTTGTGTGGAATGTTAATCTTGGTTTAAAAAAAATTGGTGAAATGGATACAGAATTGTTCCATGAATTTTTCAAAGCATTTTCAAATGAATCAAAATGTAATTTACATATTGAAAACCTGTATGGAAAAAACAATCACCATATCATTGAATCATGTTTTAAAGCATTTGCTAAAAGTTTAAGACTTGCTGTCGAAATAGATAGCAGAAGAAAAGACAATATTCCATCATCAAAAGGCACTCTTTAGTTTTTAATGAAAAAAATCACTATTGTCGATTACGGCTCAGGTAATGTTTTGTCTGCACAAAAATCTTTTATTAAAATAGCAAAAGATAACAATATTGAGGTTGACGTTTTAATTTCAAAAAAATTAAATGATGTAAAAAACTCAACCCACATTGTATTACCAGGCCAAGGGGCCTTTTCTACATGCATGAATGGTTTAAAAAAAACAGATGGATTGATCGATGAGCTTTCTGAGTTTGCATTAATAAAAAAGAAACCTTTTTTGGGTATATGTGTTGGTATGCAAATGCTTGCTAAGATGAGTGAAGAAAATGGAGATCATGAAGGTCTAGGTTGGATAGACGGTCAAATTAAATTATTGCCAGGAGATAATTTAAAACTTCCTCATATGGGATGGAACTTGGCAACACCAACAAATTCAAAATACAATAACTTAATCTCAAATAAAAATGACTATTATTTCGTTCACTCATATTATTTCGATTGTGCCAATAAAGACAATATTTTGGCAGAAACTAAGTATGGAACAAATTTTGCTTCAATAGTTGGAAAAGAAAATATATATGGCGTTCAGTTTCATCCTGAAAAAAGTTCCTCCCAAGGATTAAACTTACTAAAAGAATTTATTGGAGCATGAACATGTCTACACAACTAAAAGAAAAAATTAATATTTCAGTTGATAATATTGAAACACTTACAGATGTAGACTTGGCAGATCTTTGTAATATCACAGAACAAGCAATTAAAGCCGGAGGCGGTTTTGGTTGGTTAAGAGTTCCCACAAGAGATATTTTAATAGATTATTGGACTAAAAGAACCAATGATAAATATATCAAACTTATTGTTGGAAGACTTAACGGAGTTATAGCTGGAACCCTTCAACTAGCGTATGAGGCCCCTAATATTGAGTCTAGGAAAAATATTGCTCGTATAAGAAGACAATTTGTTGCTCCATGGGCAAGAGGTTATGGTTTAGCCAAAACAATGATTGACCATACTGAACAAATTGCAAAAGAAGACAATATAAAATCTTTGCAGTTAGCCGTTAGAGAAACACAAGATGCAGCAATAAAACTTTTTACAGGTAAAAATTACACTAAGTGGGGTGAAAACCCATATTATGCCTATATTAACGGAAGCTTTATAAAAGGTTATTATTATTATAAAAATCTATAGTGCAAATTATACCAGCCATAGATTTAAAAGATAATAAATGCGTTAGGCTTTCTAAAGGTAAAGATAGCTCCAGCATTGTTTACAATGAAAACCCAGAAAAACAAGCTAACTACTTTGAACAAATTGGTTGTAAAAAACTACACTTGGTTGATCTAGATGCTGCTTTTGGCAGATCAAATGTTAATTTTGAAACAATAAAGAATATTAGAAAATCAATTTCAATACCAATACAATTAGGGGGCGGCATTAGAAATTTAGATTTAGCAAAAAAATATTTTGATGTTGGAATAAATAATCTGATTATTGGCTCAATGTCAGTTGAAAAACCAAATGAAGTTATAATTTTATCAAATAAGTATGCGGATAAAGTGTATATATCATTAGATATTCTTAGAGATAATATAATGATAAGAGGGTGGGGTGAAAATTCAGGAAAGAAAATACAAGATATTCTTAATATTTATACTAGTTCAAAGATTAGAGGATATGTAATTACAGATATCCAAAATGATGGAATGCTAAAAGGTTTAAATTTAGAATTTGTTAATAATTTTATAAAAAAAATAAACTTAATTAAAAAATTTAATAAAAAAATTATAATTGCCGGTGGTTTAACAGGTTACTCTGATCTAATAAATTTAAAAAAACTAAACACAAAAAATATTGAAGGAATAATTTCAGGTAAATCTTTCTATGAAGGAAAGATTGATCTAGTAGAAGCCCAAAAAATTCTAAATTAAAATGGTAAAAATAAGAATCATCCCATGCTTGGACGTCAAAGATGGAAGAGTTGTAAAAGGTATCAATTTTTTAAATTTAATTGATGCAGGAGATCCTGTTGAACAGGCAAAACACTATTCTGATAATGGGGCTGATGAAATATGTTTCTTAGATATTAGCGCTTCATTAGAAAATAGAGATACCATGATCAACGTAGTTAAAAAAACTGCAAACGAGGTTTTTATCCCACTTACAGTTGGCGGTGGAATTTCATCAATAGAAAACATACAAGCATTACTTAAAGCTGGTGCCGACAAAGTTTCTATAAATTCTGCAGCAATTAAAAACCCTAATATCATTAAAGAAGCTTCTGAATATTTTGGAAACCAATGCATTGTTGTTGCTGTTGACGCAAAAAAGCACAATAATGATTGGTTTGTTTATTCTCATGGTGGTACTAAGAAAACTGATTTACATGCTCTAAGTTGGATAGAAAAAGCTCAAAATCTAGGAGCTGGTGAAATTCTTTTAACATCAATGGATAAGGATGGCACAAAATCTGGTTTTGACAATGAACTATTAGGGAGGGTTTCAGAATTTTTAAAGATACCTGTTATAGCTAGCGGAGGAGTTGGAACCCTAAATCATTTTTATGATGGTATAGTTAAAGGTAAAGCCGATGCTTTATTAGCAGCCTCAGTCTTTCATTTTAATGAAATTAGCATTAAAGAAGTAAAGAATTATTTAAAAAATAAAAATATAAATATCAGAGATTAAATTTTATGAAAATTGAAGACTTAGATGAAATTATAGATAATAGAGTAAAAAGTAGAAAAAAAAATTCTTATACAAATAAATTGTTAAAATTGGGACCAAAAAAAATAGCTCAAAAATTTGGAGAAGAATCATCAGAGTTGATTATAGATTTTCTAAAAGGATCAAAAAAAAGAACTATAGAAGAAGCTGTTGATGTAATCTATCACCTATTAGTTTTATTGAAGTCAAAAAAAATTTCAATGAACGAAATACATAAAGAACTAGAAAAAAGAAAATAAAAAATCATGTATGATGAAAACAATATCTTTGCCAAAATATTAAGAAAAGAAATACCTTGTGACAAAGTTTATGAAGATGAGTGTAGTTTATTTTTTAATGATATTAATCCCCAAGCCAAAATACATATTTTAGGTATACCAAAATTCCCTTGCACAACTTTTTCTGATTTTTTAAAAAATGCAGATAATGAAAATATCACATCTTTTTTTAAGAGTGTTCAATTCGTAATAAATGATATTAATATTGAAGAAACAGGCTATAGGTTGATAACAAACTCAGGAGAAGATGGTGGACAAGAGGTTCCACATTTTCATATTCATATTCTAGCTGGAGAAAAAATTGGAAGCTTCAGGTAAATTATAATTTCTCTCTTATAATTACATAGTTAACAATTTCATTAACACCCTTTATGTTTTTAAGTGCTACAATCATTTCATCTAATAGATCTGGGCGCGCTGTAATACCCGCTACATAAATTTTACCTTGGATAGTTTCAAAATTAAATGTAATTGCTTTGATCCCAACGGTTTTAGCGGCTACAGCTCTTGCTTGAGTATTAATCCATAAATCGCTTGCATAGTCTTTTAATGTTGTTCTATTCCCAATTTCTATTTCATTTATAATTTCTTTAACCCCTTCGACTTCCCAAACCAACCTTACTGCATCAATTCTAATTTCTTGATTATCAACTAGACCTGTTAATAAAATTCTACCCTCTAATACACTTGTGTTTATATTTACAAAAAGATTGTTGCCTGCATTTAAGAATTTTGCGGCAATATTAACTTTAATGGTCGCATCATCTACTACGGTACCAAGAGATCTTTCACCCTCAGCAACTACCATTGCGCCACCACCACCTGTAGCAAGCATACCTGCAGGTGAGCACCCATAATTAATAGATGCACAAATCAAAAACATTGGAATAAATAAAATTTTAATTATTTTCTTAATTTTAACAACCATTTGTAAATTTTGTTTTTATTAATTTTTGTTAATTTATGTACTATTTCGACGATGTCGGTCAAAGAAAATTTTGTAGCCATTTTTTTTAACTCTTTGGCATACAAATCAATGGTGTCAAAATCTTGATTTTTTGATTTTTGTCTATCAACAACAGCAACAAACTCCCCTTTAATATTTTCTTTGTCTTCTATTATTTTATTTTTCACATTGCTTGGAGTTCCTCTAAAAACAAATTCATTTACCTTTGTAAGTTCTTTACATATCGATATTGTTCTTTCAGGCATAATATTTTCAAGGCAATCTAGAAAAACAATCAATTTATGACTGGAGACAAAAAATACAGAAGTCCTCTTTTCTTGAAAAATACTCTTAACAAGATCCTCAATTTTTTTTTTAGATTTTGGAACAAATCCAAAAAAAGCAAATTCAGATATTGGTAATCCAGATAACTGTAGACTGGATAAAATTGAAGAGGGGCCAGGCACAGAGGTTACCCTGATATTATTTGCAATACAATATTGTACTAAATTATATCCAGGATCTGAAATAAGCGGAGACCCAGCATCAGAAATAAGGGCACAATTTTTATTTTTTAACAAACCCTTAACCTGATCTATAATTTTGTATTCATTATAATCGTGTAAAGCAATTAATTTCTTTTTAATGCCTAATTTATTTAGTAGTTTAAGTGAATGTTTAGGATTTTCGCAAATAATAACGTCACATTCTCCGAGTATTTTTACAGCCCTAAAGGTTATGTCATCTAAATTTCCAATAGGTGTTGCTACAATTGAAAGACCATTAATAATTTTATCCATTATTTATATATTTATATTTATTATTTCGTGTACCCCAGTAAATCTCTCTAAGCAAGATACAAAAATTATTCAAGAAACAAACATTTCTGACAAATCCGTTGATACTATAAATGAAAAAAAAGTAATTGAAGAAAAAATAAATACACAAATTAAGTACAATAAGAGTCTAGATGATGTTGTTCTTGATAAAACAATCATAGCTTTATTTGCAAAAAATGATGATAAAAAAATAACAAAACAATTCTTAAATTCTTACGAGTTAGCGATTTATAACTTAGAAATAAAGAATATTAATTTACAGATAGAATTTTTCGAAACTGAAAAAGACCTCAAAAATATTATAGAAAACAATCTTTCACCTGGTCAATTATTCTTGGGGCCTGTTCAAACAAACCATGCAAAAATTTTAAATAATTACTGCAGTTATAATGTAATTTTTTTCTCATTTTCCTCTAGTTCCTCACTTGCTAATGATTGCGTTTATTTATTGAACTTTTTCCCTAAAAATGAACTCTCTCAACTTCTTCTATATTTAAAAGAAGGTGCAAAAGTAGCTCTGCTTTATCCAGAAAATGAATACGGATATTTAATAAACAGTTATATAGATGATGTTATTTTTGAAAGTCCAGCAATCTTAGTAAATAGATCCTCATATAAAAACGACTTATCTAATGTAAGAGATTCAATAAAAGAACTAGGAAAATATGAGTTAAGAAAATATGAATTAAATAGGCAAAAACAGATTTTATCTTCTAAAAAAGATGAAAAATCAAAAAAAAGATTAAAAAAATTAGAAAGATTTAAAACTACTAGCGACTATGATTTTACCCATATCCTAATCGCAGATTACGGTTTAAATCTATTACAAGTTGCGCCTCTTCTCCCATATTACGACATAGATCCTAATATTGTTCAGTTCATGGGCACTGGAGTTATAGATGATAAAACTTTCTTTTATGAGCCCTCATTACAGGGAGCAATCTTTCCAGGCATTCCTCAAACAAGGAGAATAAACTTAATTAATAATTATATGGAAATATATGAAGAAGAGTTTTTAAGAATTTCAACATTACCATATGATTTGATGGGTTTAATAAACTTTATTTATACCAAAGAATATAAATTTGGAGATGTTATTGAGTTACTAAACAATCCAAATAAAAAATTTGATGGTATTGATGGAAATTTTTATTTCAAAAATAATATGATTGAAAGAAATTTAGACATACTAAAGATAAGTAATGGAAATTCTCTTGTCATTAATTAGATAAAAAGTTTATTAACTTATTTACTGCTATAGACCTGTGACTGATTTCATTTTTATCTTTGGTGCTTAGTTCAGCTAATGTTTTATTATAATTTTTAGGAATGAATATTGGGTCATAACCAAAACCAAAATCACCTTTAATTTGTTCAGAAATTTTTCCATAAATCTTGCCATTAAAGATAATGTTTTGATTTTTATTAATTGTTAAGCTTATTGAAGTTTTAAAATAAGCATTTTGTTTGCCACTATTTTTAATACTTTTAAAAATACCTCTAAAACAAAGTTCTTTGTTTTTAAAATTATTTAAAAATCTTTTTGAAAGAACACCAGGTTTCCAATTTAAACTTTCAATACATATGCCTGAGTCATCGGCAAAACAAGGTATCCCAGTTTTATTAAATCCATAGTCTGATTTAATTTTTGCATTTTCTTCAAAAGTCTTACCTGTTTCTTCTGGCTCATTGCTTATATTTAGATCATTTAATGAAAGAATTTCTAGTTTAAATTTTTTAAAAATTTTTTTAATTTCAATTATTTTATTTTTATTATTTGAGAAAAATAATAATTGCCTCAATTTATTTCAGAGCCTCTTTTTGTTTAGAAATTATTTCATTAACCCCAATTTTTGCTAGTGAAAACATTTCTGTAAACTGAGCATCATTGAAAAAAAATTCTTCACCAGTAACTTGAATTTCAGATATTTCATCTGAATCACAAATTACAAAATTTGCATCTACTTGAGCTTCGGAGTCTTCCCTATAATCTAGATCCAATAATGCTTTATTTTCCACTATGCCAGTTGATACTGCCCCTATAAAGTTTTTGATAATAGGTTTTTGGAGATTATAATTATTCTTTAATTTTTCTATTGCCAGATATAAAGAAATAAAACCACCACTGATAGAAGCAGTTCTTGTCCCACCATCTGCTTGAATTACATCACAGTCTATTTTTATTTGACGCTCTCCAAGGTTTGAAAGATCCACAATAGATCTTAAGCTACGTCCAATTAACCTTTGTATTTCTTGCGTTCTACCCGACTGCTTTCCTTTTGCAGCCTCTCTGTCCATTCTAGTATTTGTTGATCTTGGTAGCATGCCATATTCTGCTGTAACCCAACCCTTACCAGTATTTTTTAACCAGTGAGGAACTTTTTCATCAATAGTTGCAAGACAAAGAACATGTGTGTTACCAAACTTTACTAAGCATGAACCATCAGCATGAATATTTACATCTTTCTCAAATGTAATTTCACGCATTTGATTGAAGGATCTATCTTTTCTCATATAAATTTAATAATAGTAGATAAATATTATTTTTAAATAAAATTCTTATGTCTGATAATGTATATACAAAAATTAATGATAGATCGAAATTAATTTTCAAAAAATTAGTTGAGTCATATCTTAAAACTGGGTCTCCAGCAGGATCAGAAACAATTATGAAGATGGGAGGATTAAATCTTTCCTCAGCTTCAATTAGATCCATTTTATCAAATTTACAAAAAGAAGGACTACTTTATGCCCCACACAGATCAGCTGGGAGAATGCCCACTGAAAAAGGTATGAGGTTTTTTGTAGACGGACTTTTAGAGTTTGGAAGAATTTCAAAAATAGATAAAGAAAATATTAAACAACAGTGTTTAACAAAGGGAAAATCATATGAAGAGGTGCTCGATGTTGCTTCAAAGGCAATTTCAGGATTATCGAGTTATGCAGGAATAGTTATTGCACCAAAATTTCAAAAAAACATAAAGCACGTTGAGTTTATTAGATTAAATAGTAGCCAATTAATGCTTATTCTTGCTTATGAGAATGGAGAAGTAGAAAATCGTATTATTGAAGATAATGGAAAATATAATAGTTCATTATTAATACAGGCCTCAAACTATCTTACATCAAAGTTTACTAACAAAAATATCTCTCAAATAAAAAGACTTATTCAAACAGAAATAAAAAATTCACAAAATGAACTAGAATTTATTTCTTCAAAGTTAATTCAACAGGGTATTATTGAAACTCAGCCTAATAGTAAAAATCCTTATATTTTTCTACATGGTCAATCAAATTTATTAAAAGATGAAATTGTTTCGAAAGATTTAGATCAAATCAGAAATCTTTTTGATGAAATTGAGAAAAAATCTAGTTTTGTAGATATACTAGAAACTGCAGGAAAAGCAAAGGGGGTTCAGATTTTTATTGGATCTAAAAATTTTTTGTTTAAACACTCTGGTCTTTCTATGGTAATGGCCCCATATAAAAATAATGATCAAGAAATTATAGGAGCCATAGGCGTAGTTGGACCAACAAGATTAAACTACTCAAAAATAGTTCCACTGGTTGATTATACGTCTAAAATTATTGGAAAGGTGATTGATTAATGGTTGAAAAAAAAGAAGAAGATAACCAACAAGAAGAAGTTAAAGAACCTAATTCTGAGAATGTTGAAAACGAAGAAGATAATAATGATAGTCAAGAAAAGACAGACTCAGAAGAGACAAATGAAGATGAAAATATAGAAGAAGATAGTTTAGAAAAGGAAATAGAAACACTTAAAGAAGAAAAAATTCGATTACTCGCTGAAATGGAAAACCTTAGAAAAAGATTTGAACGAGAAAAAATTGAAACGATAAAGTTTGGTAGCATAAATTTAGCAAGAGATATTCTATCGCCAGGAGATAATCTAGAAAGAGCGCTAGATGCATTACCAGAAGATGAAAATCATCCAGAAAGTATAAAAAATCTTATTGATGGTTTAAAAATGGTTCTTAAAGAATACAAAAGTACTCTTGAAAAACATGGAGTCAAAAAAATTGAAACTTTAAATCAAAAATTTGACCATAATTTTCATCAGGCAATGATGGAAGTTGAAAATAATGATGTTGAAGAAGGAACAGTAGTACAGGAAGTCCAATCTGGTTATACAATGCATGACCGATTACTCAGAGCAGCAATGGTTGGAGTTTCCAAAAAACCAGTTGCTAAAACAGAAGAGCCTAAAGAAGAAAATGAAGAAGATAATCCTGAAAATGAGAGTAAAGAAAAGTCGTAAAAAGCCTTAAATTACTTGTTTTTTTTAATATAAATCCCAAACATCCTTGTATTTTAAAACTTTTTTCCCATATCTAAAGTAACCAATGATGATTGGTAAATAATTAAGTAAAGAGGATAAAAAATATGGCAAAAGTAATTGGTATTGATTTAGGTACTACAAACTCCTGCGTTGCAGTAATGGACGGTAAGGAAGCAAAAGTAATTGAAAACTCTGAAGGTGGAAGAACAACACCGTCAATGGTAGCATTCAGTGACACAAAAGAAAAACTTGTTGGACAATCAGCTAAAAGACAAGCAGTAACTAATTCTGAGAATACTTTATTTGCCATAAAAAGATTAATCGGAAGAACATTTGAGGATGAAGCCGTTAAGTCTGACAGCGGACTAGTACCTTATAAAATAGTAAAAGGTGATAACGGTGATGCTTGGGTAGAAGCACGTGGAGATAAATATAGCCCAAGTCAAATTAGTGCATTTATTTTACAAAAAATGAAAGAGACCGCTGAGTCTTATTTGGGAGACACTGTTACACAAGCAGTTATAACAGTTCCTGCATATTTTAATGATGCTCAAAGACAAGCAACAAAAGATGCTGGAAAAATAGCTGGACTAGAAGTCTTAAGAATTATTAACGAGCCTACTGCTGCAGCGCTAGCATATGGTTTGGATAAAAAGAAAACTGGTACTGTCGCTGTTTACGATCTTGGTGGAGGTACATTTGATATTTCTATCTTAGAAATAGGTGATGGTGTTTTTGAAGTTAAATCAACCAATGGTGATACGCATCTTGGTGGTGAAGATTTCGATCTTAAAATTATTGATTACCTTGCTGACGAATTCAAAAAAGATAATGGTATTGATTTACGATCAGATAAACTTGCGCTTCAACGTTTGAAAGAGGCTGCTGAGAAAGCAAAAATTGAATTATCAAGTTCAACTGAAACAGAAGTTAACTTGCCATTCATAACAGCTGACCAATCTGGCCCTAAGCATTTAACGATTAAATTATCGAGAGCAAAACTGGAAGCTATCGTAGGTGAACTTTTAAACCAAAGTTTAAAACCTTGTGAAATGGCACTTAAAGATGCTGGATTACAAGCCGCAGAAATCGATGATGTTATTTTAGTTGGTGGTATGACAAGAATGCCTAAAGTAACAGAGATAGTAAAAAACTTCTTTGGTAAAGAGCCTAATAAAGGTGTTAACCCCGATGAGGTTGTTGCATCAGGTGCTGCTATTCAAGCAGGAGTATTACAAGGTGATGTCAAAGATGTATTATTACTTGATGTTACACCTTTATCACTTGGAATTGAAACACTTGGCGGCGTATTCACAAAACTGATTGATAAAAACACAACTATCCCAACAAAGAAGAGCCAGGTATTTTCTACAGCTGAAGATAATCAGAGTGCAGTAACTATTAGAGTGTTTCAAGGTGAAAGAGAAATGGCTGCTGATAATAAATTGCTAGGTCAGTTTGATCTAGTGGGTATTCCACCTGCTGCAAGAGGAATGCCTCAAATTGAAGTAACTTTTGATATCGATGCAAATGGTATTGTAAACGTTTCTGCTAAAGACAAATCAACTGGTAAAGAACAACAAATCAAGATCCAGGCTTCTGGCGGGTTATCAGATGAAGAGATTGAAAAAATGGTCAAAGAGGCAGAAGAAAATGCTGAAGCTGACAAAAAGAAAAGAGAAGCTGTTGATACTAGAAACCATGCTGATAGTTTAATTAATGAAACTGAAAAGAATTTAAAAGAGCACGGAGATAAAATTCCTGAAGCAGATAGAAATAAAATCACAGAGGATATTGAAGAGCTTAAGAAAGTAAAAGACGGTGAGGATTTAGAAGCTATAAAATCTAAAACTGAAGCACTTGTTCAGTCATCTCTTAAAATGGGTGAAGCAATTTATAAACAAAACTCTCAAGGTGCTGGACCTCAACCTGATCCATCTGGTGCTGAACCATCAGCTGATAATACAAAAGATGAAAAAGTTGTAGATGCTGAATTTGAAGAAGTAGACGAAGATAAAAAAGATTAACGCTCCATAATTTTTATAAGGAGGAGATGTGGCTGATAAAGATTTCTATGAGATACTAGGTGTTCAACGAAATGCCAGTGAAGATGAAATAAAAAAAGCTTATAGAAAACAGGCCATGAAATATCATCCTGATCGTAACAAGGATGACAAAACAGCTGAAAGAAAGTTCAAAGAAGCAGCTGCTGCTTACGAAGTTCTAAAAGATTCAGAAAAAAGATCAGCTTATGATCAATATGGACATGACGCTTTCAAACAAGGTGGAATGGGTGGAGCACAAGGCTTTGGAGATTTTGCAGGTGGCTTTTCTGATATCTTTGAAGAGTTCTTTGGTGGGGGGTTTGGAGGACAATCATCTAGAAGACGAGGACCTCAAAGAGGAAGTGATCTTCGCTATAATATGTCCGTTTCATTATTCGAAGCTTTCACTGGAAAGA
Source organism: uncultured Alphaproteobacteria bacterium (assembly GCA_902623585.1). Taxonomy (GTDB): domain Bacteria; phylum Pseudomonadota; class Alphaproteobacteria; order HIMB59; genus CACPNW01. The sequence continues at coordinate 22,472 of CACNUO010000006.1, read as the reverse complement.
AACCACAAATAAGAATTCCAACATATGTTGGTTGTGATACGTGTGCAGCTACAGGAAGTGCAGATAAATTAGGACCAAGTACTTGTTCTACTTGTGGTGGTGCAGGAAAAGTTCGATCTCAACAAGGTTTCTTTTCTATTGAAAGACCATGCCCTACATGTGGTGGAGAAGGTTCAAGTATAAAAAATCCATGTCTTAAATGTTCTGGAACTGGAAATATAAAAAAGCAAAAAACTATTTCTGTTACTATTCCCGCTGGTGTTGATACAGGTACAAGAATTAGAATAGCTGGAGAAGGTGAGCCTGGTGAAAGAGGTGCAGGAAATGGGGATCTCTATATTTTTGTTGAAGTTCAAAAAGACAAACTCTTTGAAAGAGAAGAAGAAAATTTATTTTGTGAAATACCAATTTCAATCACCACTGCTATTTTAGGTGGTGAAATAGAGGTACCAACAATAGAGGGAAAAAAAGCCAGGCTTAATATTCCAGCGGGAACTCAATCTGAAACGCAATTTAGACTACGTGGCAAAGGAATGAGTATACTTCGACAAAGCAGACGCGGAGATATGTATGTGCAAGCAAACGTTGAAATACCAGTCAATCTAAATAGCAAACAAAAAGATATTTTGAGAGAGTTTGAAAATGAAGGTGGAACCTCAAAAAAACATAGCCCAAAATCACAAGGTTTTTTCTCAAAATTAAAAGAAGTCTGGGAAGATCTAACTTAATTTCTTTTCAACTTACAATCACCAAAGTATAAGAAGTTTTTATGGCAAAAATTAAAATAGCAGTTGCAGGTTGTCTTGGCCGAATGGGTCAAGAAATATCAAAACAAATTTTACAAAATAAAAATTTAGAATTTGTTGGTGGTTTTGAACACAAAAAACATAAAGATATAAACAAACCCTTAAACAAAGTTTCAAGTATAAGCTCTGCAAAATTAGTTTCAGCTAATGCAGCTCAGTTAATCAAAGAAGCAAATGTCATCATTGATTTTACAACACCTGAGTCTACGTTAGATAATCTTAAGATCGCCACTGTAAATAAAACAGCAGTTGTTATTGGCACAACCGGAATGACGGATGCACAAAAAAAGAAAGTAAAAAGTTATTCTAAAAAAATACCTGTACTCATGTCTTCTAACATGAGTTTGGGCGTTAACTTATTATTTAACTTAGTAAAACAAACAGCATCAGCTTTAAAAGATACTGATTATGATATTGAGATTGCTGAGACTCATCATAAACATAAAAAAGATGCTCCTTCCGGAACCGCATTATCTCTCGGTGAATATGCAGCTGAGGGAAGAAAAACTAAATTAAATAAATCAAAAGTTTTAGATCGTACAAACAAACTTTCATCTAGAAAAAAAGGGGACATTGGCTTTTCTGTTACAAGAGGTGGTGAAATTGCAGGTGAACATACAGTAAGTTTTATTGGTACCAATGATAGAGTTGATCTAGTTCATAAAGCTAATAATCGATCAATTTTTGTAGATGGAGCCATAGAAGCTGCAATCTTTATTTCTAAAAAGAAAAAAGGTCTTTTCAATATGAATGATTTGTTATTTTAATAATAGCTTAATTGTCTTTTAATTCTTAAGTACAAACTTTCCTTTAAATCAGCATGCAAGAAAGTTGCAACTTCAGTTTCTTTATCTGATTCTCTTATTGATAACTTGGAAGTGTTTTTAAATTTTGTAAAAAAAACTTTGGACCAATAAGTGCTGAATTTAGATGAATGTAAAAGTTTATCACCTTTATATTTCTTTATAGATATCTCTTTTTGATCAATATTAATTTCATCCTTAATATTTTTCTCTTTGAAATATAAACGGATTAAATAAAAAATAACTAAGTATTCAAGTCCAAGAAATATAGATACAGGCCATGCACCTTGTGCAATAAGAAAAATAGAGAATAATGAAATCCAACTTATGAAAATAATTCCTAAAACTAAAAAAACTGATTTAGAACAGCTTTGATAAGGTCTTATATTTTCATTTAATGAATTCATAATTTGACATTAATATAAAATCACCTTTCTGATAAAGGGACATATGTGCACAGATATTAAATCGATAATTTGCATTTTATTATCAATTTATAATTGCTTCCAAATCCTAAAAAATGGCTAAATTCCTTTGATCTCTTGCTAATTTAGTAAGGAACATATAGATGCATCCCCGAAAAAATATTAAGTAATAATCCTTATTTAATGGTGGCTTGATGAAAAAGATTGGTAAAATTTTAGCAGCAAACAGAAGTGAAATTGCTATTCGAATTTTTAGAGCTGCTGAAGAGTCTGGTATTAAAACAGCCGCTATTTATTCTAAAGAAGACCGTTTTGCTATTCACCGATTTAAAACAGATGAAAGTTATTTAGTAGGTGAAGGTAAAGGTCCAATTCAAGCATATTTGGACATAGATTCGATTATTAAAATTGCTAAAGATGCAAAGGTTGATGCTATCCATCCAGGTTATGGATTTTTATCTGAGAGCCCTGAACTGGCCGAGCGGTGTGAAAAAAATGACATAACATTTATTGGACCTAGTAAAGAAATACTAAAAAGATTTGGAAATAAAACTGAAGCTAAAAAAGTTGCGGAAGAAGCAAAGGTAGGCACCGTTCCGTCTGTTCTTGTAACAAAAAAAAATTTAAAAAGTGTTGAAAAAGAAGTTGAGAAAATTGGTTACCCAGTAATTGTTAAAGCTAGTTGGGGTGGTGGCGGTCGAGGAATGCGTGTTGTTAGATCAAGCAATGAATTAATAGATCAAATTACAACTGCTCAAAGTGAGTCACTTAAAGCTTTTGGAAAAGATGAAGTATTTATAGAAAAATTTTTAGAAGATGCTGCGCACATTGAAGTTCAAATTTTAGGTGACAAACACGGAAATATTATACATCTTTTTGAAAGAGATTGTTCTCTTCAAAGAAGGCATCAAAAGATTATTGAAAGAGCACCTGCACATTTTCTTGAAAATAAAACTCGAGAAGAAATTTGTAACGCTGCCATTAAAATTGCAAAACAAGTTAAATACTTTGGTGCAGGAACTGTTGAATTTTTGTTTGATAAAAAATCTGGCGAATTTTATTTCATTGAAGTTAACCCAAGAATTCAAGTTGAACATACAGTAACAGAAGAAGTAACTGGTATTGATATTGTAAAAGCCCAAATTAAAATTGCAGAAGGTGAAAAAATTGGCAATCATCCAGCTCTTCCTAAACAAGAAGACATTCATCTAAATGGATTTGCTATTCAATGTAGAGTTACTACCGAAGATCCGCTTAATAATTTTATGCCAGATTATGGGAAGATAATGACTTATCGATCAGCCGCTGGTTTTGGAGTGAGGCTAGATGCAGCAAATGCTTCTGCTGGTTCTATCATTACACCGTATTATGATTCTTTACTTGTAAAAGTAACAACTTGGGCAAAGCATAATGACGACTGTATTAAAAGAATGGATAGGGCTTTACGAGAATTTAGAATTAGAGGTGTTAAAACAAATTTAGTATTTCTTGAGTCTCTTATAAACAACAAAGATTTCCTTGAAGGAAACTACAATACCAATTTTGTGGATACTAAAAAAGAGCTCTATGCTTATAATCCGCAAAAAGATCGAGCATCAAAAATTGTATCTTATCTTGGGAATATAATTGTAAATGGACACAATGATGTATCTGGAAGAGTCAGTAATAATTCGACTGTAGAAGTTCAAATTCCTATTTCAAACACTAAAAGTGAAAAAATTAATTTTGTAGAGGAACTACAAACTTTAGGTCCAGAAAAATTTGCAAAAAAAATAAAAGAAACACCATACACTCTAATTACTGACACAACGATGCGTGATGCACACCAATCACTTCTTGCTACAAGAATGAGAACAGATGATCTTATTAACATTGCTGAATATTATAGTGAAAATCTAAGCAACTTGTTTTCATTAGAATGTTGGGGTGGTGCAACCTTCGATACATCGATGCGTTTTTTAAAAGAGGATCCTTGGGATAGATTAGCAAGATTAAACAAAAGGGCGCCTAACCTTCTTAAACAAATGCTCTTTAGAGGATCTAATGCTGTTGGATATAAAAATTATCCAGATAACGTTGTTATACATTTCATTCAACAATCAGCCCAAGCTGGAATTGATGTATTCCGAGTTTTTGACTCATTAAATCTAATTGATAATATGCGTGTTGCAATTGATGAAGTACGCAATCAAAATAAAATTTGTGAAGGAACTATCTGTTATACAAATGATGTAACTGATCCAAATGAGAAAAAATATACATTAAAATATTATATTGATCTTGTAAAAGATTTAGAGAAAGCAGGAGCACATATTATCGCTATTAAAGATATGGCGGGATTAGCAAAACCTAATGCTATAAAAAAATTAGTTAATGAAATCAAACAAACAACTGATCTTCCAATTCATTTTCATACTCATGATACATCTGGTACTTCATCAGCTTCAGTTCTAGCTGCTATAGAAGAAAAAGTAGATATCGTGGATCTTGCAATTGATTCGATGAGTGGATTAACATCACAACCTGCACTTGGATCTATCGTATCTATAATGAAACAAAATCATCAAGACCCAAAACTTGATGAAGAGGTTATAAGAACACTATCTTTATATTGGGAACAAGTTCGTCAAAATTATCATGCATTTGAAACCGATTTCAAAGGTGGTAGTTCTGATGTGTATCTTCACCAAATGCCTGGTGGTCAGTTTACAAATTTAAAAGAACAAGCGAGATCATTGGGAATTACAACTGATAAGTGGGGAATGGTTGCTAATAAATATGCAGAGGTAAACCAACTTTTTGGTGATATTGTTAAAGTTACACCTTCTTCTAAAATTGTAGGTGATATGGCGCTCTATATGATCGCTAATGATTTATCCAAAGAAGATGTTTTAGACCAAAAAAAAGAAATTTCTTTTCCTGCTTCAGTCATCGAATTTTTTAAAGGGGAGATTGGTATACCTCAAGGAGGCTTTCCAAAAGAACTACAAAAGAAAGTTCTTGGTGACACTAAACCTTTAACAAAAAGACCTGGGGAAATTTTAGAATCAGTTGATTTAGATAAAGAAGCCAAAAATTTAGAAGATGAAATAGGGATGAAAATTAATCAAACACATCTAGCGTCTTACTTAATGTATCCAAAAGTTTTTAAAGATTATGTTGATCACTTTAAGGAGTTTAGTGATACATCAATTCTTTCAACAGAATTATTTTTTTATGGTCCTCAACAAGATAAAGAATACACGATAGAAATTGATAAAGGAAAAAACCTTATTCTAAGATATTTAGCAAAAAGCGAAGTTAATAGTAATGGAAAGTGCTCAGTGTTTTTTGAAATTAACGGACAGCCAAGAACAATAGATATAGAAAATAAAGAATTTTCAAAAAATATAACACAAAGAGCTAAAGCAGATGATAATAATTTGGATCATGTCGGATCTCCTTTGCCAGGCCAAGTTGCTAAAATATTTGTTCAATCAGGTAGTAAGGTGATTAAAGGTGATAAGTTACTAGTGATCGAGGCTATGAAAATGGAAACTACAATAAACGCTGATAAAAGTGGAACAATTAAATCAATTAATGTTGCATCTGGTGATAATGTGGAAACCAAAGATTTGCTTGTTGAAATTAGCTAGTAAAATCGTATTCATTATAACATTCTTCTATCGAGCTCTTTGTATTTATAAGCTCTCCTAAAGAGTCTCGAAATTCAAAATATTCTACTCTCTTAATATTTGAGTTTATATTAAAGAAGATAAACAACCTACATGAACTACTATCATATCGCATGATATGCACCGAGCCATCAGATCGTGCTAAATCAGGCTGTCCCAGTTTTTGTTTAATCTCAGCAAGTTGTTTTCCCATGAAATTTATTTCTGCGATTTTTTGCTGCTCCTTAACTATAGTTTTTTCCTCTTCTTTTTCTTCAGTGATAATTTGTTGTTCTTCAACAATAGTTTTATCTTCAATAATTTCTGGTTCTTTTTTTATAATAGTTTCTTCAACTTTATCTTTTACTACCACCCCAACTTTAACTACTTCTTTTCCAACTTCAATAGTCGTACAGCTAGATAAAAACACTAATGTTAAAAAATAAATTGATAACCGCATTGCTCTTAGTGGAATTTCTATATATGTAATCGCATATGATTACAGTAATTAAATCACCATTCGTTCAATACAAATTAACAATTTTACGAAATAAAAAAACATCAAATACTGTTTTTAGACAAACTATGAATGAAATAAGCTACCTCATTGCTTCTGATGTTCTTCAATACGTTCCATTTAAAAAACAAACAATTGAAACACCTCTAAAAAAAATGAATGGTACAGCCTTGGGTCAACCCATAATTTTGGTCCCAATTTTACGTGCCGGTCTAGGATTACTGGAGGGCTTTGCAAAATTTTTACCCGAAGCTGAAAAAGGTCACATAGGTTTATACCGTGATGAACAAACTTATGAGCCTGTAGAATACCTCTTTAAACTTCCAAGAGTTAAAAATAAAAAAGTGTTAATTTTAGACCCAATGTTGGCCACAGGTAATTCTTCAATTGCTGCAATCAATTTAATAAAAAATAAAGGCGTTAATATTAAAGATATATTTTTGGTATCTTTGCTAGCTGCTCCTGAGGGTATAAAAAATATCCAAAAAAAGCAAAAAGGCATTCATATATTTACATGTAATATCGATGCAAAGTTGAATAAAAATAAGTTCATTGTACCGGGCTTAGGTGACGCAGGCGATAGGTACATGGGTACTTGAAGTTATCCATAAAAAATCCTATTATTTATCCATAATCTCATTTTTTAATGCATTTTTTTATCAAGAAAATGTTATCAATGAGATATCTATAATTCATATTTAAGGGGGATTTTTGGTATGAAGAAAATTTTAAGTATTTTTACAGTTTCTTTCGCTCTTGTCTTCTCTTCAAGTGCGTTTGCAAACAAAATTGGAGTTGTATATGACTCAGGAGGAAAGTTCGATAAATCATTTAACGAACTAGCTTACGAAAGCGCATTAAGAGTTCAAAATGAACTTGGTTGGGACATGGTTGAATTTGAAGCTTCAAATAACACTCAAATTGAACAAGGTATGCGTAAGATAGCAGATAGAGGCGCATCACTAATCGTAGCAATGGGATTTGCGCAAGCAGATGCAGTTGCAGCAGTTGCTCCAGATTATCCGGATACAAACTTTGTTGCAGTTGATGTTTGTTGGGTGGATGATCCAGCTAGCAACATTTATCAAGCTTGTTATAAGGAACACGAAGGTTCATTCCTAGTTGGTATGATTGCGGCTATGGCATCTGAAAGTGGAACAATTGGATTTGTTGGAGGAATGGATATTCCTTTAATTAGAAAGTTCCAAGGAGGCTATGAGCAAGGTGCTCAATATGTTAATCCTAACATCACAGTTTTAGCTAATATGACTGGAACAACACCAGAAGCATGGAACAATCCAACTAAAGGTGCTGAATTAACAAAAGCACAAATTGATGGTGGTGCAGATGTTGTTTATCAAGCAGCAGGTGGAACAGGTATTGGTGTTCTTCAAGCAGCAGCTGATGCAGGTATAATGGGTATCGGCGTTGATACAAATCAAAACTGGATGCACCCAGGTAACATGCTTACTTCTATGTTAAAGCGTTTGGACTTAACAATTTTTGAACAAGCTCAAAAAACAGATGCTGGTACTTTCGAGTCAGGAATTCACATTCTTGGTTTAGCAGAAGGTATGGTTGGTTATGCTACTGAAGACGGCATGGTAACTTCTGAAATGGAAGCAGCTGTTCAAGCAGCAGCAGCAGATATTGTAAGTGGCTCTATGGAAGTAGCTGACTGGTCGCAAGAGTAAAACTACTATAAAATAATCTGGTGAGACCTAAGATTTAAAATTTTATGGTCTCACCTATCCTAGAACTAACTAATATAAATAAATCTTTTGGCCACGTTCATGCCAACAAGAATATTAATCTTACAATTAACAAAGGGACAATCCATGGAATAATTGGAGAAAACGGTGCAGGTAAGTCAACGTTAATGAGTATAGTTTTTGGCCTCTATCAAGCTAACTCAGGAACAATAAAAGTAAATGGTAAAGAAATAAATCTTAGATCACCAAAAGATTCAATTATCAATGGCATTGGTATGGTGCACCAACATTTTATGTTGGTAGAAAATTTTACAGTTTTAGAAAATATTATTCTAGGATTTGAAGGTGAGCTCGTATTTGGAAAAAATTTAGAAAAAGCAAAAAAAGATTTAAAAGATTTATGTGACACATATAAATTAAACATAGATCTTAACTCTACAATTTCTGATTTATCAGTTGGCTTCCGTCAAAGAGTCGAAATTTTAAAGTCACTTTATAGAGGCGCAGAGATTCTTATACTTGATGAACCAACAGGTGTTTTAACACCTCAAGAAGTTGATGAACTTTTCAAAATATTACGATCTTTAAAAGAAGAAGGTAAAACAATAGTTCTAATTACACATAAATTAATTGAGATAATGGATTTAACAAGTGAAGTTTCTGTAATGCGCCAGGGTGAAATGGTGGGTCACACCAAAACAGAAAATACAAATAAAGAACAATTGGCTGAAATGATGGTTGGCAGAAGTGTGTTGTTAAGACTTGATAAATCAGAAGTAAAAGCAGGAGAGGTTTTATTTAGTGTTAAGAATCTTACAGTTAAAGATGATCTTGATGTAACAAGAGTAAAGAATGTTGATTTAGAAATTCGTGCAGGAGAAATATTAGGCTTAGCTGGTGTTACTGGAAACGGACAAACAGAATTATTAGAAGCGCTTTCTGGTATAAGAAAAGTTGAGTCTGGAGAAATATATTTAGAAGGAAAAAAAGTATCGGATAGTCAAAATTTCTTGGACCCAAGAGAGTTAAAAGATAAGGGGCTAGCTCATGTTCCTGAGGATAGACAGAGGATGGGTCTAGTTACAGATTTTAAAGCCTATGAAAATTTAATTTTTGGTTACCACGATCAGCAACCTTTTTCAAAGTCATCAGTTTTAAATCATAGAGATATAATTTCTCATTCTAAGAAAATAATGGAAGAGTATGATGTAAGGCCTCAATCACCAAACTTAATTACATCCAATTTTTCTGGAGGGAACCAACAAAAGATAATTTTAAGTAGAGAACTAAATGAAAATCCAAAAGTATTATTAGTTGGTCAGCCAACGAGAGGTGTAGACATTGGCGCAATTGAATTTATTCATCAAAGATTGATAGACATGAGAGACAGAGGGGCAGCGATACTGTTGGTATCTGTTGAATTAGATGAAGTGCTTTCATTGTCGGATAGAATTGTTGTAATGTTTGATGGAAAGATTGTAGGTGAAAAAGATAATAAAAATGTAACTGACCGTGAGTTAGGTTTGTTGATGGCAGGTGTAGTGTAATGGCGCCAGTAGATAAATCCAAAGTACCTTGGTGGGTTTCAAATCTTATTGTTCCACTCGTAAACTTAACTTTAGCATTACTTGTTTCAGGCTTGTTTATATTCATCGCAGGAGAAAATCCTTATGAAGCAGTAAGATTAATCATTTATGGTTCTTTTGGTTATATTGAAGGTTTTGCGTACACACTTTACTACACTACAAATTTTGTATTTACTGGTTTGGCATTTGCTGTCGCATTTCATTGTAGGCTTTTCAATATAGGTGGAGAAGGTCAAGCATATATTGGTGGACTTGGCGTTTTCTTAGTTGCGATAAATTTTAGTTTTTTACCTGTGCCAATAGTGTGGTTATTATCTATTGCCGGCGCTGTTGTTTTTGGTGCAGCTTGGGCATTTATACCTGCATACCTCCAGGCAACTAGAGGTAGTCACGTAGTAATTACCACCATCATGTTTAATTTTATAGCAGCATCATTAATGGTATTCTTACTAGTCGATGTAATAAGAGACACGGCACAAATGGGACCACATACTGTTGCTTTACCAAAAGAACAATGGTTTCCAAGTTTTAAAGATTTTGCTGGTCTGTTTGGAATTAAGATAAGGTACTCTCCATTAAACATTTCTTTTTTACTAGCAATTGCAGCTTCAGTTTTTGTATGGTTCTTAGTTTGGAAAACAAGATGGGGTTATGAAATGAGGGCTGTAGGGCACAATACACAAGCAGCAATTTATGCAGGTATTTCTCCATATAAAAATATAATCATAGCTATGTGTATTTCAGGAGGCTTGGCGGGATTACTAGGTGTTAATGAAATATTAGGGGTTCACCATAAAATAGTAGCAGGATTTCCTGCTGGTTATGGCTTTACTGGAATTGCAGTTGCATTAATGGGAAGAAATCATCCAATAGGAATTTTCCCAGCTGCATTTTTATTTGGTATTTTATACCAGGGAGGCTCTGAAGTTACTTTTGATATGCCAAACATAACTAGATATATGTTTGTTGCTGTTCAGGGAGTAATTATTTTATTCAGTGGAGCTTTAGAAAATTTATTCAGACCACAAATTGAAAGCTTTTTTGTCAATAGACTAAATATAAAGGCGAGTGCATAATGGAATTTTTATCTGACATTGCATCTTTGATTAATTCTACTTTAAGAATTTCAACGCCTTTAGTTTTTGCCGCGATGGCTGGAATATTTGCAGAACGATCAGGTGTTATTGATTTTAGTTTAGAGGGAAAAATGCTTATGGCTGCTTTTGTTGCAGCAGTAGGTTCTTATTTTTTAGGTAATCCTTGGTTAGGTTTATTGCTAGCAATCATCGCATGTGTAAGTTTATCTATGTTACATGGTTTTGCATCTGTTACATATAAAGGCGATCAAGTTGTATCCTGTGTTGCAATCAATATTTTAATAATTGGTTTAACCACAGCATTAGCAGCGGCTTGGTTTGGACAAGCAGGTCTAACACCAACGCTTAATGAAGATCAGCGTTTTTTAGAGGTTAACCTTCCTTTTGCCGAAAGCTTGAGAGATGTTCCAATAATAGGAACAATCTATAGTGATATATTAAGTGGACATTATATTTTTGTCTATCTTGCTTATCTTTCAGTGCCATTAGTGTTTTGGGTTGTTTTTAAAACTAGTTTTGGACTAAGACTTAGAGCAGTAGGAGAAAACCCAAGTGCTGTTGATACAGCTGGTATTAATGTTTTTGCTATGAGATATAAAGCGCTAGCAATCAATGGTGTTTTAATTGCTTTTGCTGGCGCACACTTATCAACAGCAGTTAATGCAAATTTCTTTAGAGAAATGTCAGCGGGAAGGGGATACTTAGCTTTAGCAGCAATGATCTTTGGAAAGTGGCATCCTAAAACTGCCCTAGTTGCTTGTTTACTTTTTGGATTTACCGATGCACTTCAAATTAGATTGCAAGGAGTAGAATTACCTGCGATAGGTGAAATACCAGTACAGTTAATTCAGGCAATACCATATGTATTAACAGTTGTTTTACTTGCTGGTTTTGTTGGTAAAGCGATAGCTCCTAACGCTATTGGACAACCTTACATCAAAGAAAGATAATTAAATACTTATTTAAAAAAAATTCCTATATACTTTATTTTTGCTAGGAGAAAATATGTCAATACTAGAAAAATACATGAAGGTTTTTAATGAAAAAGATGAAGCAGGAATGAACGAAATTATCCATGATGATTTCAAATTTACAATGCATTCTAGTGGTAATGTTTTATCAAAGTCTGACGTTATAGGCTGGGCTATGAGTGACGACATTAATGATGATAAGTCTAGAATTGTATACGAAAATGACGAGATTGGGATATATCACTCTTTCGTTACTTTTAAAGATGGCAACACACAAGCTGTGATGGCGGTATACAAATATAAAGATGGCAAAATAATTTCATTAGAAACTGGGGCAACCAATATGCCAAAATAAAAAAAGTGGAACTTAGAGTTCCACTTTTAAATTAATTTAAATTATTTTTATTGTTCTAAATCGAAACGATCAGCATTCATCACTTTGTTCCAAGCTTTGATGAAGTCTTTTTTCATTTTTTCTTCACTATCATTACTTGCATAAAGTTCTGCTATTGCTCTTAATTGAGAATTGGAACCAAAAACTAGATCTACTCTAGATGCAGTTCTTACTTTTTCTCCTGTAATTTTATCTGTAGCTTCATATGAATTACTTCCAGTTGGCTTCCAACTAACGCCCATATCTAAAAGCTTATCAAAAAAATCATTTGTTAACTTACCTTTTGTATCAACAAATAATCCTCTTTGATCTGAACTAATACCCATAGATCTCATACCACCAACAAGTACAGTCATTTCAGGAGCAGTTAGTCCTAATAGTTGCGCTTTATCCAACATTAATTCTTCAGCAGTAACATCATAATTCATTTTTAAATAGTTACGAAATGCATCTGCTTCAGGTTCAAGAACACCAAAAGAATCAATATCAGTTTTCTCTTGAGTGGTATCACCTCTACCGGGAGTAAAAGGAACTTCCATTCCAGTTGCTTGTTCTATACCTACATTACCTGCAAGAACGATTACATCAGCTATTGAAGCTCCTGCTTCCTTTGCAATAGGCTCAAGAATACTAAGAACTTTTTTCAATTGTTTAGGCTTGTTAACTTCCCAATCTTTTTGAGGTGCAAGTCTAATTCTTGCGCCATTTGCTCCACCTCTCATATCTGATCCTCTAAATGTAGAAGCACTTGCCCAAGCAGTTTCAACCATTTCTTGAGTTGTTAAACCACTACTTAAAATTTTAGCTTTTACTGTTTCAACATCATAGTTTGAATGACCTTGAGGTATAGGGTCTTGCCAAATTAGTTCTTCTTCTGGAACTTCTGGTCCCATATATCTAGTTTTTGGACCCATATCTCGATGTAGAAGTTTAAACCAAGCTCTAGCAAATTGATCAGCAAAATATTCTGGGTCTTTGTGAAATTTTTCTGATACTTTTCTGTATTCAGGATCTTCACGCATTGCCATATCAGCTGTTGTCATCATTGTTGGAACTTTTATTGATGGATCATCAACTTGCGGAGCCATGTGTTCCTCTTTTTGATCAATTGCATGCCAGATTTGAGCACCCGCTGGACTTTTTACTAACTTCCATTCGTAACCAAGAAGCATATCAAAGTATCCATTATCCCACTGAGTTGGATTAGGTGTCCATGGACCTTCTATACCACTTGTTGTGGTATCACGACCAACACCTGAACCGTGCAAGTTATTCCAACCTAAACCCATTTGTTCTAAAGGAGAGCCTTCTGGTTCTGCTCCAACTAAAGCTGGATCACCAGCACCATGTGCTTTACCAAAAGTATGTCCACCTGCAGTTAGTGCTACAGTTTCAGTATCGTCCATTGCCATTCTTGCAAAAGTTTCTCTTATATCTTTTGCACTAGCAAGCGGATCAGCTTTTCCATCTGGTCCTTCAGGGTTCACATAAATTAATCCCATTTGCACTGCTGCAAGTGGATTATCTAAAATTCTATCGCCAGTATATCTTTTATTTTGTAGCCATTCTTCTTCTACACCCCAGTAAATATCTTCTTCTGGCGCCCAAATGTCAGGACGTCCACCACTAAATCCAAAAGTTTTACCTCCCATAGATTCAATTGCAACGTTACCTGTTAAAATAAATAAATCAGCCCAACTAATTTTATTTCCATATTTTTTCTTTATCGGCCAAAGAAGTCTTCTTGCTTTATCTAAGTTACCATTATCTGGCCAACTATTTAACGGAGCAAAACGTTGAGCTCCCGTTCCACCACCACCACGGCCATCACCAGTTCTATAAGTTCCGGCAGCATGCCATGTCATACGAATAAAGAAACCACCATAATGACCATAATCAGCTGGCCACCAATCTTGAGAATCAGTCATCAGACTATGGAGGTCTTTTTTTAATGCAGCATAATCTAATTTTTTGAACTCTTCTCGATAGTTAAATCCAGCTTCCATTGGATCTGATTTACGATCATGTTGATGAAGTATATTTAAGTTAAGTTGATTAGGCCACCATTCACGGTTAGATGTACCTTCCCCCATATTTTTTGTAATTGCTCCGTGCATTACAGGGCATTTACTCTCTGCATCCATTTAGAACCTCCGTTATTTAATACTAATATATAAAGAATTTAAATTAAAGAAAAGTGAAAACTATAACTCAATTTTAAAATTTTTAGGTCTCCACGTCGCAGGCGCAAGTTCAAAATCATCAAAATCAAAAGCAGGTGCGACAGTGCATCCAATTAAACTGAAAGCACCAGAAGATCTCATCGCAAACCATGTGTTTGCTGTTACGGTGTAAATATAATTATGATCTGACCCTAAAGAAAAAACTTCATAATTAATTCCGTCATTCGATGTGAAAACTTCAAGAGGATCTCCTGAATAAAAATGTAATATTTCATTTTTAGTTAATCGATGCCAATGTGATTTTTCGCTCTTTTTTAATAGGTAATAAATTTGACTAACATTATCATTCTTAAAATTTTCAACATAATGCCCTCCTTCAGGATGACTAATCATATTGAGTTTTTTAATTAAATTATCCGCTTCCACTTAGATTAAATGACCAAGTTTACTTTTCTTAGTTGAGATATATTTTTCATTATACTTATTGGTATCTGACAAAATAGGAACTCTTTGATTTACTTTGATACCCATATCTTCAAGCGCTTTTATTTTTTTTGGATTATTTGTCATCAAATCTAATTCTTTGATTGCTAAATATTTTACCATTCCAGCTATATTTTCATATGTTCTTTCATCATCTTTGAAACCTAGTTGATGGTTAGCCTCAACAGTATCTAATCCCTTGTCTTGTAAACTATATGCTTTAATTTTATTTGAAAGACCAATGCCTCTCCCTTCTTGTTGAAGATAGAAAATAACCCCTCTTCCAATCTGAGCAATTTGTTTTAATGACTCAGTTAGTTGGAATCTACAATCACATCTCATACTAAAAAAAGATTCGCCTGTAATACATTGCGAATGAATTCTTGATAAAACTGGTTCATCGATAAGCAAGTCACCCATACATATTGCTAAATGATCCTTAGATTCATTTTCATCTGTAAAGGCATGTACAGTGAACTCTCCAATATCTGTTGGAAGTTTACTAGTTTCAATAAACTTTAATTTGTCTGACATTATAGTTTAGTAGGATTTGGAGCACCTTTATATACTTCTTCAGGATCAAAAACTTTTTCTTTCTCTTCAAATTTAAGAACAACTTTAGAGCTAGAGTTATCCAATGGAATACTTCTATAAAAACATGATCTATATCCTACATGACAACTAGCACCACCTTTGACATCAACCCTTAACCAAACACAATCTTGATCATCATCAATTCTTATTTCTTTTATCTTCTGCGTTAATCCACTTGTTTTACCTTTGTGCCAAAGGGTATTTCTACTTCTAGAAAAATAAACAGCTTCACCCAAACTTATAGTTTTTTTAAAGGCTTCTTCATTCATATAACCTTGCATAAGTAGTTCACCAGATGAAAAATCTGTTGTTACAACGGGTATTAGACCATTTGAATCAAATTTCGGAGCAAGCTCATTTGACTCTTCAACTTGTTCTATAGATTTTCTTTTTTCAAATTGAATGTTATTCATTTTTTAATTTTTCAGCAACTTCTAATGCGAAGTAAGTCAGTATACCATTTGCCCCAGCTCTTTTAAAAGATAAAAGAGATTCCATTACAACTTTTTCATTAAGCCAACCTTTATTAATTGACTCTTTTATCATCGAATATTCACCGGATACTTGGTAGGCAAAAGTTGGAACTTTAAATTCTGATTTTATTCTAGAAATAATATCAAGATAAGGCATACCAGGTTTAACCATTACCATATCTGCACCTTCACTTATATCTAATCCAGCTTCTCTAATAGCTTCATCACTGTTTGATGGATCCATTTGATATGTTAATTTACCATCTTTACCCAAATTAGAACCAGAACCTATAGCATCTCTAAAAGGTCCATAAAAACCTGAAGCATATTTTGCAGCATAAGAGAGAATAAGGGTATCTGCTAAATTGTTTGAATCTAATGCTGTTCTTATTCTCCCCACTCTTCCATCCATCATATCCGACGGGGCGATTACATCACAACCAGCATTTGCTTGGACTAGAGCTTGTTGTTCCAAAACCTCCAAAGTTTTATCATTATCTATTTTATCATTTATAACTAAACCATCATGCCCATGATCAGTAAAAGGATCTAACGCAACATCACATACAATACCAATATTTGGAAAATCTTTTTTGATACTTTTAATTGATCTGCACACCAAATTGTTTTCATCTACAGCTAAACTTCCCTCAGAATTTTTAAGGCCACTTTCAATTTGCGGAAAAATTGCAATAGCAGGAATATTAAATTTAACAGCTTTTTCTACTTCACTTAAAAGTTTATCAATAGAGTATCTGCTTACACCAGGCATCGAATTAATAGGATCATCAACCTTGTTTCCCTCGCATACAAATAGAGGCAAGATTAAATCATTAACACTAAGTGTATTTTCAGCAACTAAACGACGAGAAAATTCTTTCATTCTATTACGTCTAAGTCTTGTACTTGGAAACTTGCCTTGCATGTTATTCATTTTTTATTCTATTGGTGATTTTGCTTCTTTAAATAAGCTAGTAACAATATCTTCTAATTTAAAGGTCTTTGTTTCAGAAGATCCAATTCTTCTAACAGATACTGTTTTATCTTGAGCTTCTTTTTTTCCAACAGCAATAATTGCTGGCACTTTACTATTACTGTGTTCACGTATTTTATAACCAATTTTTTCATTACGTGTATCTATTTCGGCCCTAATTCCTTTTGATACTAATGCTTTTTGTACCTCATATGCATACTCATCTGTATCAGATGTAATTGTAGCAACTACAGCTTGCAATGGTGAAAGCCAAAAAGGAAGATGGCCTGCATAATGTTCAATTAGAATGCCCGTGAATCTCTCTAAGGAACCAAATAGAGCTCTATGCAACATGACTGGTATTTTTTTATTACCATCTTCTCCAATATAAGTGGCTCCCAATCTTCCAGGTAAATTTAAATCTACTTGCAATGTTCCGCATTGCCAGTCTCTGCCAATTGCATCACGTAAAACAAACTCTAATTTTGGACCGTAAAATGCACCTTCTCCTGGGTTAAGTGTATACTCAAGACCTGTTGCTTCCATGGCTTGCATTAATGCAGCCTCAGCTTTATCCCAAATAGCATCATCCCCTACGCGTTTTTCAGGACGGTCAGAAAATTTAATTCTAACATTATCGAAACCAAAGTCCTTATAGATACTAAGTATCAAATCACATACCGTTTTACTCTCTTGTGTAATTTGATCTTCTGTACAAAATATATGTGCATCGTCTTGTGTGAATGCTCTCACCCTCATTAATCCATGAAGAGCCCCTGATGGTTCATAACGATGTACTTTTCCGAATTCAGATAATAGAAATGGTAAGTCTCTATAACTTTTTAATCCTTGTTTAAAAATTTCTACAGCACCAGGGCAATTCATTGGTTTGATAGCATAAATTTTATCGTCTTTTGCTTCAGTTCTAAACATCATGTCACTAAATTTGTCCCAGTGACCAGACGTTTCCCATAGAGACTTATCCATCATATCTGGCGTATTTGTTTCTACATAACCTGCCTTGTCTTGTCTGTTTCGCATATAATTTATTAGCGATTGGAATAGTGTCCAACCCTTAGGATGCCAAAACACCGCTCCAGGAGCCTCTTCCTGAAAATGAAATAAATCCATTTCTCTTCCTAGTTTTCGGTGATCTCTTTTTTCTGCTTCTTCAATTTGTAAAAGGTGTTGTTCAAGATCCTTTTCTGTTGCCCAGGCTGTTCCATAAATTCTTGTTAGCATTGTATTAGATGAATCACCTCGCCAGTAAGCGCCAGCAACTTTCATTAACTTAAATGCTTTACCAATTTGTTTTGTTGAAACCATATGAGGGCCTCGGCACAAGTCTAACCAATCACCTTGTTTGTAAATACTAATTTCCTCATTATCAGGCAGATCATTAATTAGTTCAACTTTATAGTCTTCACCTTTGTCTTTAAAATATTTTATCGATTCCTCTTTAGACCACACTTCTCTTATGAAATTTTTATTTCTTTGAATTATATCGTGCATCTTCTTTTCAATTTTTGGAAGATCTGCAACAGTAAAAGGTTCATCTCTTGCAAAATCATAATAAAAACCATTTTCAATTGCTGGACCAATTGTAACTTGTGTTCCAGGGAATAATTCCTGGACAGCTTCTGCCATTACATGAGCACAATCATGTCGTATTAATTCAAGTGCTTCCTTGCTATCTCTTTTTAAAATCGCTACAGATGCATTACCATTAATAGGTAAACCAATATCTTTTATCTCATTATTAATTTTTATAGCAACTGATTCTTTGGCAAGAGACTTAGAAATTTGTGATGCCAATTCAAGACCATTGAGGCCTTTATCGACTTCCTTTTTATTTCCATCTGGAAATGTAATTATTATCTTTTCACTCATCTAGATTTCCGCCAAATCGTTCCTTTATCAGTATCTTCTATTTCTATGCCTTTATCTTTTAATGTGTTCCTAATAGTATCTGCCAAATTAAAATTTTTACTGCGTCTAGCTTCATTACGTTCATTTATCAACCTTTCAATTTCTTCAGCATTTTCAGTATCTTTTTGATTATAACCTAACCAATTTCCTGGATCATCTTCAAGAATACCTAATATTTTACCGGCAGAAAGAAGATTTTTTTTGATTTCTTTTTTTCTTTCATCAGATGCAGATGAAGCATCATTTGCTTCTTCATTAAGTTTTGCAATGACTTTAGGTGTATTCAAATCATCTAAAAATGATTCCATAATAGAATCAGAAGGTAAGTTAGAATCTATTCCAACTTCTGACAGCTCTAATAGAACTCTATAAAGTCGATCTATCATTTTGCTATTTTGTTCAATGATTTCTTCTGTCCAGTTCAATGGCTGTTTGTAATGAGCTGACAACAATGTTAATCGCAAAACCTCTCCCTTGTATTTTTTATTGAGATCATGAACGAGTCTAATATTGCCAATTGACTTTGACATTTTTTCTCCCTCAACATTAACAAATCCATTATGAAACCAATAAGTTGCAAAATCTTTAGGATCTTTATTTTCAGATATAGAACAAGTTTGTGCTATTTCATTTTCATGATGCGGAAACACCAAGTCAATACCACCGCTATGGATATCAAAAGGAAGACCTAATGATTTTTCTGACATAACTGAGCATTCTAAATGCCATCCTGGTCTTCCAAATCCCCAAGGTGAATCCCAACCAGGTAAGGGTGAGGGAGATGGTTTCCATAAAATAAAATCTGCTGGATCTTTTTTGAATGGCGCTATTTCAACACGGCTTCCAGCTATTTGTTCTTCTCTATTTCTTTTTGAAAGAATTCCATAATTATCAAAACTTGGCACATGAAATAAAACATGACCCTCTTTTTCATAAGCTTTATTTTCATCAATTAATTTTTTTATCAACTCGATCATTTCTTTAATATGATCAGTTGCCCTTGGCTGAATATCAGGAAGATTAACACCAAGTGCACTCATGTCATTATTGTAAATCTCTGTATATTTATTTGTGATAACACTAATGTCCTCACCTGTTTCTTTAGAAGCTTCTATTATTTTGTCATCAATATCAGTGATATTAGATACATAGGTCACTTGTTTAAATTGTGTTTTTAATACACGGACTAATAAATCATTTACAACTGCCATACGCGCATTACCTATGTGCGCAAAATTGTAAACAGTTGGACCGCAAGCATATATTCTTACATGATCTGGATTAACTGGTTTAAAAAATTCTTTTTTACCACTTAATGTGTTTTGTAACTGTAATGACATCAATATATTTTTTAATAATTAAGTTCTATTACCACGGGTTCGCCATGAACTAAAATGATTGCAGCTTTTTCAAATGATGGGGGACCTTTTGGTTGATAATTATTACTAAAGGCAAAACCTTCTTTTGGTCTCCAGAATAATCCAGTCTTTAATTTTCCATCTGAATCTTCATCGTGATAGGCAACAATTGCTATTTTTCCTTCATGTATCTTACTCAAAGGAACTACAACCTCACCCTTTTGCACTCTTTTTCTAACGCTCTCAATTGCTAATTCTTCATCCAAAAAGCTCTCTTTTGAGTCATATATCTTAACATCAATGTAACCATCACCATGTTCTACATTTGGAAAAATGATAGTTCCATGTGCAAAAAGACCTAAAGACCATGTGACTGTTAAGCCAAAAAAGAATATTTTAGTAAAAAAACTTTTCATATAAGTATCCTAATTATAATAGAATCAAGTGCTGAACAATAAAGAATATCTAAATAGACTATATCAATCAGATAAACCTCTTATAATTTATAAAACTGATAAGGGTTATGACATCTATACTGATTTTTCTAGAAGAGTTATTATTAATAAAAAAAATCTAAAATATTTTCTTAATATCCAATCAAAATCAAAAAAATCTAAGATTGAAGAATTGAATTGTTATGTTGGTTTCTTTGGTTATAAACTTCTTTGTGAAAATATAGGAATAAAGTTACCAAAACAGCGATCTAAAAATTTTCATAGCGGTGTATTTTACAAGTCACAAACTAAAATTAGTATTGGTAAAAAAATAATAATCAAAAGCATTAAAGCCAATTTTAGAAATATAAGTATAAATACAAAAAAATATTTACAGTTAAATAAAAAGTTTAATCTTAATTTATCTTTAAAGCAGTACTCTAAGATATTTAATGATTTCTCTAAAAATATTAAACAGGGAAAAACTTATCAAATTAAAATAGCTCAAACATATTCGAAAAAAGGTAATATCAATTCTATTGATCTTTTTTGGAAGCTAATGAAAATGAATGAATCGCCTGAAAGTTTTCTTATCAGGGATAAAGACTATAATATCATAAGTTGTTCACCAGAGACACTCATATTGAAAAAAAATAACACAATTAGAACTAAACCTATTGCTGGAACATTAAGAAAAACAAAGCAGTTAAATAAAAATAAAGCTCTCACATTCTTTAGAAGAAATGAAAAAGAAACTAAAGAACATAATATGATTGTTGATATGGAAAGAAATGATCTGTCTAAAATTTGTAAAACTGGATCTGTAAAAATAGATAAACTAAAAAAAGTTGAGGAGTATCGAGATCTTTTTCATTACGTTACGACAATCAAGGGAGTTATAAAAAATAAAATGAGTAACCATGATATAATTTCTTCTTTAATGCCAGGTGGTTCAGTCATTGGTTGTCCAAAAATTAGTACTATTCAACTTCTAAATAGAAAAGAAAAATTTGACAGAAATATTTATACAGGCAGTTTTGGAATTATACATTCAAATGGTGATATGCGATTTAATATAATGATTAGAACACTACTTAATTTTAAAAATGATATCGAATTATCAGTTGCTAGTGGTGTGATCTTAGGCAGTACCGCAAAAAAAGAATATAATGAAAATTATATTAAAGCTAAATCACTTTTAGATCTATTTAATTAATGATTTATCTCATCGATCACGAAGATTCATTCACATACAATTTAGCTCATCTACTAGATAGCATTGAGCCAACATTTGTTTCAAATTATTATGAAATCGATCAAACAAAACTAGAAAGATCTTCGACCATCGTTCTTTCACCAGGCCCTGGTGAGCCAAAAGATTATCCATTAACAACTAAGATTTATAATAAATATAAAGGAAAGAAAAAAATATTAGGAATATGTTTAGGTTTCCAACAAATAGTTTTTTGTGAAGGGGCTAAAATAATTCAACAAAAAAATATTCTTCATGGTTATCAGAGTCATATTAAAGTTACTAACGATAAATCAATTTTTAAAAAAAATTTTAATTTCCTTGGAGGTCGATATCATTCCTTAAAAATGGCTGAACCATTTGTTTCTCAATCAATGATAATTACAATGCGTTGTGTAAAAACAAAGGTAGCAATGGCGGTTGAAGATGATATTAATAAAGTCTATGGATTACAGTTTCACCCAGACTCATTTTTAACTCCACATGGAAAATATCTTATTAAAAAAATCCTTTCACGCTAAGAATTTTAAATTACTTAAGTTCAATTCTCTTTGGGGATACAAGGGCATCTTTACAACCATTAGACTATTTGGCAAAGAGCCAAATTTTATCTTAGTTGATCAGCATTTAAAAAAACTAAATAAAGATTTAAGATATTTTGGCATTGATATTAAAATTTCAAAAAATTTTTTAATCAATTTTTTAAATAAATATTCTAAAATTAAAAATTACGACCACCTATTAAGAATTGCAGTCACAAAAAAAATAATCTCATTATCTGTACGTAAACGAAATAAAGACCATAAGTATTTTACTGCAGAATTTTTTA